>NZ_JAGRQM010000016.1:0-126779 GCF_018132775.1 Gordonia sp. SCSIO 19800 | reverse complement strand
TTTGCGGCGGCGATCACCGGCGGAATGAGGTCGACAGATCTCGTCCATGACACCACGGTCAGCCACGAAGCAGGTCAGACCTCACCCCCGACAATCACCACACCCATTCTCACTGCCACGAAGGGCCTGGTGATACACGTTGCGAAGCCCTTCGTGGCTCGCTTCGCTCACACCTCAGGGAGCAGGAGTAGGTCGTTCTTGCGGTTTAGGGAGCAGAGTGAGAGCGCTCGTCGAACGCGTCCACGATCCGTTGCGCGGCGAGGGCCGGGGTCAGCGACCCGTCCCGCAGTTGCTGCTCCACGTCGCCGCTGATCCCGCGCACGGCGGGTGAGTCACCGAGCCGGGACAGCACGATGTCGTTGACCATCGCCCAGGTCCAGTCGATCTGTTGCTGGTTGCGGCGGGCGGTGAACTCTCCTGCCGCGGTGAGGGTCTCGTTGTGGCGTACCACGGTCTTCCAGAACTCGTCGACGCCGGTGTTCTCGATCGCGCTCATGGTCAGCACCGGCGGCATCCACAGCGCGTCGTGCGGGTAGATCAGCTTCAGCGCGTTCTTCAACTCGCGTGCCGCGCTCTTCGCCTCGTTGAGGTGTTTGCCGTCGGCCTTGTTCACCACGACCACGTCGGCGAGTTCGAGGACACCTTTCTTGATGCCCTGCAACGAATCCCCGGTGCGGGCCAGGGTGAGGAACGTGAACGTGTCGACCATGTTCGCGACCGTCACCTCGGACTGCCCGACGCCCACCGTCTCGACGAGCACGACGTCGAAGCCGGCCGCCTCGACGAGCACGATGCTCTCGCGGGTGGCCTTGGCCACGCCGCCGAGCGTGCCCGACGTCGGCGATGGCCGGATGTAGGCGTTCTCGGCCGTCGACAGCCGGCCCATTCGGGTCTTGTCGCCGAGGATCGAGCCCCGCGTGCGCGTCGAACTGGGGTCGACGGCGAGCACCGCCACCTTGTGGCCCAGCTCCAGCAGGTGCATACCGAGCGCCTCGATCGTCGTCGACTTGCCCACGCCGGGGACGCCGGTGATGCCGACGCGGAACGACTTGCCCGCGTGCGGCGTCAGCTTCAGCAACAGCTCCTGGGCGGCGGCCCGGTGATCGGCGCGCTTGGACTCGACGAGCGTGATCGCACGCGCCAGATCGGCGCGGCGATCGGCCAGGACAGCGTCGGCCAGCGCGTCGACGTCGATGGGACGTCGCGGTTGGACCGCCATCAGTTCGCGGTCGCCCCGGGCAGTTCCAGGCCGAGGGTGTCGGCGAGCTTGCCGATGAGTTCCACGGCCGAGTCGGCGATGACCGATCCGGGCGGGAAGATCGCGGCGGCGCCGGCCTCGTACAGTTCGGCGAAGTCGCCGGGCGGGATCACGCCGCCGACGACCACCATGATGTCCTCGCGGCCGACCTCGCGCAGCGCCTCCCGCAGGGCCGGGACCAGCGTCAGGTGCCCGGCGGCCAGCGACGACACACCCACCACGTGCACGTCGTTGTCGGCGGCCTGCGCGGCCACCTCCTCCGGCGTGGCGAACAGCGGGCCCACGTCGACGTCGAAGCCGAGGTCGGCGAACGCGGTCGCGATCACCTTCTGGCCGCGGTCGTGACCGTCCTGGCCCATCTTCGCGACCAGGACACGCGGCTGGCGGCCCTCCGCCTCGGCGAACTGGCGCACGGCCTCGATGGCCGCGTCGATGTTGCTCACCTCGCCCGCCTCATGTCGGTACACCCCGCTGATCGTCTTGATCTCCGCCTGATGGCGACCATAGACCTTCTCGAGTGCCTCGGAGATCTCACCGACCGTCGCCTGGTGCCGTGCTGCCTCGATGGCCAGGGCCATCAGGTTGTTCTCCAGGCCACCCTCCGACGACGCGGCGGCGCCGGTGAGATCGGCCAGGGCCGCCTCGACCGCAGCCGAATCGCGTTGTCCGCGAAGCCGGTCCAGCTTCTCGAGCTGCTCGGCGCGCACCTTCGAGTTCTCGACCTTGAGGACCTCGATCTCCTCGTCGTCGGCGACCTGGTACTTGTTCACGCCCACCAACGGCTGCTGGCCGGAGTCGATACGCGCCTGGGTGCGCGCCGCGGCCTCCTCGATGCGCAGCTTCGGCAGGCCCTCGTTGATGGCCTGCGTCATGCCGCCGGCCTCTTCGACCTCGCGGATGTGCTTGCGCGCCTTCTGCGCGAGCTGATGCGTGAGCCACTCGACGTAGTTCGAACCGGCCCACGGATCGATCGGACGGGTGGTGCCCGACTCCTGCTGCAGGAGCAGCTGGGTGTTGCGCGCGATGCGGGCCGAGAAGTCGGTCGGCAGCGCGATGGCCTCGTCGAGGGCGTTGGTGTGCAGCGACTGGGTGTGACCCTGTGTGGCGGCCATCGCCTCGACGCAGGTGCGGGCCACGTTGTTGAACACGTCCTGGGCGGTCAGCGACCAGCCCGAGGTCTGCGAATGTGTGCGCAGCGACAGCGATTTCGCGTTCTTCGGATCGAACTCGGCGACGAGCTCACTCCACAGCAGACGCGCCGCACGCAGCTTCGCGACCTCCATGAAGAAGTTCATGCCGATGCCCCAGAAGAACGACAGTCGCGGGGCGAACTTGTCGATGTCCAGGCCGGCCTCGAGTCCGGCGCGGATGTACTCGACGCCGTCGGCGAGCGTGTAGGCCAGCTCCAGATCGGCCGTCGCCCCGGCCTCCTGGATGTGATAGCCGGAGATCGAGATCGAGTTGAACTTCGGCATCTTCTGGCTGGTGTATTCGAAGATGTTGGAGATGATCCGCATCGACGGCTTCGGCGGATAGATGTAGGTGTTGCGGACCATGAACTCTTTGAGGATGTCGTTCTGGATGGTCCCGGCCAGTTTTTCCGGCGGCACACCCTGCTCCTCGGCGGCCACGACGTAGAGCGCGAGGATCGGCAGCACCGCACCGTTCATCGTCATCGACACCGACACGCTGCCGAGGTCGATCCCGTCGAAGAGCTGACGCATGTCGAGGATCGAGTCGATCGCCACACCGGCCATGCCGACGTCACCGGCGACGCGCGGATGGTCGGAGTCGTAGCCGCGGTGGGTCGCGAGGTCGAATGCGACCGACAGTCCCTTCTGGCCGGCCGCGAGGTTGCGGCGGTAGAAGGCGTTGGATTCGGCCGCGGTCGAGAAGCCGGCGTACTGGCGGATGGTCCACGGCTGGTTGACGTACATCGTCGGGTACGGGCCCCGGATGAACGGTGCGGCACCGGGAACGGAATCGAGCGGGTACGGATGTTCGGCATCGTCGAGGACGGCGTCGCGCTCGGCGCGCGTGTACACCGGCGTGACGTCGATCTGCTCCGGGGTGCTCCAGGTGACCTGGTCCACCGAGTATCCGTGCGCCGAGGCGAGTTCCTCGGCGACCGCGGCCGCGGCACCATCAGCGGTCGTCGCACCGGTGTCGTCCGATGTCAGACCGATTCCGGCGAAGTTCGGAATCGTCTGTGTCAGATCGGGTTCGGTCTGGGTCATGCCGTTGCTCCCGCCGTCTTCGGGGATGTCGAGACCAGCTGGTCGAGAAGGTCGCCGAGGGTGCTCACCGCATCGATGCCGACGCGCAGCGAACCGTCGGGACGATCGTCGCCCTCGGGCCATTCCTTGTCCGGTCCGGCGAGGAGCACTGTCGACAGACCGGCCGCGCGAGCGGCCGCGAGTGCGGCGGGCCCCTCTTCGGCATAGCGCGCCTTGGTTCCGCAGAGGACCGCGATCGGGGTGTTCGCCCCGGCCACCGCGTCGCCGACCTTGTCCGCGGTCAGCGGGCCGGGGTTGACGACGGTGATGCCGCCGGCACCCAGGAAGTTCGCGACGAAGGTGGTGCGGCCGTTGTGTTCGGCGACGCTGCCGAGCGGGATGAGCAGGATCGACGGCCGTGCACCGTGCTCGGCGAGCACGACGTCGGACCGGTCCCGCAGTTCCTCGAAGGCGCGTCCGATCCGCGCGAGGCGCGGCGTACCGGTGACGACGTCGGTGACCGCGGAAGCCGGGGCCCCCGTCGTCTCCGACAGTGCGCGCTCGTCGATGTTGGGGAACTCGTTGACGCCGGTGACCGAGATGCGGCGATGCGCGACCTCGGTGTCGCGGCGAGCGAGGGAGGCGTCGACCTTCTCGGCGATCCAGCCCGTGTCGAGCGCGACACGGTAACCGCCGGCGGCCTCGACCTCGGTGAACACCGTCCAGGCGTTCGTGGCGAGATCGTCGGTCAGGGACTCGACGAACCACGAGCCGCCCGCCGGATCGAGGACGCGTCCGATGTTGGACTCCTCGAGCAGCAGCAGCTGGGTGTTACGGGCGATGCGTCGCGAGAAGGACGCGCTCGAGGTGCGCTTGTCCGCCGGGATGGTCGCGTCGTAGCCCAGGACGGTCAGCTGGTCGGCGCCGCCGACCCCGGCTCCGAATGCCGCGATGGTGCTGCGCAGCATGTTGACCCACGGGTCCCGCTGGGAGTACATCGACAGATCGGTCACGCCGTGGGTCAGCGCTCCGCCGACCTCGGGTGCGCCGACGACCTCGGCCACCCGAGCCCAGATCTTGCGCAGCGCACGGAATTTCGCGATCGTGGCGAATTGGTCGTCGTCGGCGGAGACGCCGAAGGTGATCTGACGCAGCGCGGCCTCGGGTGAGAGGCCGGCCGCGGTGAGGTCACGGAGGTGGGCGACCGCGGCCGCCACCGTCAGTGCGAGTTCGAGGCCGTTGTCGGCACCGGCGGTGGCGAAGTCGCTGCCGTCCACCCGGAAGGTACGGACCCCGTCGGGCAGCCCGGATGCGGCGAGCGCCGTGGCCTCGTCGGGATCGACGGTCGCCCGGCCCGAGAACGCGGCCGTCAGCGGCGACAGGCCGAAGGAGTGGACGGTGGCCGCCGTCGGAGCGGCGGCGACCGGAGCGGCCTGGGCCTTTTCCTTCAGGCCGAGCAGTTCGCGAGCCGCCGCGATGCCCTCGGTGCCCGCATCGAGGGTCACCGGCACCAGATCGAGGTAGACGCCGCGCAGCGCCGTCGCGAGGTCGGCGACCCCCAGCCCGTCACCGGGCCTGCTCACCGAGAGCCAGAGACCGCTCGTCCCGTTGGCCATCGCCTCCAGGATGAGCCCGTTGAGATCCGCCGCCGGCGTCGCGTCGTCGCCGAACCGTTCCGTGACGCGCCAGCCGGTGGTGACGTCACGCACGGGGTCGGCGCCGCGGACGAACGGGAAGCGACCGGGGACACCGGGCTCGGCGAGTTCGTCGCGACGTGTGTAGAGCGGCCGGATGGTCAGCCCATCGGCGGTGTCGGTCGAGAGCAGCGCCTCGGGTGTGTCGGGCAGCTCGTCGACGTCGACGCGTCGCGACTTCGCCAGAACGGCCGCGGCGGCCGTCGACCACGCCTGGTAGGCGTCGTCGAGTTCTGACTCGGGTTTGGGCTGGTCAGTTTGCTGTGGCATGTGGGGAAGCACACCTCCGTGAATGCACTGTGATGAGCGCGTACACGACACTAGCCGATCGCTCGCTCGGCTCGGCGTCGAGGTCGGCGTGACGTGGCGCACTCGGGGACCCGGTACACCGCTGGGCCCAGCGTAGAGTGTCCGGGTGCCCGATCGATCCGCTGTCAGCGAGGATGTCGCCGGCCCGACCGCGGCCGACGCGGAGATCGCGGACGCGGCGAGCGCCGGAGACGGTCACCCGCCGACGTCGGGCCGTCGTCGGGCCGATCGACGGATCCTGCGCCGGGCTCTCGTCGCCGCCGTGCTCCTCGCCGCCGTCCTGGCCGCGTCCTACTTCGTCCCGCTGCCCTCGATCTCGAGCGTCCGCGACTGGGGCGCGGATCTGGGACCGGCCTTCGTGTGGTTGTTCTTCCTCGCCTACGCGGTCGTCACCATCGCCCCGATCCCGCGGTCGACGTTCACGGTGATGTCCGGGATCTTCTTCGGACCGCTGGTCGGTTTCGCGGGGGCGATGATCGCCTCGTCGGTGGCGGCGGTGGCAGCCTTCGTCCTGGTCCGCCGAGTCGGACGCGACCGCGTGCAGCCGTATCTGAAGGCACCGGTGGTCCGTGCCGTCGAGTACCGGCTCGAGCGTCGTGGCTGGTTGGCGGTCGGGTCGCTGCGGTTCATCGCGGCATGCCCGTTCTCGGTGGCGAACTACTGCTCGGCTCTGTCCTCGGTGCGTCTCGCGCCGTACGCGATTGCCAGCATCCTCGGTATGGCCCCCGGCACCGCGGCGGTGGTCATGCTGGGCGATTCCCTGACCGGTGACACGCATCCCCTCCAGCTCGCGGTCACCGGTGGCCTCTTTGCGATCGGCATCGCCGGTCTGGTGCTCGACTCCCGCCTGCCGGTCTCGTCGTCGAACGCGACAAGCGCAGCGACTTGATCCTCGGGGATCAAGTCACCTAGCGCGATCCCATCCAGTCAGGGGACTTGATTCACAGCGATCAAGTGCATAGCCTTGAGTGATGTTCGTACTCACCGTCGACCAACGCGGGAGTCGCCACGACATCGACCGGGTGGACGCCATCCTCACCGCTCTCGCATCGGTCCAGACCGTACGGGCCTTCGAACGTACCGCGGGCGACGAGATCCAGGGAGTCCTCGCCGATCCGGTGACGGCCGCCCGACTGGCCGTCGAACTCACCGCCGAGGGTCACTGGAGTGTCGGCATCGGCGCCGGACCGGTCGACGAGCCTCTCCCCCCGTCCACCCGGGCCGGGCGCGGGCCTGCCTTCGTCCACGCTCGCGACGCCGTCGAGGCCGCCAAGCGGCAGCGGGTCCCCCTCTGTGTCCGCGGCCCGGAGACTCGCTGGTCCCGTCACGCCCAGACGGCCGGCCGTCTCATCGCCGATGTGATCACCGCGCGCAGTGCCGCCGGCCGGGAGGCGGTGGAGCTGATGCGCCGCGGCCTCACCCAGGTCGAGGCCGCCGCCGAACTCGACATCACGCCACAGGCCATGAGTCAGCGGCTGCGGACCGCGGCGTGGGATCTGGAATCCGATTCCCTCGGCCTCGTCGCCGACGCGCTCGCCGAGGCCGACCGACACAGCCCGTCCGGAGGATCGGCATGACCACCGCAGCGATCACCCTTCTTCTCCTGACCGCGCTGGCGACGCCGACCTGGGCGCTCGCGACGCGGGAGAAGCGCAACCACGCGCCGGTGTCCGTCGTACGCAGACTCGACGTCATCGGAGCCGTCGTCCTGCTGGTCCTGGCCGGGGTGACCGCCGTCCTCGCCGCCGTGGCAGCGCCCGCCACGGGCTTCCTCGCCTCGGCCGTCCCGGTCGTCGCCGCGCTCGCGGCGATCACCGGCGGCGGACCCGTGGTCCGGACGGTCCTCGTCGCCGGCGGGGTCGGCCAGCGCACGGGGCCCGGACCCGATCCGGAGGGGTCGCCGGATGACGGATCCGGGGACGACACCGACGCTCCCGACTCCCCGGCGCCCGCCCCGGCCGACCCGGCCGAAGCCGGGCCGTTGCGCGGCGGCCGGGTGATCGGATACCTCGAACGCCTCGCGGTCGTCACCACGTTGATGGCGGGGTGGCCCGAAGGCCTCGCGATCATCCTGGCCGTGAAAAGCCTCGCCCGCTACCCCGAGCTGCGCGCCCCGCATGCGGCCGAGCAGTTCATCATGGGCACCTTCGCCTCGGTGATGTGGGCGGTCGGCATGGCGGGCGTCGAGCACCTCATCCGCTGAGCCGTTCTCAGGTCGTGGGCTCGGCCGGCCCCGGCTCCTCGGGCTGTACGGGCTGGGACCACGCACCATCGGTGAGCTCGGCCGGCTCGGACCCCACCGGCGACGCATGGCGCGACGCGCGCGACGCACGAGCGGTGATCTCGGGCGCGACCGGGGTGCGGGCCACCGCCTCCGCCTCGGCAACGGCCTGGGCGACCTTGGGATCGGAGGCCATCGAGAACCAATCCTCGGTCTCCGAGTCGTCGATCGGCGAGGGCGGCGAGTCGGCCGGCTCGTACCGGAACACGCCGTCGTCTCCCTGGACACCGAAGGATTTCGCGAAACCCTGGAGGGCCGAACCGAAGTCGGACGGCACCACCCACACCTTGCTGCCCTCGCCCTTGGCCATCTCGGGCAACTGCTGCAGATACTGGTAGGCCAGGAGTTCCGGGGTCGGCTTGGCCGCCTTGATCGCCGCGAAGGTCTTCTCGATCGCCTTCGCCTCACCCTGGGCGTTGAGGTACGACGCGGCGCGGTCGCCCTGCGCCCGCAGGATGCGCGACTGCCGATCCGCCTCGGCAGCGAGGATCGCGGCCTGCTTGGCACCCTCGGCGGCGAGGATCTGCGACTGCTTGTTGCCCTCGGCGGTCTTGATCGCCGACTCGCGCTGGCCCTCGGCCGAGAGGATCGTCGCCCGCTTCTCGCGGTCGGCCTTCATCTGCTTCTCCATCGACTCCTGGATCGACGGCGGCGGCATGATCGACTTCAGCTCGACGCGCGCGACCCGGAGGCCCCAGCGGCCGGTCGCTTCGTCGAGGACTCCGCGCAGCTGGCCGTTGATGGAATCGCGGGAGGTCAGGGTCTCCTCGAGCGTCATCCCGCCGACCACGTTGCGCAGCGTCGTGATCGTCAGCTGCTCGACGCCGGCGATGTAGTCGTCGATCTCGTACACGGCGGCCCGGGGATTGGTGACCTGGAAGTAGACGACGGTGTCGATGGACAGCGTCAGGTTGTCCTCGGTGATGACCGGCTGCGGCGGGAACGACACCACTCGTTCACGGACGTCGACGCGGGCGCGGATGCGGTCGATGAACGGCAACAGCAGGGTGAGTTGGCCGGACACGGTGCGGGTGTAGCGGCCCAGTCGCTCGATGACCGCGGCCTCCGCCTGCGGGATGAGCGCGACGGACTTGACCAGCATCACCACCACGAGCAACACGAGCAAAACGATGACGGTCAGGCCGAAGATCTCGTACTCCATGGTCACCTTCCAGCGTTGTCGTTCGGCGGTGTCGCGGCGGCCGCATTCAGGCGCGCCACACCACCGCGGTCGCGCCGTCGATCTCCACGACGGTCACGTGGGTTCCGGGTTCGAGCACCTGGGTCGGGTCCATCGTGCGGGCCGACCACACGTCGCCGCCGATCTTGACGCGTCCGTCATGGGCGTCGACCTGTTCGGTCACCACCGCCGGCCGACCCTCGAGCGCCTCGGTGTTCATCAGGACCGCCGGACGGTTCAGCATGTGCTTACGGGCGATCGGACGGACCGCAACCAGCAGCAGCACCGAGACGAGCGCGAAGACCAGCCCCTCGACCCACAGCGGCGTCTCGAACGCGAAATCGACACCGGCGGCCGCGAATGCGCCCCCGGCGAGCATGAGCAGGACGAGTTCGCCACCGAACATCTCCGCGACCACCAGGACGATCGCGGCCGCCAACCACAGCAGGGCGCTCATGGGTCCAGTCTGCCAGAGATGTCCGAACCGCCTTCGGCGCTCACGACGCGGGTGGGCCCCGGTGGGCGTCAGGCCGTGTGCGTCACCTGGGCTCTTCGGCCGCGGTCACGAAATCGATGAGTTCTTCCACCGACCGCAGCAGAGCGACCTCGAGATCCCGGAAACTGCTCACCCCGCCCAGCACCCGGCGCCAGCCGTCACGAGGGTCCCCCCAGCCGAGCTCGGCACACACCCCGGTCTTCCAGTCGGTGCCCCGCGGGATGTGCGGCCACGCCGGGATCTTCACCGACGCCGGCTTCACCGCCTCCCAGACGTCGATGTAGGGATGCCCGCACACGAGGACGTGCTCCCCGACCTCGGCGGTGAGATGTGCTTCTTTGGAACCCGCCACCAGATGGTCGACGAGGACACCGGCCCGGCGATGCGGTGCCGGCTGGAATTCGTCGAGTGCCGCCTCGAGGTTGTCGAGGCCGTCGAGGCTGACGACGACCACGCCCTCCGCGCGGAGGTCGTCACCCCACACCCGCTCGAGGAGTGTCGCGTCGTGCACGCCCTCGACGAAGAGCCGGCTGGCGCGCGCGGTCCGCGCGCGGGCGCGAGGGGCTGCTCGCGATCCCGACGCCGTCATGGCCGGCTGCTGCGGGCCTCTGGTGCGCGGCCGTACGAGCGTCACCGGCCGACCGTCGATGAGGAACGCGCCGGGGTGCATCAGGAACACCCGCGTCTGACCTCGCCGGTCCTCCAGCCGGACGAGATCGCCGGCGTAGCTCTTCTCGAGCCCGACGACCGCACCGCAGAAGCCGGTGGCGGCGTCCTCGACGACCAGATCGCGATCCGCGGCGACCTCCGCGGGACGCGGCTTCGCCCGACGGGGCTGGGAGAGCACATCGCGTCCGTAGCGGTCATCCATCGCACACCACCATCTCTCGATCGGTCATCTCGTGATCACGCCGCCGCGATGGACAGGTCGGGCGGCGCACACACCGTATGCCCCGCGGGCCCGCCCGCGGGGTTGCCACGCCCGGCTCCCACCGGCCTCGCCGGTATCCTGGCTTCTTGATGAAACGCAGCCGCCTGCTCTCCGCCACCGTCGCGTGGCCGACGTGCGCCCTCGGCGCGTGGTCGGCCGCCTGGCTCACCGGCCGGTGCTCCCCCGACGACGTGATCGAAGCCCTGGCGGAATCCGCCGACCGGCACCTCCTGCACTGGCCCGACGGCGGGGTCGCCGGGGCCGAACAGAATTCGCCCGCAACGGGTTCGGCGAACGGGGTGCTCGATCTGCTCGCGCTGCTGCGACCCGCTCGACGCCTCGTCGTCCGCCTGCCCTCCACGGGTGATCCGCAGGGACTCCCACCCCATGTGGCGACGTCGGCCGCGCTCGGCGCGGGCGAGGTGCTGCTCGTCGACGACGCGGCGGGCAACGGCACGCTCGCGCTCGTCCCGGCGTTCGCCGCCGACACCGACGATCCACCGTTCGTCACGTGCACATGGTCGGCCCACCGCTACGACGCCTCCCTCGACCTCGGTCATCTCGTATCCGCGGGACCTAGTGCCGGTGATCTGGAATACGAACTGCGGCAAGCAGTTCGAGAGGCGACCACGATCATCGGCGGGCTCGGCGGACGCCGGTCGGCCGACGCAAGCGACCTCCGTACGCAACTCGCAGCGCTCACCTCGAGGCATCGGGTCGCCCTGCCCCCGCATCTCCTCGACGCGCGCTCCACCCGCCTGATCGACACGGCGGCGCAGGTCGAGGCCATCGTCGACCTCGCCGGGGCGCGCAACGTGGAGATCGGCGACAGTGCCGGACAATGGGATTCCGGCGACGCGACGCTCCGGGGACTCCAGGCGCTCACGCGGACCGCACGGGCGGCGGCGGTCAACCACACGATCCTCGAGCTGCTGCGGCCCCAGAACTGACCGGGACTACCGACTGCGTGCCGGCCGGGTCGCGGGCACACAGCACCGGTCTCGACAGGTGCGTCCGTTGTCTCCGCATCCCATCGCCGACAGGTCGCCGAAGCCCCCGGCGTACGCCTCCACGAATTCGCCGATCATCGAGATGAACCGCGGATCGGGACCCACGGTGTCGGCGCGGACATAGTCCATGCCGAGGCGCTCGGCGACCTCCGCGGCCTCGTTGTCGAGATCCCAGATCACCTCGAGATGGTCGGAGATGAACCCCACCGGGTAGACGACCACCCGTCGGACACCCTCCGCGGCAAGGTTCTCCAGATGGTCGCAGATGTCCGGTTCCAGCCACGGGATCTGCGGTGGACCCGACCGTGACTGCCAGACCTGGTCGAAGTCGGCGATGCCGAGCTCATCGGCGACCGCCTGCGACGCGGCCAGCACCTGGCGCGAGTACAGCTTCCCGCCGTCGGCCGCGGGACCCGACGCCTCATCGGCCGAGGTCGGGACCGAGTGGGCGGTGAACACCAGCCGCGGCGCCTCCTCACCGGGCCCGAGGGCGTCCAGAGCGCGGCGCACCGCGTCGGCCCCGGCCGCGACGAACGCCGGATGCGACCAGTACTGCGGGAGCTTGCGGAGCACCACCGCGCCGTCGGGTTCACCGCTCGTCGGCTCACGTTCGGCGAGCGCCGTGACCGCCCGGTCGATGTCCTCGTGGTACTGCCGGCACCCCGAGTAGCCGCCCCACGCCGAGGTCGGGAACACGAGGATCCGGCGATGACCGGCGCGGTATATCTCGGCCAGGGTGTCCTCGGCCATCGGGTGCCAGTTGCGATTGCCGAAATACACCGGGAGGTCGACACCACGTCGGTCGAGCTCCGCACGCAGGGCATCGATCATCTCGAGGTTGAGCCGGTTGATCGGTGAGACGCCGCCGAAGTGCAGGTAGTGCTCGGCCACCGACTCGAGCCGTTCGCGCGGGATCCCCCGGCCGCGAGTGACGTTCTCCAGGAACGGCATCACGTCCTCGGGCCCGTCCGGTCCGCCGAACGACAGGAACAGGACGGCATCGAACGGCGCGGGAACGAACGGTGCGGGATCGACGGGCGCGGTGTCCCCAGGTGCTGGCGAACTCATGAGCCGGTGGTCATGCCCTCCGGGAACCAGGTGTTGTGGCTGGCGCCACCGTCGACGTAGACGATGGAACCGGTGGTCGCCGGCAGCCAGTCGCTGAGGAGCGCACACACCGACTTCGCGACGACGCTGGGGTCGTCGACGTCCCAGCCGATCGGGGACGCGCCGTCCCAGTACTCGTTGAGCATGTTGAGCTGCTTGGCGTCATCGGTCGCGGTACCAGCGATCGCCTTCGCGGCGAGGGTCTTGATCGGGCCGGCGGCCACCAGGTTCGACCGGATGTTCTTCGCGTTGCCCACTTCGCGCGCCACGTACCGGTTCACCGACTCGAGCGCGGCCTTCGCCACACCCATCCAGTTGTAGTACGGCATCGCGGTGCGGGGATCGAAGTCCATGCCCACGATGGAGCCGCCCTCGTTCATGGCGGGGAGTACGGCGCGGGCGAGCGAGGCATAACTCCACGCCGAGATCTCGAAGGCCTTGGCGGCGTCGGGGCCCGGCCCCTCCAGGAACGGCTTGGCCTCGGGACCCATCAGGGTGCGCGGCGCGAACGCGATCGAGTGCATCACGCCGTCGATGCCCTGCGGCGCCAGCTCGGTGAGCTTCCCGGCGAGCGCGCCGAGATCGTCCTCGTTGGTGACGTCGAGCCCGATGGCCGGCGGCACCTCCTTCGGCAACCGCTTGGCGATCCGGTCGATCAACCGGAGCCGTTCCGGGATGCCGGTGATGAGGACCGTGGCGCCCTGCTCCTGCGCCATGGCGGCGGCGTGGAAGGCGATCGACGCATCGGTGATGATGCCCGTGATGAGGACGGTCTTCCCGTCCAGGATTCCGCTCACGAAGATGTGCTCCTGAGATCGACGTTGATTGACGTGCCTTACGACCGCGCTGCGCGGGTCAGTAGCCGTGCGACCGCGCTCGGCAGTTCAGTGCCCCATGCCCATTCCGCCGTCGACGGGCAGGACCGCACCGGAGATGTAACCGCCCTCGTCGGAGGCGAGGAAGCTGATGGCCGCCGCGACGTCCTCGGGCTTGCCGGTTCGGCCGAGCGGGATCGCCTGCTTGGCCATCTCGATGTAGCGGTCCTCCATCGACGCGGTCATGTCCGTCTCGATGAACCCGGGCGCCACCACGTTCGCGGTGATGTTGCGCGAGCCGATCTCACGCGCGATCGAGCGCGCCATCCCGATCAGGCCCGCCTTCGAGGCCGCGTAGTTCACCTGGCCGGGGATGCCGGACATCGCGACCACCGAGCCGAGGAAGATCATCCGGCCCCACTTGGCGCGCTGCATCCCCTTGGTGGCGCGCTTGGCGCACCGGAACGCGCCGGTGAGGTTCGCGTCGAGGACCTTCTCGAAGGATTCCTCGGACAGTCGCATGAGGAGCATGTTCTCGGTGATCCCCGCGTTGGCGACGAGGATCTCGACGGGACCCTGATGCGCCTCGACTTCGGCGAAGGCGCGGTCGACCGACTCCGAGTCGGTGACATCGCACTTGACGCCGAACAGTCCGTCCGGTGCTCCGGAACCGCGGTGCGTCACCGCCACCCGGTGACCGTCGGCCGCCAGTCGCTGGGCCACGGCCAGGCCGATTCCGCGGTTGCCGCCGGTCACCAGGACCGAGCGGGAGGGATTCTGCGCTTCGTTGCTAGCTGCCGTCATGGGTGTTCAACTTATCCGTTCTCATTGCGGGGGGGTGACACGCGGTCGGCGGACGGGGGGCACTTGCGGCACACCCCGGACACATCCGCGTCAGGGCAGCCGGCGGTTGATGGCCAGCGCGGCGAAGGCCGACACCAGCGCGAACAACGTACCGGCGATCAGCCACGGCTTCGAGTTGTCCCCTCGACGGGTCTCGTAACCGATCTCGTCCTGGAGCTGCTCGTAGACCTTGTTCAACTCGTCGAGGCTGGCCGCGGTGAAGAAGTCGCCACCGGACAGGTTGGCGATCTTGCGCAGCGAGTCGTCGTCGACCGGCACGGGCACCCGGTCGCCCTCGAGTTCGACGGTGCCGGTCCGGGTACCGAAGGAGATCGTGGAGACCGGGATCTTCTCCTCCTTGGCCTTCCGAGCCGCGGTGAACGCACCCCGCGGGTCGTCGGGGTCGTCCGGGACGGTCTCCTTGCCGTCGGAGAGCAGCACGATCCGCGCAGGTGGTGCGCCCTCGGTCCCGCCGAGCACCGCGTTCAGCGTGCTGATCTGCTGCAGGGCCGCGAAGATGCCCTCCCCGGTTGCCGTCTTGTCGTCGAGCCGCAGTTTGTCCACCGCGACCTTGGTGGCGTTGTGGTCCGGCGTCGGCGACACGAGGCTCGCGGCGGTACCGGCGAAGGAGATCAGTCCGAGGTTGATCCCCTCGGTCAGTTCGTCGGCGAACTTCTTGGCGGCCTCCTGCGCCGCACGGATCCGCGACGGCGACACGTCGGTGGCGTTCATCGACCGCGACACGTCCATCACCAGGACGACGGTCGCCTTGTTGCGCGGCACCTTGCGATCGGCCTGCGGCCCGGACAGCGCGACCGTGAGCAGGATCAGCGAGATGATCAGCAGCGCGATCGGAAGGTGCCGCAGGCGACTCCGATCGGCGGGCGCGACCGACTTCAGCAGGTCCAGGTTCGCAAAGGTCAGCGCACGCTGCCGCCGCCGGCGCAGCATGTAGACATACGCGGCGCCGAGTAACGCCACGACCAGGAGCAGGAGCAACCACCAGGGACTGGACAGCATCGACCTACCCCACCCCCGCCGCGAGACCGCGGCGGCGTTGTGCGACGAACTTGACGGTGTCGGCGATCCACTCCCGATCCGTACGCAACGTCAGGATCGCGCCGCCACAGCTGCGCAGGGTGCGGTGGACCCGCTGCTGGTGTGCGCGCGCCGCGGCCGCGAAGTCGCGCCGGAGGTCGTCGGTGATCGTCACGTCGTGGATCTCCCCGGACTCCGCGTCGGCCAGGGTGACCTCGCCGATCGCCGGGAGGTCGAGATCGCGGGGGTCGAGGACCTCGACCGCGAGGAGTTCGTGGTGGGCGCCGATGGCGCGTAGCGAACGCTCCCAGTCGATGGGGCCGAGGAAGTCACTGATGACGACGGCGAGGCCGCGACGGCGCTGGGGCCGTCGGAGAGCCTCGATCCCCGCCTTCAGATCGCCCCGGACCCCGGGCGAACTGCGCCGCGTGGTGGCGATGGTCTTGAGGAGGTTCTGGGCGTGCGCACGCCCGGCACGGGCCGGTACCCGCACCACGTCGTCACCGGTCACCACCAGCGCGCCGTGCCGGTTACCGCCGCCGGTCGTGAGGTGGACCAGAGCCGCGGCCGCCGCGACGGCCAGGTCGCGCTTGGTGCAGTCGACGGTGCCGAAGTCGAGGCTGGCCGAGGCGTCGACGACGAGCCAGGTCTCGAGTTCGCGGTCGGCGATCATCTGCCGGACATGCGGCTGGGTCGTGCGTGCGGTGACCGACCACTCCATCCGCCGGACGTCGTCGCCCGGCTGATAGGCCCGCGCCTCCCCTGGCTCCGAACCCGGTCCGGGGATCAGACCCAGGTGCTCGCCCTGGAGCACGCCGTCGAGTTTGCGCCGCACGGTGAGCTCGAGCATCTTCAGCGCCGCCGTCAGCTGCGCCTCGTCGAGCAGCCCGGCGCCGAGACGCGGTAGGTCCCGATTAGCCGCCATACTGAGGTGAATTCCGGTTCGCCGGGGCCGAATTCGGGTCCATCGGGCCGGCGGACTGCGGGACCTGCTGTCCCGCATACCCATTCGGCCCGTGTCCGGGATTGGGCGCCTGCTGCTGTCCGGCCGGGTACTGCCCCTGGGGCACCGGCTGCGCGCCGACCTGCGGCAGTCCGACGGTCTGCAGGACGCGGGCGATGACCTGGTCGGCATCGATCTCGTCGGCCAGTGCGTCGTAGGACAGCACGAGGCGGTGCCGCAGCACGTCGGGCATGATCTCGACGACGTCCTGCGGGATCACGTAGTCGCGTCCGCGGACCAGCGCCAGGGCGCGGGCCGCGGCCACGATGCCCAGCGTCGCACGGGGCGACGCGCCGTAAGACAGCCACGACGCGACGTCGTTCAGGCCCAGCTCGGCCGGCCGGCGGGTGGCGTTGATGACCCGGACGACGTAGTCGACGAGCGCGTGGTGGACGAAGACGTTCGCCGCGGTCCGCTGCAGGCGCAGCATCGCGGCGGGGTCGAGGACCTGGGAGGCGGTCGGCGGGACGTTGCCCATCCGGTAGACGATCTCGCGCTCCTCCTCCACCGACGGGTAGTCGACGAGGACCTTGAACAGGAAGCGGTCCCGCTGCGCCTCGGGCAGCGGGTAGACACCCTCGTTCTCGATCGGGTTCTGCGTCGCCATGACCAGGAACGGATCCGGCATCGAGTACGTCTTGCCGCCGATCGAGACGTGCCGCTCGGCCATCACCTCGAGCAGTGCCGACTGCACCTTCGCGGGTGCGCGGTTGATCTCGTCGGCGAGCAGGAAGTTCGCGACCACCGGGCCGAGCTCGGTGTCGAACTCCTCGCGGCCCTGCCGGTAGATACGCGTACCGATCAGGTCGGTGGGCACGAGGTCGGGGGTGAACTGCACTCGCGAGAACGACCCGCCGACGACGCGGGCGAACGTCTCGACAGCGAGCGTCTTCGCGACACCCGGCACGCCCTCGAGCAAGATGTGTCCGCGCGCGAGGAGACCGACGAGAATGCGCTCGACGAGCTGATCCTGGCCGACGATGACGCGCTTGACCTCGTAGATGGCCCGCTCGAGCAGGGCGACGTCGGCGTCGCTCAGCACCGAGCCGTCCGCTCCTGCCGCCGCGGAATCCCCCGTGGCCGCCTTGCCGAGGGAGTGCGATTCGGTCAACCCGTGCTCCTGTTCCTCTGAACTGCTGTTCCGTCGAACCGCGAGGGCCCACGGGCGGCGCGAACGCGCAGCGCGCAGGCGTCGACCCCGCGTGTCTGTGCCAGCCTAGCCGTGCCGGCTGAAAAGGTGCCAAGAAGACTCGGCGGGGGTCGGTCGTTCACCGCGCCCGCCGGAACCACCACGCCTCAGAGCAGACGGACCACGTTCGGCATCGCGCCGTTGGTGCGCAGCGGGGACACCTTGACCACGTCACCCGACTGCGGTGCCTCGACCATCTTGTTGTCGCCGAGGTACAGCGCGACGTGCGCACTCGCGTTGGGGCCGTAGAAGATCATGTCGCCGCGTCGCATCTGTGACAGCGGGAACTGCGGCCCCGAGGTGTACTGGTAACCGGTGTAGTGCGGCAGTTCGATCCCGACGCCGGCGAACGCGTAGATCATCAGGCCGGAGCAGTCGAAACCGATCTTGTTGTAGTCGCCGTAGCTGTCGGCCACACCGCCGTCGCGGATTCCCTGCGTCGGGCCGTTCGCGTCGCCACCGCCCCAGGCGTAGGGCACGTTCAGCTGCGAGAGCGCACGGTTGACGGCGATCTCGACGGCTTGCGGACCGCGCAGCCCGGGTCGGACGACGCCGCCCCCGCCCCCGCCGCCGCCGGAGGAACTGCCGAACAGTGAGCCGAGGCTCCCCGAACCGAGTCGCGCACTGAGGGTGTCGCCACCGCTGCTGCCGGTGATGTCCGCACCGCCGATGCCGAGCTCGTTCAGCAACTCGGACTGGGGCAACTGCTGCTGCCCGACCAGACCGGCGAGGATGGACGAACCGACGTCGATGGCGAGGCGCGCCGCGGCCTCGGCCGCGACGGCCAGTGCCTGGTTGTCGGTCGCGGGCGTGGCCGGCAGCGCCTTGAGCACACCCTCGGCCGACGGATCGGTCGGAAACAGGTTCGAGAGCAGATCGCTCGCCGACGGCCCCTCGACCGTCTTCTTCGGCACATATCCGCGAATCGTGTTGAGGCGCTTCTGGACCCGGTCGCGTTCCCCGATCAGGGTGGCCTTGCGCTTCTGTTGGGAGGCGATGGCGGCCTTCGCCTCGGTGACCGCCGCCATGGCGTCGGTCTTGCGCTGTTCGGCGCTCTTGGCCGCGAACGACGCCTGCCGGCGGGTGGCCTCGACGGCCGCGAGTCGGTTGGCCTTCTGGTTACGGGCCACCTGCAGCCGCCGGATCATCTCCTGCTGCTTCTTGCCGACCTGATCGATCAGCTTCATGCGGTCGAGGACGGCCTGCGGGTCCTCGGAGGCGACGTAGTTCGACATCGAACCCTGCTCCGGCCCCTGCTGGTAGGCCAGACGGGCGAACCGGTCGAACTCCTTCTGAGCGTCGACGACGGCCTTGCTCGAGCGGTCGAGTTCGGTGCGTGCTCCGCGCGCGGCCACCGTGGCGAGGCGCTGCTGCGCGAGCGAGTTCTGGAAGTCGACGATCGATCGGTTCACGTTCTCCTGGCGGGACGCGAGCGCCTGATCGAGGTCGGCGATGTCCTGGTTGACCGTCGCGATCCGGTTGATCAGACCGGAGATGGGCGACTCGGGCGTCTTCTTGGGCGCCGCGTCGGCATGACCCGCACCGACCGCGCAGACGAGTACGACAGCAAGGGCCGCCGAGACGCGCGCCGGCCATGACGCACCAGTTCTTCCTCGCCTCACCTGGAACTCCTCGCGATTCGCGGGGATCGTCCGATCCCCGGTCCGGCGACCGTCCGGGGTGTCTGAACCCGCGGCGATCACGCACTGCACTTCCGCCACATCGGACCCTGTAGGGAACACAGGCATCACACGCGACATCAGAACCGTACGTCACATCAACCACACGAGAAAACCGTGTTCGTGAATTACAAAGGCGTGATTACCTGCGAAAATGCCGTGAACTGGCGAAAGATCGAACGGTCGTCAAGGTCTCGAATTGGCAACAGACCGGAAGACACGCCGAGAAGGGTCCCCGCCGCGCGAGAACAAGGTGCCAGGGGGCGGGCCCACCCGCCGCATCGCCGGCCGGCAGAGGCGGCCCGGGCCTGTCTACTACCGGCCGGAAGCGGTCGGCTCGCGGCGTGATTCCGAGGAGTCATCCGACTCCGCGGCGGTGGTCTGCACGGGTCCCAGCGGACCGGCGGCCAGGCTCTTGCGGCTGCGGACCTGCCGCAGCCGGGCGAGCACGGCTCCGCCCGCGACGACCAGGATCAGCAGCAGGCCCACGATCGTCCAGTCCACGTTGGGACCGGTCATCGTGTCGATCATCTGCCGCGCCGCACCCGCGGGGTCGGTGAGGGTCAGGCCGTCGGTGGCCTGTTCCTGCACCACCCGGCTGAACTCCGGCGACGAGCTGCCGACCGAGTTGGGGCCGAGCACGATGACGGTGCCGCCGACCTGTTCCTGCAACTGGTTCGCGACGTCGCGGTAGAGAGTGAACCGGGGCTGAACCTGGTCGATGACCACGAAGCTGACGTCATGGCCCTTCGACTGGGCGTATTCGACGACCTCGAGCATGCCGGGCAACTGTTCGGGCGTCGCCCCCGCCACGCCGTCGTCGGCGATGTCCCGCGACAGCTCACCCATGTCGACCCCGACGAGTCCGGTGAGTTCGTTGTTCTCCGCGGGAGCTGCCAGCACCAGCGTCGTCGCCTGCGGACCCATCCGCCACCCCTGCCTCTCGAGATCACCCGGGGTTGCGTGCACGTTGACGGCGGTATCGCGCCGGCGTCGAGTGTCTCCTCGCCGAACCCCGCCCTGCACCGTACGACACAATGGACTCGTCTGGGTATTCCGGTGTCGGCAGGTCCGATCCGGCGTGTCCCGGCCCGAGCTTGGTAACAGTACGTCCGTACTGTTAGACTGGACGACGTTGTCGCGGGTGGCCCTCGCGGACATCCGATGGTGCCGGTGCAGCCCGCCGGTGCAGAACGTCAGCCGGTGCGGCACGACTGCGCCGGATCGACCAGCCCCGCCCGACCGCAAGTGGATCATCGAGTAATCGCCGGCGCAGCCCGCCGGCACACGAGGAGAGTGGATTTAGACGTGAGTATCAATTCCTTCGGCGCCCGCGGCACGCTGGACGTCGGTGACAACAGCTACGAGATCTACCGTCTGAACGCCGTCGAGGGCACCGCCAAGCTCCCCTACGCTCTGAAGGTCCTCGCCGAGAACCTCCTGCGCACCGAGGATGGCGCGAACATCACCAAGGAGCACATCGAGGCCCTGGCGAACTGGGACCCGAACGCCGAACCGAGCGTCGAGATCCAGTTCACGCCTGCCCGCGTGATCATGCAGGACTTCACCGGCGTGCCCTGCATCGTCGACCTCACGACCATGCGCGACGCCGTCAAGGAACTCGGCGGCGACCCGGACAAGGTCAACCCGCTCGCACCGGCCGAGATGGTCATCGACCACTCCGTCATCATCGAGGCCTTCGGCAATGCCCAGGCGTTCGAGCGCAACGTCGAGATCGAGTACCAGCGCAACGAGGAGCGCTACAAATTCCTCCGCTGGGGTCAGGGCGCCTTCGACGACTTCCGCGTCGTGCCGCCGGGCACCGGCATCGTGCACCAGGTCAACATCGAGCACCTCGCGCGCTCGGTGATGGTCCGTGACGGCGTCGCCTACCCCGACACCTGCATCGGCACCGACTCGCACACCACGATGGAGAACGGCCTCGGCGTCCTGGGCTGGGGCGTCGGCGGCATCGAGGCCGAGGCCGCGATGCTCGGTCAGCCGGTCTCCATGCTCATCCCCCGCGTCGTCGGCTTCAAGCTCACCGGCGCGACCAAGCCGGGCGTCACCGCGACCGACGTGGTCCTCACCATCACCGAGATGCTGCGCAAGCACGGCGTGGTCGGCAAGTTCGTCGAGTTCTACGGCAACGGTGTCGGCGAGGTCCCGCTCGCCAACCGCGCCACCATCGGCAACATGAGCCCCGAGTTCGGCTCGACCTGCGCGATGTTCCCGATCGACGGCGAGACCGTCAACTACCTCCGACTCACCGGGCGCAGCGAGGAGACGCTCGCGCTCGTCGAGGCCTATGCCAAGGAACAGGGCATGTGGCTGGAGAAGGACGCCGAGGAGGCCGTGTACTCGGAGTACCTCGAGCTCGACCTGGCCGACGTCGTCCCGTCGATCGCCGGCCCGAAGCGTCCGCAGGACCGCATCGAGCTGTGGGACGCGAAGAACGCGTTCCGCAAGGACATCCACAACTACGTCGAGAACGGCAACTCCGCTCCGCAGACCAAGCTGGACGAGGCGGTCGAGGAAACCTTCCCGGCGTCCGACCCCGCGACCCTGTCCTTCGCCGACGACGACGCCGAGCCGCTGCACTCGGCCGCCAACGGCGCCGAGGGTCGGCCGACCAATCCGGTCCGGGTGGATTCCGAGGAACGAGGATCGATGATCCTCGACCACGGGATCGTGACGATCGCTTCGATCACCAGCTGCACCAACACCTCCAACCCGTCGGTCATGCTCGGCGCGGCGCTCCTGGCCAAGAAGGCCGTGGAGAAGGGCCTGTCGTCCAAGCCGTGGGTCAAGACGTCGATGGCACCGGGCTCGCAGGTCGTCACCGGCTACTACGACAAGTCCGGTCTCTGGCCGTACCTGGAGAAGCTCGGCTTCTACCTCGTCGGCTACGGCTGCACCACGTGCATCGGCAATTCCGGCCCGCTGCCGGAGGAGATCTCGAAGGCGATCAACGACAACGACCTCACCGCCACCGCGGTGCTGTCGGGCAACCGCAACTTCGAGGGTCGCATCAACCCCGACGTGAAGATGAACTACCTCGCGTCGCCGCCGCTGGTCATCGCCTATGCCCTGGCCGGCACGATGGACTTCGACTTCGAGACCGACGCGCTGGGCAAGGACACCGACGGCAACGACGTGTTCCTCAAGGACATCTGGCCGACCAACGAGGAGATCGAGGCGACCATCGCCTCGTCGATCTCGCCGGAGCAGTACGCCTCGGACTACGCCGACGTCTTCAAGGGTGACGAGCGCTGGCAGAACCTGCCGACCCCGTCGGGCAAGACCTTCGAGTGGGACGACGAGTCCACCTACGTCCGCAAGCCTCCGTACTTCGAGGGCATGCAGCGTGAGCCGTCGCCCGTCTCCGACATCAAGGGCGCACGCGTGCTCGCGAAGCTCGGCGACTCGGTGACCACCGACCACATCTCCCCCGCGTCGACGATCAAGCCCGGCACCCCCGCCGCGCAGTACCTCGATGCCAACGGGGTGGCCCGCAAGGACTACAACTCGCTGGGCGCCCGCCGCGGCAACCACGAGGTGATGATCCGGTCGACCTTCGGCAACATCCGCCTACAGAACCAGCTGCTCGACGGTGTGACCGGTGGTTACACCCGCGACTTCACCCAGGAGGGTGCACCGCAGTCGTTCATCTACGACGCCGCGCAGAACTACGCCGAGCAGAACATCCCGCTCGTCGTGCTCGGCGGCAAGGAGTACGGCACCGGATCGTCGCGTGACTGGGCGGCGAAGGGCACCAGCCTCCTCGGCGTGAAGGCCGTCATCACCGAGAGCTTCGAGCGCATCCACCGCTCAAACCTCATCGGCATGGGCGTCATCCCGCTGCAGTTCCCCGAGGGCGAGTCGCACAAGTCGTTGGGCCTCGACGGCACCGAGACCTACGACATCGCGGGCATCGAGGAGCTCAACAACGGGACGACGCCGTCGACCGTGCACGTCACCGCCACCAAGGAAGACGGCTCGACGGTGGAGTTCGATGCCAAGGTCCGCATCGACACCCCGGGTGAGGCCGACTACTACCGCAACGGAGGCATCCTGCAGTACGTGCTGCGCAACATGATCAAGAGCTGACAGGAGGCACTCGACGTGCCCAAGGTCAGCGATGACCGGCTTGCCGCGCGTCGTCGGGAGATTCTCGACGGCGCGCGGCATTGCTTCGCGGAGTACGGATACGACGGCGCGACCGTCAAACGGATCGAAGAGTCCACCGGCTTGTCCCGGGGTGCGATCTTCCACCATTACCGGGACAAGGAGGCGCTGTTCCTGGCCCTCGCGCGCGAGGATGCCGAGCGGATGGCCGATGTCGCCGCCGAGCAGGGCCTGGTGCAGGTCATGCGCGACATGCTCACGCGCCCCCAGGATTTCGACTGGCTCGGCACGCGCCTGGAGATCGCGCGGAAACTACGGACGGACAACGGATTCCGTGCGGAGTGGGTGTCCTACGCGGCCGAGGTCGAGCAGGCGACACTCAGCCGGCTGGAGCGGGGTCGGCAAGCGGGGCGCCTGCGCGACGACGTCCCGACCGACGTTCTGCTCAACTACCTCGACCTCGTGCTCGACGGTCTGATCACCCGGCTGGCCACCGGCCAGCCCACCGACGATCTGCACGCGGTGCTCGACCTCGTCGAGGAGTCCGTGCGCGCACACGACTGACCTCAGTCCGGGGCCAGCAGGGACACGACCTCGTCGATCGAACGGTTCGCCGACAACCGGTAGGCCCGCACCGCCTCATCGCCGGTCAGCTGGACGACGGGATCGCCTCTCGTACCTCTCGTCGTCCAGCGTGGCGATCCGGCCACCCCTGACCCCATCGGCCGCAGCTCCGGCACCGGCAAACGGGGGTCGTTCGGGACCGGCGTGAGTCCCTGCACCTGTCGCATACGCATTCCGACGGCCGCGACCAGCCAGCACTCGGCGACGCCGACGGGTCGGATCGACGACAGGACCTGATTCGCCCCGTCGAAGGTCATGGTCATGGTGTCGGCGCGCTGTACCCGCCACATCGAGCCGACCACGTCGAACCGTGCCGTCCGGTCGTTGTGCAGATCGAACTCCGCACCGAAGCCGCGCAGCGCCGCGGTGCACTCGACGGTCAGATACCTTGTCGCCGAATCGCGTTCGCGGCGACGCTCGTCCTCCTCGCGTCGCCGATCACCGATCGGGCGGTACTCGCGTTCGAGGGCGCCCCGGTCCGCCGCGGCCCCCTCGGCGAGGCGCCGATACAGCCACGCCGGGTCGATCTGCAGGAAGTACCGGTAATGAATCCGGCACGGCACGACGTCCGCGGTCACCGGGCCGTCCCCGACGAGCATCTGCACACCGTGGTCGGCCGACCAGACGGCGGCGACCCGGCCGTCGACGTCGGCCACCCAGGACCAGCCCCGAGCACGGATCCCGGGCGCCGCCGCGGCGAGGACGACACTCAGCGCCGTACCCGGCTCCACCAGGAGTGAGTGTGCGTGGGAAGCGACGTCATCCCCCATCGCCACGCTGTCGCGGTCCACCTCGATCTGCAGCGCAGCCGTCACACCCCGGAGCCTAACGTCCCGCGGCCCCGGCCGACTCGGCGATCACGCACCGCGGCTGCCGGGCCGGATCAAGCCGGCCAAGATCCATCCCACACAGTTGCTGCTGCTAAGGATTCCCTAACCTTACTTAGCTCACGCTAAGGTTCCCGGGTGAAACTCGACAAACCCGGTCCCGCCGTCTCTCGCCGGACCCTCATGCGCTCTGCGGCCGGCGTCGGCGCCCTCGCCGCGCTCGGCGCGACCGTCACCCCGGCGCAGGCGGCACCGGGGCAGACCGCGATCGTCATCGGCACCGGCTTCGGCGGCGCGGTGGCGGCACGTCGCCTCGGCGAGGCCGGCTACACGACAACGGTTTTCGAGCACGGGCGCCGGTGGCCGATCCGACCGGACGGCAACACCTTCGCCACGACGACCACCCCGGACAAGCGCGCCGCGTGGTTCGGCAGCCCCGCCGGCGCGAGTGCGGCGAGCGGCCTCCCGGTGGAGCCGTATCCCGGCGTGCTCGACCATGTGATGGGCAACGGCGTCGAGGCCGTGTACGGCGCAGGCGTCGGCGGCGGGTCGCTCGTGTTCGGCTCCTTCACGCCCGTCCCCCGCCGACAGGACTTCGAGCACATCTTCCCGGCGGCCGCCGACTACGCGCAGCTCGCCCAGACCTACTTCCCGCGCGCGAAGGCCGGGCTCGGCGTCTCGCCGCTGCCCGCGGACATCCTCGCGCACCCCAAGTACGTCGGGGCCCGGTCCTGGCTGAAGGTGATCGAGCGCTACGGCGCGTCACCGCACTTCTTCGACTTCGCCATCGACTGGGACATCGCCCGCGACGAACTGGCCGGCCGGGCCACCCCGTCGGTGACCGCGGGCGAACTGAGCTACGGCGTCAACAGCGGCGCCAAGAAGTCTCTCGACCGCAGCTACCTCCTCGCCGCCGAACGGACCGGCAACGTCACCGTCAAGCCGATGCACGAGGTCTTCGACATCCGGCCTCGCTCGCGCCGCGCCGGATTCGTCGTCACCGCACGGGTTCTCGACGAGCAGGGCCGCACGGTACGCACCGTGACCACCGAGGCCGATCACCTCTTCATGGCCGCGGGCTCCTTCCACACCACCCGGCTGCTCGTCGAAGCGCGCGCGCAGGGGCGCCTGCCGCGACTGTCACCGCGCATCGGCGACGGCTTCGGCGTGAACGGCGACTTCCTCACCATCCGGGCGAACCCCCGCGAGGATTTCGGCGCCGTCCAGGCCGGACCGGGCTACGCACGGATCTACGAGGACAACCTGCCCGGCGGACCGGTCTCGATGGTCTATCAGGCCACCCCGCTGCCGGCACCGCTCGGCAAGGCCGCGACCACCCACCTCGTGCAGGCCCACACCGACGAACGCGGCACGATCGATTACGACCATCGCATCCGGCGGGCGCAACTGAACTATCCCCACCCCGCCGACCGCAACGACCTCGACCGCCGCAGCAACGCCTTCATCAAGCGTTTCCACGAACGCACCGAGGGCCGTTTCGGCTTCGCCGCCAACGGAACCCACGTGTCGTCTCGCGCGCTCGGATTCGGTTCCGCGAGTACCTATCACGGGCTCGGCGGCGTCGTCATGGGTGCCGCGGCCGACGCTGACGGCGGAGTCCGGGGCTACGACAACCTGTGGGTCGTCGACGGTTCCTTCGTCCCCGGCGCAGTCGGCCTGGTGAATCCCGCGCTGACGATCACCGCGCTCGCGGAGCGAACCATGGACAGGTTTCTCGCGACGCACTGAGGAACTGCGAAATCGGACACGACGCTAGGGTACTGTGACTCGCAACACCCCGAACGAGCGTTAGATACGGTCGTTCGGGGTGGCCATCCCCTTCGTCACGAGGAGCGTCACTCTTGTTTCCTGGAGTCTTCGCGAAATCCACCCCCGACAAGCCGGCCGTCATCCGGGCCGCTACCGGCGAGGTACTGACCTACCGACAACTGGACGAGAACTCGACCCGGCTCGCCAACTACCTCGACTCCCTCGGACTCCGACGCGGCGACAACATCGCCGTGGTCTCCGCCAACGACTTCCACGTCTTCGAGGTGTACTGGGCGGCCCTGCGCAGCGGTCTGTACGTGACCGCGGTCAACCACCACCTCACCGCGGCGGAGACCAACTACATCCTCTCCGACTGCAACGCGCAGGTCCTGTTCGCCGGCGCCTCGGTCGTCGAGGCCGTGTCGGCCGCCGGCGAGATCGAGGCCCTTGCCGGCCCGGGTCGCCGCATCGTGTGGGGTGGCGATCTCGACGGCTTCGAGAGTTACGACAAGGTCCTGGCCAATGCGTCGGCAGAGCCCCGCACCGACCAGCCGCGCGGCACCGACATGCTCTACTCCTCCGGGACCACCGGCCGTCCGAAGGGCATCAAGACACCGATGCCCGAAGGGCAGGTCGACCAGGTGCCCGACGCCTACACCGCGATCTTCGCGCCCATGTACGGCTACGACGACTCCGCGGTCTACCTGTCCCCCGCACCGCTGTATCACGCAGCGCCGCTGCGCTATTGCGGGATGACCAACTCGGTCGGCGGGACCGTGGTCATGATGGACCGGTTCGATCCCGAAGCGGCCCTCGCCGCCATCGAGAAGTATCGCGTGACCCACAGCCAGTGGGTGCCCACCATGTTCATCCGGATGCTGAAGCTGCCCGCCGACGTCCGCTCGAAGTACGACGTCAGCAGCATGAAGATCGCCGTCCACGCGGCCGCGCCCTGCCCGGTCGAGGTGAAGCGGGCGATGATCGAGTGGTGGGGCCCGGTCATCCACGAGTATTACGCATCGACCGAGGCCGCCGGCGCAACGTTCATCGGCCCGCAGGAGGCGCTCGATCACCCCGGCTCGGTGGGCAAGCCGCTGCTCGGCGTGGTCCACATCTGCGACGAGGACGGCAAGGAACTCCCGACCGGTGAGGTCGGCCAGGTCTTCTTCGAACGCGAGGACGTGGCGTTCCAGTACCACAACGACCCCGACAAGACCCGCAAGGCCCAGCACCCCGAACACGAGAACTGGTCCACCACAGGGGATGTCGGATACGTCGACGACGAGGGCTATCTGTATCTGACCGACCGCAAGGCGTTCATGATCATCTCCGGCGGCGTCAACATCTACCCGCAGGAGGCCGAGAACGTCCTCATCAATCACCCGGCGGTGTTCGACGTCGCGGTGATCGGTGTCCCCGACCCCGACCTCGGCGAGGTCGCGAAGGCCTGCGTGCAGCTCGCTGACGGCCACGAACCCACCGATCGGCTCGCCGAGCAGCTGATCGCGTTCACCACCGAGAACATCGCGGCCTACAAGGCGCCCCGGTCGGTCGACTTCGTCGACGACCTGCCGCGCACGCCCACCGGGAAGCTCGTGAAAGGCGATCTGCGCAAGCGGTATTGGCCGGAGGCATCAAGCCCGTCAGCTGGTTGAGCCGCCCCACCGCTGGCCGAGCCGCCCGAACGCTGGTCGAGCCGGCACCGAGCGGAGCCGCCGGGCCGAGCAAGCGACGAAGGAGCGCGTCGAGGTCGAGGAGCCGAGTCGAAGCCACCTGGTGACCCGACCGCTCGTCCAGACCACAGCCCTCCGACGCCGGACTTTAGCCTACCCGCCGGGGCGACGGCCGTACTCTCCGCGATCCTGCAGGACTCGGCGGCGCAGTGCCGGGCCAGAGGTCGCACCGGACCGCGGATCGTCACCCCCGCACCGACATTCGAGGGTTTCGCGCTGCTCGCCGAGATGATCGGGCTCGGGATCGACACGACCCCGCTGTTCGACGCCGGGCGTCCCGATATCGGTGCGCTCGCCGCGGCCGCGCGTCCGGACACCGCGGCCGTCATCGTCTGCAGCCCGCACAACCCGACCGGATCGGTCCTCTCCGACACGGAGATCCGTGATCTGCTCATGGCTGTCGACCCGGCGATCCCGGTGATCCTCGACCAGGCGTACGTCGAGTACTGCCGGAACGCACCCGATGTCCGGACGCTGGTCGACGAGTACCCCAACCTGATCGTGGTGCGAAGCCTCTCCAAAGCCCACGGTCTCGCGGGACTGCGGGTCGGTTATGCGATCGGGTCGGCGACGTCCATCGGCGGTGCCCGCCGTCACGAAGTCCCCTTCTCGATCACCGCGGCCGCCGAACACGCGGCGTCGCTGGCACTTGCCGCGTCCGACGAGCTGGCCGGACGGGTCACGGCGATGCGCCGCGAACGCGATCGAATCGCCGACGCGCTGCGCGACTCGGGCCACCCGGCGCTGCCGAGCGAGGCGAATTTCGTGTTCGTGCCGGGCACCGACGGCATCGAGTTCGGGCGGCGGCTGCGGGCCGCGGGGGTCGTCGGCCGGCAGTTCGCCGAACACGGTCACCGGCTGACGGTGCCCGACCGCGCCGGGACCGATCGGGTCATCGAGGCGATCAGGCGAGCTCGATGAGCTCCTGATACTCCTCGCTCCAGTGGTCCTCGGTGCCGTCGGGCAACAGGATCACACGCTGCGGATCGAGCGCGGCGGCGGCGCCCGGATCGTGCGTGACCAGGACGACGGCCCCGGTGTAGCTGCGCAGGGCGTCGAGGACCTGTTCGCGCGAGATCGGGTCGAGGTTGTTGGTCGGCTCGTCGAGGAGCAAGACGTTCGCCGCCGAGGACACCAGCCCGGCCAGCGTGAGCCGGGTCTTCTCACCGCCGGACAGCGTGCCGGCCGGCTGATCGAGCTGGGCGCCGCTGAACATGAACGCGCCCAACAGGCCTCGGAGGTCCTGCTCGCCCGCGTCGGGTGCCGCGTGCCGGATGTTCTCCCACACCGACGCCCGGTCGTCGAGGGTGTCGTGTTCCTGCGCGAAGTAGCCGATCTTCAGACCGAATCCCGGCGCGATCGACCCTGTGTCCGGCTTCTCCACTCCGGCAAGCATTCTCAGCAGCGTCGTCTTGCCCGCGCCGTTGAGGCCGAGGACGACTACGCGACTGCCCTTGTCGATCGCGAGGTCCACCCCGGTGAAGATCTCCAGCGAGCCGTAGCTCTTCGAGAGTCCGGACGTCATCAACGGTGTCTTGCCGCATGCGGCCGGTTCGGGGAACCGGATCCGCGCGGTGCGGTCGGCCACCCGCTCCTCGTCGAGGGCGTCGATCATCCGCTCCGCGCGCTTGAGCATGTTCTGCGCGGCGGTCGCCTTGGTCGCCTTGGCACCGAGCTTCGCGGCCTGCGCGCGCAGGGCGGACGCCTTCTTCTCGGCGTTGGCCCGTTCGCGACGACGGCGCTGCTCGTCGGTCGCCCGGGCATCGAGGTACCGCTTCCAGCTCATGTTGTAGATGTCGGCCTCACCGCGCACCGCGTCGAGGAACCACACCCGGTTCACCACGTCGGCCAGCAGGTCGACGTCGTGACTGATCACGACGAGACCCCCCTCGTGGTTCTGCAGGAAGCTGCGGAGCCAGGCGATCGAGTCGGCGTCGAGGTGGTTGGTCGGTTCGTCGAGCAGGAGGGTGGTGTCGGATTTCCCCGAACCGTCGGACGCCGCGAACAGGATGCGTGCGAGCTCGATCCGTCGGCGCTGACCGCCGGAGAGTGTCCGTAGCGGCTGCTCGAGAACCCGGTCGGGCAGACCCAGGCTGTTGCAGATCCGCGCGGCCTCGGATTCGGCGACGTATCCGCCGAGGGCGGCGAAGCGCTCTTCGAGCCGGCCGTACCGCGCCACGGCCTTGTCCCGCAGCTTGTCGTCGGCGGCCTCGGCCATCTGCGCCTGCTGCTTCTCCATGTCGCGCAAGATCTCGTCGAGACCGCGCGCGGAGAGCACCCGGTCCTTGGCCAGGACGTCGAGGTCGCCCTCTTTGGGGTCCTGCGGGAGGTAACCGAGTTCACCGGACCGGCGGATCGATCCCGCGTAGGGTTCGGTCTCGCCGGCCAGGATGCGCAGCGTGGTGGTCTTGCCGGCACCGTTGCGGCCCACGAGGCCGATCCGGTCGCCGGGCTGGATGCGTAAGGCGTCGCCGGGCGCCGCCAACAGGGTCCGAGCGCCCGCTCGTACCTCCAGGTCGGTCGCGGTGATCACGACGGTCGATTCTACCGGTGCCGCGCCACTGCTTTTCCCACGTGCGGACCCCGGCGCCGTGCGGCCGAGTCGACCACCCCCGTCACGGTGGACCGATACGGTGTGGGACGTGACGCACTCCACAACGATTCCGCAGAACTTCCCGCAGTCCTCCGACTTGACCGGCCGGTCCGCGCTCGTCACCGGTGCCAGTCGCGGCATCGGTGAGGCGATCGCGACGGAACTGGCCCGACGCGGTGCCTCGGTCGTCATCACGAGCCGGAAGGCCGAGCCACTCGAGGAGGCGGCCGGCCGGATCCGGACGGCGGTGCCCGGAGCAACGGTCTCGGCGTGTGCGGGCAACACCGGCGACGCCGACGACCGGACGGCCGCCGTGGCCGCGGCCGTCGCACAGGGCGGCGGAATCCACATCCTGGTCAACAACACCGGGATCGCGCCGCTGGCCGGCCCGCTGATGGGGGCCGACCTCGCCGCGTACCGCAAGACGTTCGACACCAATGTCGTCGCCGCGCTCGGGTTCGTCCAGGAGGCCTACCGGGCGGGCATGAAGGACACCGGCGGGTCGGTCGTCAACATCTCGTCGGTCGCGGGTCTGCGGTCGACGGGCGTGATCGCGGCGTACGGCACGTCGAAGGCGGCGCTGATCCGCCTGACCGCCGAGCTCGCCTGGGAACTCGGTCCGGCCATCCGGGTCAACGCGATCGCCCCGTCCATCGTGCGCACGAAGTTCGCCTCCGGGCTGATCGAGGGCGAGAACGAGGCCCGCGCGGCGAACTCGTACCCGATGAAGCGGATCGGGGAACCCGAGGACGTCGCCCGGGCGGTCGCCTTCCTCGCGAGCGACGAGTCGGCGTGGATCACCGGCGAGACCCTGGCCGTCGACGGTGGCATGCTCGCCACCGGCGGTTCGTGACGTCCCAACCCGACGACGCGTCACCGTCCGGATCGTCGCCCGCGCCGAAGGACAGGATGTGAGTTCCGGAGTCATCGTCGCGGGGGCCGGGCCGGCCGGCCGCGCCCTCGTCCACCGCCTGGCCCGTGCCGGCGTACCGGTCACCCTGGTCGATCCGTCCCCCGACCGGGTCTGGCGGTCCACGTTCGCCTGCTGGTCCGACGAGTTGCCCGAGTGGGTCGAGCAGTCCGCCGTCGCCGCCCGGACCGAGCGCATCGGGATCGCGGGCCGCGAACTCGAGGAGGTGGCCCGCGGGTACACCGTCTTCGACACCCCCGGCCTGCAACGGTCACTGACCCTCGACGGGGTTCCGACCCGTTCCGCCCGGGTGGTCGAGATCGACGGCGCGCGTGTGCATCTCGATGACGGTTCGGTCCTGACCGGCGATGTCGTGGTCGACTGTCGCGGTGCGCTCCCCCACGACGCACCTCGACAGACCGCGTACGGGATCATCGTCGACGCGGAGGTGGCCGCACCCGTGCTGGACGGACACGAGGCACTGCTCATGGACTGGCGGGGTGGCGCGACAGACCGCCGGGCGCTGCCGTCCTTTCTGTATGTCGTGCCGCTCGGCGGGGGCGAGTACCTCCTCGAGGAGACCTGCCTCGCCGGGCATCCCGCCCTCGGTCTCGACGAACTCGAGCGCCGCCTGGCCGCGCGGCTCGGCGGGATGCCGTCGGGGATCCGGCGGGTCGAGCACGTCGACTTCCCGCTGACCGGCTCGTCACCACACCCCTGGCGCGATCCCGTTTTCCGGTTCGGCGCCGCGGGCGGTTTCAAGAACCCGACGACCGGCTACAGCGTCGCGACATCGTTCATGTGCACCGACGCCGTGGTGGCCGCTCTCGCCGCGGGTCGAGAACCCGCCAAGGATCTGTGGCCGCCGTCCACCCGTGCGGTACACAACCTGCGTCTCCGTGGGCTCAGCGCCCTGCTGGGGCTCGGTCCGTCGCAAACGGTCGCGTTCTTCGAGGCGTTCTTCACGATGCCCCTTGCCGCACAACGCAGTTACCTGAGCAAGCGGGACGATCTCACCGGCACGATGAGCGCGATGACCAGGGTCATCGCTGCTGTCGACATGCGTACTCGCGTCGTGGTGGCGCGGGGTGCGATGTCCACCCCGGCGTGGGTCGGCGACGCCGGCTGATTACCGCCGCAGAGCCCGCCAGCGTCGGATCACGTCATCGACGTCGACGGTGTGCGCGACGACGCTGTGCGGCAGCGCCATCTGGCGGGCGGCGAGATGCGCCTCGCGCACACGGCGATTGAAGTCGACGAGGATGTCGCGGACCGCGTCCACGTCGGCGATGTGGCGCAGCGACTCCGGGAAATCCTGTGCCTCCCGGCGCAACAGCAGCGGCGCGGGGAGCAACGCCGACGAGTCGAGGTTCTCCTCGCGGATCTTGCGTTTGACCCACCAGTCGGGATCGTCGCTGTCGGTCAGGTCCAATGGCTTCCCCGCGCCCGGCAGGTTGTCGAATTCGCCGCGTTCGGTGGCCTCTCGGATCATCCGCTCGACCCGCGACTCGAAACGCCTCATGCGATCAACTCCCCGCACGGAAGTGCCCTGTCGACGAACAAGCGCCGGACCCGGTCGTCGATCATGACCGGGGCCGGCGCAGTGGTGTGTCCGATCGTCGGTCAGACGGTGAAGCCGAGGGCGCGGAGCTGCTCGCGACCGTCGTCGGTGATCTTGTCCGGACCCCACGGCGGCAGCCAGACCCAGTTGATCTCCATGTCGGTGCACAGACCGCTGGAGACCAGCGCACCGCGCGACTGATCCTCGATCACGTCGGTCAGCGGACAGGCCGCCGAGGTGAGGGTCATGTCGATCTTCGCGACCGCGTCGTCGGTCACCTCGATGCCGTAGACCAAACCGAGGTCGACGACGTTGATCCCCAGTTCGGGGTCGACCACGTCGCGCATCGCCTCCTCGACGTCCTCGATGGCCGGCAGCGACGTCGCGGGCGCGGCGGGTGTCCCCGTCACGCCGGTGTCGGTGGCCGCGGTCGTCGGTGTGTCCGTGGTGGCTGTGTCGTCACTCATGCTGTCTCCGCTCGTGTCTCGTGGCTGTCCATCGTCTGCGCGAGTGCGTCCTTGAAGGCCATCCAGCCCAGGAGCGCGCATTTGACGCGTGCCGGGTATTTGCTCACCCCGGCGAAGGCGATCCCGTCGCCGATGACGTCCTCGTCACCGGCGTCCTTGCCGCGGGAGGTCATCATCGCGTTGAACGACTCGACGGTGGCCAGTGCTTCCCCGACCGGCCGGCCGACGATGAGGTCGTGCAACACCGACGTCGACGCCTGCGAGATCGAGCATCCCTGCCCGTCGTAGGACACGTCGTCGATGTTCGAACCGTCGTCGGAGACCGCCACGCGCAGGGTGACCTCGTCACCACAGGTCGGGTTGACGTGGTGAACCTCGGCACCGAACGGTTCACGGAGTCCGCGCCCGTGCGGGTGTTTGTAGTGGTCCAGGATCACTTCCTGGTACATCTGTTCCATCCGCATGGCTCAGACCGTCCCGAAGAACTTCTGCGCCGTGACGATCGCGGCGGCGAGCGCATCGACCTCGGCGAACGTGTTGTACGCGGCGAACGACGCACGCGCGGTGGCGGCGACGCCGAAGCGCCGGTGCAGCGGCCACGTGCAGTGGTGACCCACCCGGATGGCCACGCCCTCGTCGTCGAGGATCTGACCGAGATCGTGGGCGTGGATGCCGTCGACGAGGAAGGCCACGGCGCCGCCGCGGTTCTCCGGGGTCGAGGGCCCGATGATCCGCAGGCCCTCGATGTCGCCGAGATGCTCCAGCGCCCGCGCGGTCAGCGCATGCTCATGCGCGGCGACGGCGTCCATGCCGAGGTCGGTCAGGTAGCGCACCGCGGCACCGAGTCCGACGACCTGCGAGGTCATCGGCACGCCCGCCTCGAACCGTTGCGGCGGCGGGGCGTAGGTCGACCCCTCCATGGTCACTGTCTCGATCATCGAGCCGCCGGTGATGAACGGCGGCAACGCATTCAGCAGATCGGACTTGCCGTACAGCGCTCCGACGCCACTGGGCCCGAACATCTTGTGCCCGGAGAAGGCGGCGAAGTCGACGTCGAGTGCACGGAAGTCGACCGGCATGTGCGGCACCGACTGGCAGGCGTCGAGCACGACGAGTGCGCCGACCGCGCGTGCGCGCGAGACCAGCTCGGCCACATCGGCGACCGCACCGGTCACATTCGATTGATGGGTGAACGAGACGACCTTCACCGACTGGTCGAGGGTCAGCGAATCCAGGTCGATCCGGCCCTCGTCGGTGACCCCGAACCAGCGGAGCGTCGCGCCCGTGCGGCCGCAGAGCTCCTGCCACGGAACGAGATTGGCGTGATGCTCCAGCTCGGTGATGACGACGGTGTCGCCGGGCCCGAGCGCCGAACCCCCGAGGACGTCCGCGGACCGCGGGTCGCCGAGGGTGTAGGTCACGAGGTTGAGTGCCTCGGTCGCGTTCTTGGTGAACACGAGCTCGTCGGCGGACGCCCCCACGAACGCCGCGATGACCTCCCGGGCGTCCTCATACGCATCGGTCGCCTCTTCGGCGAGCTGATGCGCGCCGCGATGCACCGCCGCGTTGTGGTGCGTGAGGAAGTACCGTTCGGCGTCGAGCACCTGGACCGGACGCTGCGAGGTCGCCCCGGAATCCAGGTACACCAGCGGCTTTCCGTCGCGCACGGAGCGCGAGAGGATCGGGAAGTCGGCGCGCAGCGAATCGACGTCCAGGGCGGTGGAAACCTCTGTCGAGAGTGTCACCTGGTACACCTCCTGTGCTGGTCGGCTCGGATCGGTCGGGCGGTCTCAGCCGGCCTTGGCAGCCGAGGTGAAACGCTCGTAACCCTTCTCCTCGAGCTCGTCGGCGAGTTCGGGACCGGCGGATTCGACGACGCGGCCGTTGACGAACACGTGCACGAACTCCGGCTTGATGTAGCGGAGGATGCGCGTGTAGTGCGTGATCAGCAGGATCCCGCCGTTGTCGCGCTCCTTATAGCGGTTCACGCCCTCGCTGACCACCCGCAGGGCGTCGACGTCGAGGCCGGAGTCGGTCTCGTCGAGGATCGCGATCCGCGGCTTGAGCAGATCGAGCTGGAGGATCTCGTGACGCTTCTTCTCACCGCCGGAGAAACCCTCGTTGACACTGCGCTCGGAGAACGACGGATCGATGTCGAGCGAGGTCATCGCCTCCTTGGTCTCCTTGACCCAGTGGCGCAGCTTCGGCGCCTCACCACGCACGGCGGTGGCGGCGGTCCGCAGGAAGTTCGACATCGAGACGCCGGGCACCTCGACGGGGTACTGCATGGCGAGGAACAGTCCGGCGCGGGCCCGCTCGTCGACGCTCATCTCCAGGACGTCCTCACCGTCGAGGGTGATCGACCCCGAGGTCACCTCGTACTTGGGGTGACCGGCGATGGCGTAGGACAGCGTCGACTTGCCGGAACCGTTGGGGCCCATGATCGCGTGCGTCTCCCCCGACTTCACGGTCAGGTCGACACCCTTGAGGATGTGGATGGGCTCGGCGTCGGCGTCGGTCTGCGCGACATCGACGTGCAGGTCACGGATTTCCAGTGTGGTCATAGTCTCAGGATTTCTTTCTCCGGGCTGGGAAGTTCGGATGGCGAGGGTGATCGGCGGTCAGGCGCCGGCGAGTTCGAGTTCCTGCTCGACCGCGGCCGAGAGACGCTCGCGCAGCTCGGGCACACCGATCTTGGCGATCACCTCGCCGAAGAAGCCGCGGATGACGAGGCGTCGGGCCTGGTCCTCGGGGATGCCGCGGGCCTGCAGGTAGAACAGTTGCTCGTCGTCGAAACGACCGGTGGCGCTGGCATGTCCGGCACCGACGATCTCGCCGGTCTCGATCTCGAGGTTCGGCACCGAGTCGGCACGCGCGTTGTCGGTGAGCACCAGGTTGCGGTTGAGCTCGAAGGTGTCGGTGCCCTCGGCCTCGGCTCGGATCAGCACGTCGCCGACCCACACGGTGTGGGCCTCACGGCTGCGATCGCCGGAGACGTCGCCCTGCAGCGCGCCCTTGTAGACGACGTTCGAGCGGCAGTGCGGCTGGCTGTGGTCGACGAGGAGTCGCTGCTCGAGATGCTGGCCGGCGTCGGCGAAGTACAGACCCCACATCTCGACGTCGCCACCGGGCGCGTCGTAGTGGACGATCGGCGACAGCCGAACCAGGTTGCCGCCGAAGCTGATCGCGAAGTGGCGGACCACGGAGTCACGGCCGGCACGCACGTGATGCGTCGCGACGTGGACGGCGTCGTCCTCCCAGTCGTGGATGTTCACGACGGTCAGTGCGGCACTGTCGCCGACGACGAATTCGACGTTCTCCGCGAACGTGCCGCTGCCCTTCTGATCGAGGACGACGACGGCGCGCGCGAACGCCTCGAGCCGGATCTGGGTGTGGCCGAAGGCGGTCTCGCCCTCGCCGGGACCGGTGACCGTGACGGTGACGGGCTCGGCGAGCTCGACCTCGCGGCCGACGGTCACCACGGTCGCCTGCGTGAACGACGAATACGCCTGCGCGGCAACACGGTCGAACGGCACGCCGCCCTCACCGAGCCGCTTGTCGTCGCGACCGACGGTCTCGACGGTCACACCCTCGACGGCCCCGGCAACCTCTACGCCGGCCTCGCCGGTCCGCTGCGCGGACCCGTCGTGCAACCCGCGGAGGCGACGGAACGGGGTGAACCGCCACGCCTCCTCGCGGGGACTCGGCACCTCGAAGGCGTCGACGTCGAACGAGGTGAACATCTCGCCCTTGTTGACGACGGGCGCCGCCGAGCCGGGAGTGGTCACGGGCAATGTGGGATCGGCCATCAGCCGACAGCTCCTTCCATCTGGAGCTCGATCAGGCGGTTGAGCTCGAGCGCGTATTCCATCGGGAGTTCCTTGGCGATCGGCTCGACGAAGCCGCGGACCACCATGGCCATCGCCTCGTCCTCGGTCAGACCGCGGCTCATCAGGTAGAAGAGCTGATCGTCGCTGACCTTCGAGACGGTCGCCTCGTGGCCCATCGTCACGTCGTCCTCGCGGATGTCGACGTACGGGTAGGTGTCGCTGCGCGAGATGGTGTCCACCAGCAGCGCGTCGCATTTCACCGTCGACCGGCTGCCGTGCGCGCCGTTGTTGATCTTGATCAGACCGCGGTACGACGCCCGGCCACCGCCACGGGCCACCGACTTGGAGACGATGTTGCTCGAGGTGTTCGGCGCGAGGTGGACCATCTTGGAACCGGTGTCCTGGTGCTGGCCCTCACCCGCGAACGCGACCGAGAGGACCTCGCCCTTGGCGTGCTCGCCGGTCAGCCAGACCGCCGGGTACTTCATGGTGACCTTGGAACCGATGTTGCCGTCGATCCACTCCATGGTCGCACCGGCCTCGGCCTTCGCGCGCTTGGTCACCAGGTTGTAGACGTTGTTCGACCAGTTCTGGATGGTCGTGTAGCGGCAGCGGCCGCCCTTCTTCACGATGATCTCGACGACCGCGGAGTGCAGCGAGTCCGTCTTGTAGATCGGCGCGGTACAGCCCTCGACGTAGTGCACATAGGCACCCTCGTCGACGATGATCAGCGTGCGCTCGAACTGGCCCATGTTCTCGGTGTTGATCCGGAAGTAGGCCTGCAGCGGGATGTCGACGTGGACACCCGGCGGCACGTAGATGAAGGACCCACCCGACCACACCGCGGTGTTGAGCGCGGAGAACTTGTTGTCGCCCGCCGGGATGACGGTCCCGAAGTACTGCTGGAAGATCTCCGGGTGCTCCTTGAGCGCGGTGTCGGTGTCGAGGAAGATCACGCCCTGCTTCTCGAGGTCCTCACGGATCGAGTGGTACACGACCTCGGACTCGTACTGCGCCGCGACACCGGAGACGAGACGCTGCTTCTCCGCCTCGGGGATGCCGAGCTTGTCGTAGGTGTTCTTGATGTCCTCGGGCAGGTCGTCCCACGTGGCGGCCTGCTTCTCGCTGGAGCGCACGAAGTACTTGATGTTGTCGAAGTCGATGCCCTCGAGCCCCGCACCCCAGCCGGGCATGGGCTTCTTGTCGAAGATCTTGAGGGCCTTGAGGCGCTGCTCGAGCATCCACTCGGGCTCGCTCTTCTTCGCCGAGATGTCGGCGACGACCGCCGGGGACAGTCCGCGCTTGGCGCTCGCGCCCGCGACGTCGGAATCGGCCCAGCCGTAGCCGTACTTGCCGAGGGCGGCGATCGTCTCCTCCTGGGTGAGGGGCGCCGCTGGGGTCGGGGTGGCCGGATCGGTGACAGTCATCGCGTGGCCTTTCGGGTTGTCGTGGCGGTCGGTGTCTGGTTCGGGGTGGCGCGGGGCGATACGGGCTGCATATCGGGGTCCGCGACGGCCCCGGGTCGGTGTTCGGTGGTCCCACCCGGCGGTGGGTGGATCGGCACATGGGTGGTGCAGGCGCAGTCACCGTTGGCGATGGTCGCCAGACGCTGCACGTGCGTGCCGAGCAGTTCGGTGAAGACCGCGGTCTCCGCCTCACACAGCTCCGGGAACTCGGTGGCAACGTGCGCCACCGGGCAATGGTGCTGGCAGATCTGCATGCCGGTCCCGACCTGACGCGTGTTGGTCGAGTACCCCGCGCTGGTGAGCGCGTCGGCGATCTCGTCGACCGTGTCGGCGACGGTCACCGGGCCGGTGCTGGGACGGACGCCGGCCACGATGCGTTCGACGCGTTCGCGGGCGAACTCGGCGACCGCGTCGGTGCCGCCGAGATCACGCAGCTTACGCATCGCCGCACCGGCCAGGTCGTCGTAGGCGTGGCGCATCTTGCCGCGTCCGGAAGCGGTGAGCTGAAAGTACTTGGCTGGTCGGCCCCGGCCGCGTTGGCCGAACCCCGGCGAGGCGACCTCGATGTCCCCGGCGCCGGTCAGGGCGTCGAGATGGCGACGCACGCCGGCCGCCGAGATGCCGAGGCGCTCGCCGATGTCGCCGGCGGTGAGCGGGCCGTCTTCGACGAGCAGGGTGACCACGGCCTCCCGGGTCTGACCGTCGTGGTGCGCGTCGACACCGCCGGTCACTCCGGCACCCGTACCAGCGGAGGGCACGGCGCCGGCACTGCCAGAAGGCAGCACAACATCGTTCCGCATGGTTTTCACAACACGAGTGTGACGTAATTACTTCCCTGCTGCCAGCAAGGGTGCCCTTATCGCAGGGGGTCGTGAGGCCACCACGTCCGGCGATTACAGTCGTCGTGTGCCCGAAACCACAGCTCCGCGCCGCGTGCCGGACTACTTCGGACTCGTGTGGACCCGGTTGGTCGCCCTGCTCGACTATCTCGGACTGCGCAAACAGCGCCCTGCCGCTGCCGGCGCCGAGCCCGGCGACTACGGCAAGACCGTGGCCCGCCTACACGACGACGAGCGCGAGGTCGGCCCGCTCAACGCCGAGGAGACCCGCCGGCTCCGCCGGATCAAGCTCTTCGGCGCCACCGGCTCGGTACTGATCCTCATCGGCGCCCTCGGGACCGGTGCGGTACCCGTACTGCAGAACCCCGTTGCCGGGATGCGCGTCCTGTCGTTGCCGTCACGCATGTTCGGCACCGCCCTCGCGCTGTCCATCGGCGGCGCGATCACCCTGGTCGTCGCGTGGTTGTTGCTCGGCCGGTTCGCAGTCGGCCGGTTCAGCATCGAGGTCCGCCACGGCCGGAGCCCGGAGCGCCGTATGAGCCGCCGCCAGGCCGACCGGACCCTCATGCTGTGGATCGCCCCGATCATCGTGGCGCCGCCGCTGCTGAGCAAGGACATCTACTCGTATCTCGCGCAGAGCGCCATCGCCTTCCGGGGCATGGATCCGTACTCGGTCAGTCCGGCCCGCGGACTCGGCGTGGACCACATCCTGACCAGGTCGGTGCCCAACCTCTGGCGTGACACCCCCGCGCCTTACGGCCCCTTCTTCCTGTGGATCGGCGAGGGCATCACCAAGGTCACCGGCGACAACATCACCGCCGCGATCTTCCTGCACCGTGTCGTCGCACTGATCGGCGTCGCGCTCATCGTCTGGGCACTCCCCCGCCTGGCCCGCCGCTGCGGGGTCTCGTCGGTGGCCGCACTCTGGCTGGGCGCGATGAACCCGCTGGTCATCCTGCATCTCGTCGGGGGCATCCACAACGAGGCCCTCATGCTCGGCCTGATGCTGGTCGGTCTCGAGTTGAGTTTCCGCGCCATCTACGGCGCCGAACGACTCCGCCGACCCGGGACCCTCGTCCCCACCCGAGCGGGCTGGTTGCTCATCGGCGGCGGTGCGGTGCTCGCGGCGTCGGCGATGATCAAGGTCACCTCGATGCTCGCCCTGGGCTTCGTCGGCATCGCCCTGGCCATGCGGTGGGGCGCCACCCTGCCCGTGCTCCGCCACACGCCGATCCGGGAATGGTGGGGTCGCTCCCGGTGGTCGGTGTACATGCTGAGCGCGTCGGCGGCCTTCTACGTGGTGGTCCTGGGCATCGTGATGATGGGAATCTCCCTCGGCACCGGGCTCGGCTTCGGCTGGACGGGCACGTTGTCGACGGGCGAGATCGTCCGCTCGTGGATGTCGATGCCGACCCTGTTGTCGGTGACCACCGGCCGGATCGGTGTCACCCTCGGCCTCGGTGAGCACACGCAGGCGATCCTCGAGGTGGCCCGGCCCATCGGCCAGCTCGTCGCCGCCCTGTTCATCGTCCGGTGGATGCTCGCCACGCTCGGCGGCCGGCTCCACCCACTCGGCGCACTCGGTGTGTCGATGGCCACAGTCGTGCTGTTCTTCCCGTTCGTGCAGGCCTGGTACCTCCTGTGGGCCGTGATCCCGCTGGCCGCGTGGGCCACCGGCGCCTGGTTCCGGATCTCCACCATCGCGGCGTCGGCGATCATCGCCATCGTGGTGATGCCCACGAGTTCCAACACGAGCGGAGTGGTTCTGGCACAAGGACTTCTGGCCGGTGTGATCATGGTCGCGGTTCTCACCGCCCTGTTCTTCGAGGACCGCGCGCCCCGTCGGCGACGCCGCCGCGGGCCCGTGTCGGACGACGACGAGGCGACGGCCGGGTCGGCGTCGGCACGACGATGAGCGCATGCGCCGTGTGCCCGGTCACCGCTTTTCGTCCCTGGGCTCCGAGCGCCTAGTCTGACCAGTGTGCGCAGCACGACCTCTCGGCAGATCAACGACGACGATCGGGTGAACGATCGTCGGCTCCGCGATCCCGGGTCAGCCGCCTCCGCCGGCACCCCGGCCGCCACTGCGGCGGCCGTCGAGGTCCGCGGTCTTATCAAGCGCTTCGGTGATCGCACCGCGGTCGATCGGCTCGATCTCACCCTCGAACGCGGCGAGATCCTCGCCCTGCTCGGTCCCAACGGCGCGGGCAAGACCACGACCGTCGAGATCTGCGAGGGCTTCACCGCACCCGACGCCGGCAGCGTCCGCGTCCTGGGTCTCGATCCCATCGCCGACAACGACGCGCTCCGGCGCCGCATCGGCGTCATGCTGCAAGGCGGTGGCGCCTACCCGGGAGCCCGGGCCGAGGAGATGCTGCGCCTGGTGGCCGCGTATTCGGCCGATCCCATCGATCCCGAGTTCCTGCTCGACGCACTCGGGCTGACCGAGGTGCGTCGTACGTCCTACCGACGTCTGTCCGGTGGCCAGCAGCAGCGCCTAGCCCTCGCCTGCGCGGTCGTCAGCCGCCCCGAACTGGTCTTCCTCGACGAACCGACCGCCGGACTCGATGCCCACGCCCGCCTCGTCGTGTGGGAACTCATCGACCGGCTCCGGGCCGACGGAGCATCCGTCCTGCTCACGACTCATCTGATGGACGAGGCCGAGGAACTCGCCGACCACGTCGCGATCATCGATCACGGCCGCGTCGTCGCCGACGGGACACCCGCCGACCTCACCAGCACCGGCGCCGAGAACGAACTGCGCTTCACCGCACCACGTGGACTCGACCTGTCGATGCTGGTGCTGGCCCTGCCCGAGGACTACCACTGCACGGAGGCCACCCCCGGCTCGTATCTGGTCATCGGTCCGATGACGCCGCAGGTGCTGGCCACGGTGACCGCCTGGTGCGCCAAGATCAACGTCCTCGCGACCGATCTGCGCGTGGAGACCCGCAGCCTCGAAGACGTCTTCCTCGATCTCACCGGACGGACCCTTCGACCGTGACCTCATCCGCACCCACCGGGCTCCCCCGCCCCGCCGACCGTGCTGCCGGAACATTCCCCGACGGTCTGTTCCGCCCCGCTCCCCGGGCGGCGTCGCTGCCGGCGATGATCGCCGCGCAGAGCGGCCTCGAACTCAAGCTCCTGCTCCGCAACGGCGAGCAGTTGCTCCTCACGATGTTCATCCCGATCACGCTGCTCGTCGGTCTGTGCCTGCTGCCGATCGACACCGGGTTCGGCGACGGCCCCGCCGAGCGGGCGGCGCTGTTCGTCCCGGCGATCCTGACCGTCGCGGTGATGTCGACGGCGTTCACCGGACAGGCGATCGCCGTCGGGTTCGACCGTCGCTACGGCGCGCTGAAACGCCTCGGCGCGACGCCGATACCGCGCTGGGGCATCATCGCCGGCAAGTCGATCGCGGTCCTCGTGGTGGTCGCGCTGCAGTCGGTGATCCTCGGTGGGATCGGCGCCGCGTTCGGCTGGCGACCGAGCCCCGTCGGTCTGCTCATCGGTGCGGTGGTCCTCGCGGTCGGCACCGCGTGCTTCGCGGCTCTCGGGCTGCTGCTCGGCGGCACCTTGAAGGCCGAGGTCGTGCTGGCACTGGCGAACCTGCTGTGGTTCGCGTTCATCGGCCTCGGCAGTCTCGTCGTCGTCGACTCCAACATCCCCGACGCCGTGCACTGGATCGCGCGGTGCATCCCGTCGGGGGCACTGAGCGAGGCGCTCGAGATGGCCTCGGAGGGTTCGTTCGACGCCTTCGGGGTGGGTGTCTTGCTGGTGTGGGCCGCGGTGGCCGGCACCTTGGCGGTGAGGTGGTTCCGATTCCGATGACATCCGATACTTCGAACGCCCCGGCCACGGCCCGGTCGGGCGATCATGCCGCGGCCGCCGGCGACGCGCGCCGGCCGCTGACCGGTCCGTGGCGGTTCGTCCCCGGCTTCGGCCGGCCGACGGCACGATTCGTGCATCGCTGGGCCATCGCCCTGCTCGTCTCGAACGTGGGCATCGTGGTCACCGGCGGCGCCGTGCGCGTGACCGCCTCGGGCCTCGGTTGCCCGACCTGGCCGCGGTGCACCGACGAGTCGTTCGTGCCGCACGGCGAACTGGGCATGCACGGCGCGATCGAGTTCGGCAACCGTCTGCTCACCTTCGTGCTGATCGTCATCGCGATCGCGACCTGGGTCGCCGTCCTGCGGTCGGCCGGAGCGGCGCGCCGGGACAAGTGGCTGGTCACCCTCATCGCGCTCGGTATCCCGTTCCAGGGGGTGATCGGCGGGATCACGGTCCTGACCCAGCTCAACCCGTGGGTCGTCGCGCTGCATTTCCTGCTGTCCATGGCGTTGGTCTCCGCATCCACCGTGCTCGTCTACCGGATGCGTCCGTATCCGACGCCCACCGCGCCCGATGCCGACGCCCCCTCGACCGCCACGCGCCGGCTCGGCATCTACCTCGCCTGGCTGGTCTATCTCGTCACCTGGGGCACGATCTACCTCGGCACGGTCGTGACCGGTTCCGGCCCGCACGCCGGCGATGTGGACGCCCCGCGGAACGGTCTCGACCCCGGCAACGCGACACAGCTGCACGCCGACGCCGTCTTCACCCTCGTCGGGCTCGCGATCGCGGCCCTCGTCTACGCACGGGTCTTCGCACGGCCGCAACAGCGCTCGGCAGTGGTGTTCATGCTGCTCCTGCTGCTCCAGGGCCTGATCGGGTTCGTGCAGTTCGCCACCGATCTGCCCATCGCCCTCGTCATCGCGCACATGTTCGGCAGTGCGGTCCTGCTCATCGGCGCCACCTGGCAGCTCCTGATCGCGCGGAACCCGATCGTCAAGGATCCGGCGACGAAAAAGGCAGACCCGCTGCGCGAGCCTGCCTGATCGAACTCCGGCCTCAGAGGATGGCGCGGTTGCGCGCACGCGGGAAGCGCTTCTGCCGCGCGACCCAACCCGCCATCTTGCGGTAGTGCGACGTCGACACCGTGGTCTCCGAGGTGAGGTCACGGTCCCATTCGGCGATCTCGAGACCGTCGACGGCGTCGACCACGGCCTGCGCGGTCGCGAGGTCGGGCACGACCCGGTCCCCGAGGATGCCGTTGGCGTCGCCGACGAGCGTGATCCGCACACCGGCGTCCCCGATCGCCTGGAGGACGACCTTCGCGCTGCCACCTTCGCGCTCGACGAACTTGCGTACCGAGGCGACGACCTCGGTGGGCGCCTCGACCTTCTGCTGTGTGCCCGACTTCTCGTCGTCGGTGGTGTTCGTCATGGGGGTCAGCATACCGGGGCGATCCCGGCGTGTAGAACGGTGTCGTGCGAGCTATCCAGGTGACCCGCCACGGAGGACCCGACGTCCTGACCTTCGGCAGTGTCGACGATCCCATCCCGGCCGCCGACGAGGTGATCGTCCGGACCGCAGCGGTGGGCGTGAACTTCATCGACACCTATCTGCGCCGGGGCCTGTACCCCTCCACACCGCCCTACATCCCCGGTACCGAGGGCGCGGGCGTCGTCGTCGCGACCGGCTCGGATGTGACGTCGCTGCAGGAAGGTCAGCGGGTCGCCTGGTGTGCGGCCCCGGGTTCGTACGCCGAGCTTGTCGCGGTCCCGGCCTCGAAGGCGGTCCCGGTACCCGACGCGGTCGACGACGCGGTGGCCGGTTCGTCGTTGCTCCGCGGTCTCACCGCGCACTATCTCCTCGACGGGAGTGCTCATCCCCAGGCCGGCGATCCGATCCTCGTGCACGCCGGTGGCGGCGGTGTCGGACTGATCCTCACCCAGCTCGCCAAGCGCCGCGGACTGACGGTCATCACGACGGTCTCGTCCGATGAGAAGGCGGAACTCTCGCGCGCCGCCGGGGCGGATCACGTTCTGCGCTACGGAGAGGACCTGAGTTCCCGCGTCCGCGACCTCACCGACGGGCGCGGCGTGCCGGTGGTCTACGACGGCGTCGGCGCCGACACCTTCGAGCAGTCGCTGGCGTCGACCGCGGTCCGGGGGATCATCGTGCTCTTCGGGGCGGCGAGCGGGCCGGTTCCGCCGTTCGACCTCCAGCGTCTCAACGCCGCGGGGTCGTTGTCGGTGACGCGGCCGACACTGGCGCACTTCACTGACACGGCCGACGAACTGAACCGCCGGGCCGGTGAGTACTTCGAGGCGATCGTCGACGGCAGTGTCGAGGTGCGCGTCGGCCAGCGTTACCGATTGGCCGACGCGGCTGCCGCACACACCGACCTGGAGGCACGTGTCACCACGGGTTCGACGGTGCTGTTGCCGGCCGGGACGTGAGCCGCGCTCAGAAGTAGGACGAGATGGTCTGCAGTCCGACGACCGCGTCGATCGCGAGTCCGCAGAACACGATGGCGAGGTACTCGTTGGACTGTAGGAACACCTTCAGCGGTGCCACCTCGGCACCGCGCTTGGTGTCGCGGTACAGCTTGGTCACCCGCTCCAGGAACCAGCCACCGGCGGTCAGCGCGATCACGGTGTAGATCCAGCTCGTCGCCGGGATCAGCAGCAGTGAGGTCACCACGGTGAGAACCGTGTAGATCAGCATCTGGCGGGTGACGCGTTCCTCGGTCGCGATGACCGGGAGCATCGGCACACCGGCCGCCTTGTAGTCCTCCTTGTAGCGCATCGCCAGCGCCCAGGTGTGCGGCGGCGTCCAGAAGAAGATGACCGCGAAGAGGACGATCGGCTGCCAGCTCAGCGACCCGGTGACCGCGGCCCAACCCACCAGGGTCGGCATACAGCCCGCGGCGCCGCCCCAGACCACGTTCTGCCAGGTCCGACGCTTGAGAATCAGCGTGTAGACCCCGACGTAGAACAGGATCGTCGCCGAGACCAGCAGCGCCGAGAGGAGGTTGGCGGCGAAGTACAGGACCGCGAACGACGCCGCCCACAACGCGAGACCGAAGATGAGCGCGCTCCGCGGCGCGACCGCGCGGCGGGCCAGCGGACGCCGGGCGGTGCGCTTCATCTTCTTGTCGATGTCGGCGTCGGCGACCATGTTGAGGGTGTTGGCACTGCCGGCACCGAGCCAGCCGCCGATCAGCGTGAACGCGATGACCGCGATGTCGACGTGACCGCGATCGGCTTGCAGCATGACCGGGATCGTCGCGACGAGAAGCAACTCGATGACACGCGGCTTGGTCAGTGCGATGTAGGCGAGCACCGTCGCACGCACGCGCCCGGCCCACGACTGATCTCCCGGTGCGACCGGATCGGTCGATACCTGCGGATTCGATGCGGTGTCGGTCGAGTGAGATGCGGCGGAACTGTCCCCGCTCACACGCTCCCCTATCCTCACGAACACTCCTCGTCCGCCCGCACAGACGCCCGCGGGCTACTACAGAGCATGGTAGACGTTTGCCTTTGCGAACCGTGAATCGAGGCATGGCGACGCCGGCTGCGGCACCGCGACCGGCGACGACACCTGAACTCGCCGGTAACCATCGGTCGGCGCGCAGCTCGGGCCCGGCGCCGATTACTCTGGACTCATACACGCCGACGATCGTCGGTTGCCCGAAGACGGATGGCCCCGGTACCGATCGCCCCGGGTACCGATCGCCATGTGTCCGAGACGGACCGAGTACACAAGCACCGAGCAGGCACAGGAGACAATCAGCATCGTGGCCGACACCGACGAGATCCGCGCATTGACCACCCCCCGCCACCCGGACGACTGGACCGAACTCGACACCCGCGCCGTCGACACGGCCCGGCTGCTGGCGGCTGACGCAGTGCAGAAGTGCGGAAGCGGGCACCCCGGCACCGCGATGAGCCTCGCTCCCCTCGCCTACACCCTGTTCCAGCGGGTGATGCGCCACGACCCCACCGACACCGACTGGGCCGGCCGCGACCGCTTCGTGCTGTCGTGCGGTCATTCGAGCCTCACGCTGTACATCCAGCTCTACCTCGGCGGGTTCGGTCTCGAGCTGTCCGACATCGAGGCGCTGCGTACCTGGGATTCCCTCACGCCCGGCCACCCGGAGTTCCGCCACACGCGCGGTGTGGAGATCACCACCGGTCCCCTGGGTCAGGGTTTGGCCTCGTCGGTCGGCATGGCGATGGCAGCCCGACGCGAGCGCGGCCTGTTCGACCCCGATGCGGCCCCGGGAAAGAGTCCGTTCGACCACTACATCTATGTCATCGCGTCCGACGGTGACATCGAAGAAGGTGTGACCTCCGAGGCCAGCTCGCTGGCCGGAACGCAGCAGCTCGGCAACCTGATCGTGTTCTACGACCAGAACCAGATCTCGATCGAGGACGACACCGACATCGCGTTGTCGGAGGATGTCGCGAAGCGCTACGAGGCCTACGGATGGCACGTGCAGACCGTGGAGGGCGGCGAGGACATCGTCGCCATCGAGGCGGCGATCGAGGCGGCCCAGCAGGTCATCGACCGGCCGTCGATCATCTGTCTGCGCACCATCATCGGCTACCCCGCCCCCAACATGATGAACACCGGTATGGCCCACGGCGCGGCGCTCGGTGAGGACGAGGTCGCGGCGACGAAGAAGGTCCTCGGTTTCGACCCGGAGAAGAACTTCGAGGTCACCGACGAGGTGATCGGCCACACCCGCAAGCTCATCGACCGCGGCGCTGAGGAGCGCACGGCGTGGACGTCGTCGTTCGATGCCTGGGCGGAGAAGAACCCCGACGCCAAGAAGCTGTTCGACCGGCTCACCGCCCACGAACTGCCCGAGGGCTGGACCGACGTGCTGCCCAGCTGGAACGTCGGCGACAAGGATGTCGCGACCCGCAGCGCCTCGGGCAAGGTGCTCGGCGCGCTCGCGCCCGTGCTGCCCGAGCTGTGGGGCGGTTCGGCCGACCTGGCCGGCTCCAACAACACCACCATGGACGGCGAGCCGTCGTTCGGACCGACCTCGATCAGCACCAAGAAGTGGTCGGCCAACCCCTACGGCCGCACCCTGCACTTCGGTGTCCGTGAGCACGCGATGGGATCGATCCTCTCGGGCATCGCCCTGCACGGGCCGACCCGCGCCTACGGAGGTACCTTCCTGCAGTTCGCCGACTACATGCGTCCCGCCGTGCGCCTCGCGGCACTGATGGAGATCGATCCGATCTACGTCTGGACCCACGACTCGATCGGCCTCGGCGAGGACGGCCCGACCCATCAGCCGATCGAGCACCTCGCCGCACTGCGGGCGATCCCGAACCTCGACGTCGTGCGTCCTGCCGACGCCAACGAGACCGCGTACGCCTGGCAGCACCTGCTGACCCGCCGCAACCACCCGGTCGGCCTGGCGCTCACCCGCCAGAACATCCCGATCCTCGAGGGCACCTCGGCGCAGGGCGTCGCCAACGGCGGATACGTCCTGAGCGATTCCGAAGGCGACCCGCAGGTCGTACTCATCGGCACCGGTTCCGAGGTGTACCTGGCCGTGGACGCGCAGAAGGCGTTGGCGGAGAAGGGAATCAAGGCCCGCGTCGTCTCGATGCCCTGTGTCGAGTGGTTCGACGAGCAGCCGCAGGGCTACCGCGACCACGTGCTGCCGCCGTCGGTTCCGCGCGTCGCCGTCGAAGCCGGCATCGCCATGCCCTGGTACCGCATCGTCGGCGCCGGCGGCGAGATCGTCTCGATCGAGCACTTCGGCGCCTCCGCCGACTACAAGGTGCTGTTCACGAAGTTCGGCATCACCGCCGAGGCCGTGACCGCAGCCGCCGAGCGCGCTGTCGCCGGCTGAGCGCACCACAACCCGAAGAGGAGAGAATGGTGACCCAGAACGAGAAGCTCGCCGAATTGTCCGCCGCCGGAGTGTCGGTGTGGCTGGACGACCTGTCCCGGGACCTGATCAGCTCAGGTGACCTCGCCGAACTCATCAGCACCAAGTCGGTCGTCGGGGTGACCACCAACCCGTCGATCTTCCAGGCCGCGCTGTCGTCGGGCAATGCCTACGACGACCAGGTCAACGAACTGGCCGCACGGGGCGCCGACGTCGACGCCACCATCCGGACGGTCACCACCGACGACGTGCGCAACGCCTGTGACGTGCTCGCCGCGACCTACGAGTCGACCGACGGCGTCGACGGACGCGTGTCGATCGAGGTCGATCCGCGCCTCGCCCACGACACCGACGCCACGGTGGCACAGGCCGTCGAGCTGTGGAAGATCGTCGACCGGCCGAACCTGCTCATCAAGATCCCGGCCACCGAGGCCGGGCTCCCCGCGATCAGCAAGGTCATCGCCGAGGGCATCAGCGTGAACGTGACGCTGATCTTCTCGGTCGAGCGCTACGAGAAGGTCATCGCCGCCTACCTCGACGGCCTCGACGCCGCCGCCCAGGCCGGCCACGACCTCTCCCGCATCCACTCCGTCGCCTCGTTCTTCGTGTCGCGGGTGGACACCGAGATCGACAAGCGACTCGACGCCATCGGCACCCCGGAGGCCACCGAGCTCAAGGGCAAGGCAGCACTGGCCAATGCCCGTCTCGCCTACTCGGCCTACCAGCAGGTCTTCGAGGTCGAGTCCCGGTTCCCCGAGCTGCTGGCCAAGGGCGCCCGCCCGCAGCGCGCACTCTGGGCGTCGACGGGCGTCAAGAACCCCGACTACCCCGACACCCTGTATGTGAGCGAACTGGTCGCGCCCAACACGGTCAACACGATGCCGGGCAAGACGATGGACGCCTTCGCCGACCACGGCTGGGTGAACACCGAGTCCATCATCGGTCTCGCCGCCGAGTCGCAGGAGATCTTCGACAAGCTCGTCGCCGTGGGCGTCGACCTGACCGACGTCTTCCTGGTCCTGGAGAACGAGGGCGTCAGCAAGTTCGAGGACGCGTGGAACGACCTGCTCAGCGCGACCGCCGAGCAACTGTCCGCGGCGAACAAGGGCTGACCCCAGGTGGCGGGAGGCGAGGAGTCAACCGGGACCGGTTCGTGGACCAATCCGCTCCGTGACCCGCAGGACAAACGGCTGCCGCGCATCGCGGGACCATGCAGCCTGGTCATCTTCGGGGTCACCGGCGACCTCGCCCGCAAGAAGTTGATGCCGGCGGTCTACGACCTCGCCAACCGCGGCCTCCTGCCACCGTCGTTCGCCCTCGTCGGCTTCGCTCGGCGCGACTGGACCGACGAGGACTTCGGCGCCATCGTCCACGACGCCGTCCGTGAACACGCACGGACCGGATTCCGCGAAGAGGTGTGGGAACGCCTCGCCGAGGGATTCCGGTTCGTGCAGGGCGCATTCGATGACGACGCCGCCTTCGACAGGCTGCGCGACACGCTCAAGTCGCTCGATGTCGAACGCGGGACCGACGGCAATCACGCGTTCTACCTGTCGATTCCGCCGGGGGCCTTCCCGACGGTCTGCGAGCAGCTCGAGCGCAGCGGTCTCGCCACGCCGACGGGCGACAGCTGGCGACGGGTGGTGATCGAGAAGCCGTTCGGTCACGATCTCGAGTCCGCACGCGAACTCAACGCGATCGTCAACAACGTCTTCCCCGAGTCGTCGGTGTTCCGGATCGACCACTATCTGGGCAAGGAGACCGTCCAGAACATCCTGGCCCTGCGGTTCGCCAATCAGTTGTTCGATCCGCTGTGGAGTTCGCATTACGTCGACCACGTCCAGATCACCATGGCCGAGGACATCGGACTCGGCGGCCGGGCGGGCTACTACGACGGGATCGGCGCGGCGCGCGACGTCATCCAGAACCACCTGCTGCAGCTCATGGCCCTGGTCGCGATGGAAGAGCCGATCTCCTTCGAGCCCAAGCAATTACAGGCCGAGAAGATCAAGGTCCTCGCCGCGACGCGCAACGTCCTGCCGATCGACGAGAACACCGCCCGCGGTCAGTACGGACCGGGTTGGCAGGGCAGCGAGAAGGTGCCGGGCCTCAAGGAGGAGGAGGGTTTCGCGAAGGACTCGAAAACCGAGACCTTCGCCGCCATCGCCCTCGAGGTCGACTCCCGCCGCTGGGCAGGGGTCCCGTTCTATCTGCGCACCGGAAAGCGCCTGGGCCGTCGCGTCACCGAGATCGCACTGGTCTTCAAGCGCGCTCCGCACCTGCCGTTCGACCAGACCATGACCGAGGAACTGAGTCAGAACGCCTTGGTGATCCGGGTCCAGCCGGACGAGGGCATCACCTTGCGGTTCGGTTCCAAGGTCCCCGGGTCGAGCATGGAGGTCCGGGACGTCAACATGGACTTCAGCTACGGCACCGCCTTCACCGAGGCCTCGCCAGAAGCGTACGAGCGTCTCATCCTCGACGTCCTGCTGGGTGAACCCTCGCTGTTCCCCGTCAACGAGGAAGTCGAACTGTCGTGGCGCATCCTCGATCCGGTGCTCGACCACTGGGCCGGGTCGGGGTCGCCCGACACCTACGAGTCCGGGACGTGGGGGCCGCGTTCGGCCGAGGAGATGATGGCCCGCACGGGTCGCGCGTGGCGTCGGCCGTGACGAGACGTCCGTACGCCCGCACCGTCCGATCCGTTCAGGAGGCCTCCCGATGATCGTCGAACTGCCCGACACGTCGACCGGAAAGGTCGCCAAGAAGATCATCGAGGTGCGCGCCGCGGGCGGCGCGCTGAGTCTGGGTCGCGTGCTCACCCTGGTCGTGTGCGTCGAACTCGGTGAGCCGATGGAGGGGGCCATCGAGGCGGCGGTCGGCGCGAGCCGCGAGCACCCGAGCCGCGTCATCGTCGTGTATCGCGGTGTGCGCGAAGGCGACTCACGGCTCGATGCCCAGATCCGCGTGGGCGGCGATGCCGGCGCCTCCGAGGTGGTCGTGCTGTCGCTGCAGGGCGAACTCGCCGACCATCCGGACAGCGTGGTGACCCCCTTCCTCCTCCCCGACACCCCGGTCGTCACCTGGTGGCCGGGCAAGGGGCCACGACGCCCCGCAGACGATCCGCTCGGCAAACTCGGGCACCGGCGCATCGTCGACGCGAGCAAGGCGGGCGACTCGCTCGCGGTGCTGGCGCAGCGCCTCGAGACCTACTCCCCCGGCGACACCGACCTCGCCTGGACCCACATCACCCACTGGCGCGCGATCCTCGCGTCCGCGGTCGACCGGCCGCCGCACACCCCGATCACCGAGGTCGTGGTCACCGGGTCGCAGAACTCGCCCTCGGTGGACCTGATCGCCGGTTGGCTGCGGTCCACCCTGAACGTCCCGACGCGACGCCGCCGCGGCAGTTTCGAGATCCGACTCCACCGCGACGAGGGTCCGACCATCCTCGCCGTCGACGAGGAGAACAACGCCGTGCTGACGATGCCCGGCAAACCCGATGGACGCGTCGCCATGGGCCGACGTGAACTTCCCGCGTGTATCGCGGAGGAACTACGACGACTCGACACCGACGAGGTGTACATCGAAGCACTCAAGGGTGTGCCCGAGGTCGAGTTCACAGATGACACCGAAGGAGTTGCCGCCCGATGACCACCGAGACCCTCGTCTTCGACTCCAAGCAGGAACTCGTCGAGACCGCCGCGACCCGGTTCGTGGACCTCGTGACCCGGGCCCAAGCCGAACGCGGCGTCGCGAGTGTGGTGCTGACCGGCGGCAGCAACGGGATCGGCCTCCTGTCGGCGCTCGCCGCCGACAGCGGCACCATCGACTGGTCCAAGGTCGACATCTACTGGGGCGACGACCGTTTCGTCCCCGCCGACGATCCGGAACGCAATTCGGGTCAGGCGCGCGAGGCGCTGCTCGACACCGTGCCCGTCGACCCGTCGCGGGTGTTCCCGATGGCGCCGTCGGACGGACCGCTCGGCGACGACATCGAGGCCGCCGCCGCGGATTACGCCGCGATTCTCGCCGGCCGGTCGAGCGACGGCGTGGCGCCGGAGTTCGATCTCCATCTGCTCGGCATGGGCGGTGAGGGACACATCAACTCGTTGTTCCCGCACACTGCGGCCACCGCGGAGACCACGAAGTCGGTGGTCGCCGTCGAGGATTCGCCGAAGCCGCCGCCGCGCCGGATCACCCTGACCCTGCCCGTCGTCAACCGTTCCCGGCAGGTGTGGTTCCTGGTCGCCGGCGCCGACAAGGCCGAGGCGGTCGGTGCCGCACACGGTGGCGCGGACCCGGCCGACTGGCCCGCCGCCGGGGCGCGCGGCACCGAGGAGACCATCTGGTTCCTCGACGACGCGGCCGCCGCCGACATCCGGTGACCGTCCGCTAGCCCGAGTTCCGCAGCGCGGTGGCGAGGCCGTTCATCGTGAGCTGGATCCCGCGCCGCACGATCGGGGTGTCCTCCCCCGCACGGAAGCGCCGCAGCAACTCGACCTGCAGCAGGTTGAGCGGCTCGAGATACGGGAAGCGGTTGTAGACCGACCGCTTCAGCGCGGCGTTGTCGTGGAGCAGGTCGTCGGTGCCGGTGATCTTCGCGCACATCGCGATCGTCCGCTCGTGTTCGTCGACGATCATCCCGAACACCCGCTCGCGCAGCTCCTCGTCGGGCACCAGCTGTGCGTACCGGTGGGCCAGGCCCATGTCCGACTTCGCCAGTACCTGAGCCATGTTCGACATCACGGTGCGGAAGAACGGCCACTTGGCGTAGTACCGCCGCAACGTCTCCAACCGCTCCGGATCGTCCCCGACCCATTCCTCGAACGCCGAGCCCGTGCCGTACCAGCCGGGCAGCATCACGCGCGACTGCGTCCACGAGAGCACCCACGGGATGGCCCGCAGATCGGAGATCTTCTCGGTCTGCTTGCGCGACGCCGGCCGGCTGCCGATGTTGAGGGCACCGATCTCCGACAGGGGCGTCGAGGTGGTGAAGTACTCGACGAATCCCGGGGTCTCGTGGACCAGCCGGCTGTACGCGGCTCGCGCCTTCGCCGCGATGTCGTCCATGATTTCGTAGGCCGAATCGGATTCGTCGCCGAGGCCTTCGGTGTCCAGGAGCGAGGACTCGATGGTTGCGGCGAGCAGCGTCTCCAGGTTGCGCCGCGCCGTGACCGGTTCGGCGTACTTCGCGGCGATGATCTCGCCCTGCTCGGTGATGCGCAGCGAGCCCTGAACCGCACCGGGCGGCTGGGCCAGGATGGCGTCGTAACTGGGACCGCCGCCGCGCCCGACGGTCCCGCCGCGCCCATGGAACAGACGCAACCTGATGCCCGACCGCGACGCCACGTCGACCAGATCGAGCTCGGCGCGGTAGAGCGCCCAGTTCGCGGCCATGTAGCCGCCGTCCTTGTTCGAGTCCGAGTAGCCGAGCATGATCTCCTGAATCCCGTTCTGGGACTCGACCATCGCCCGATAGAACGGGACGTCGAGAACGGCGAGGAGGGTCGCTGCGCCCTGCTGGAGATCCTCGATCGTCTCGAACAGCGGAACCACGCGGACACTACACCGCGGAGAACCGTCATTCGCGTCGTAGAGGCCTGCCTCCTTGAGCAGGATCAGCGCCTCGAGCATGTCACTGACCGACGTGCACATGCTGATCACATAGTTGGGCACGGCCGCGGGACCGAAGGTCGCGACCGCCCTGGCGGCGGCCCGGACGATTCCGAGTTCCTTGGTGGCCAGCTCGCTCAGCTCGGCGTCGGGACTGGTCAACGGTCGACGCGCACGCAGTTCCGCGGAGAGGATCTCGACGCGCTCGGTCTCGTCGAGCGACGCATAGTCCGGATGCACACCCGCCCACGCGAGCAGCTCGGCGACCACTTCCTCGTGCATGTCGGAGTTCTGCCGCATGTCCAGTCCGGACAGGTGGAACCCGAAGGTGCGCACGGCTTCTCGCAGGGCGAGCAACCGGTCGTCGGCGATCGTGTCGTCGTTGTTCGCGCGCAGCGCGCCGTCGATCACATCGAGGTCGGCGAGGAGTTCGGCGGCGTCGCCGTACGGCTGTTTCCCGTCGATGAGGAAGAGGTCGCTCGAGGTGAGGAAGTCGTCGTCGAACATCTCCCGGGCGGTCGCCACCAGACGGGACCGGATGGAGCGCAGGGCGAGCCGGAAGGGCTCGTCGGCCCCCGGGTCGTCGGCGTCGGCCCCGGCGAGGTCGAACAGGGTGTCGCTGGCGTCGATGAGCCGGGCCGACATGCTGAGTTCCTGTGCGAGACTCTCGAGTTCGGCCAGGTGATGTCCGACTGCGGTCTGCGCGGCGAGCGTGGTGGCCAGGGTCACCACCTCGGAGTTCACGAACGGATTGCCGTCGCGGTCGCCGCCGATCCAGGACCCCATCCGGATCATCGGTTCGTCGGCGAGTCCGGCGTCGGGGTATGTCGAGCGCAGCGCGGTGCGTACCGCGGTGTTGATGGCGGGCACGACCTCGAAGAACGAGGCGTCGTAATAGCGGAGCCCGGAACGGATCTCGTCCTGGATGGTGAGACGTTCGAGGCGGATGAGGGCGGTCTGCCAGAGTGTCAGGATCTGACGCCGGATGGACTCGGTGACCTCCGCGTCCTCGTCCGGCATCAGCTCGGTGCGGCCGCGGAATCGCATCAGCTCGGTGATGCGGTTCTGGGCCTCGAAGACGGTGCGGCGGCGGGTCTCGGTGGGGTGTGCGGTGATGACCGGGATCACCGCGGCGTCGGTCAGGGCTCGACCGACCTCGTCGTCGCCGAGACCGGCATCGGCGAGTTTGCGGTAGGTGGCGGCGAGGCTGCTGTCCTGGGGCGGGTCACCGGCCCGGACGTGGATGGCGCGGCGCCGCTCGCGGTGGATGTCCTCGGCCAGGTTCGCCAGCAGCGCGAAGTGGCTGAACGCGCGGATGACCGGGACCGCGGTGGAGATGTCCAGATCGACGAACATGTCGGCGAGTTCGGTGCGGTCGATCTCGTTCCGGCGCACCCGGAATGCGGCCACGCGGGCGGCTTCGACGAGGTCGAAGACGTCGCTGCCGGAGTGTTCGCGGACGACGTCACCCAGGATCCCGCCGAGAAGGCGGATGTCCTCCCGTAGGGGTTCGGTGAGTGCTCGGCCCTCGTCGTCGACGACGATGTGGTCGACGATGGAGATCGATGGGCGCCAGTCCGGGACTCCCCGCGCGGGAACGGTTTCACTCATGCCGTCAAGTATCCCGGCAACCTACGGGCGCGGCATCCCGAGGCGCGAAGGGTGACTAGCCGGACAGTTTGATGTCGACGCCCACGCCGACGATGAAGATCACCCAGATGAGCCCGACGAAGATCGTCAACCGGTCCAGGTTGCGTTCGACGACGCTCGAGCCCGAGAGGCTGGACTGGACACCGCCGCCGAACAGCGACGACAGACCGCCACCCTTGCCGCGGTGCAGCAGGATGAGCACGATCAGCAACACGCTGGTCACGATCAATCCGATGTCGAGTGCACCTTGCACAGTCACGAGTCGCAACGCCCTTCCGTAAAGCCCCTACATACAGCTGTGGCAGGTCAACCCCCGAAAAGAGGCCAACCTGCCACAGTGTACGCGTGGGTGCGACCCGTCAGGGCAAGGGGCCACCCGCGGCGATCGCCGACAGCGTCGCGAACTCGTCGGACTTCAGCGATGCACCGCCGACCAACGCGCCGTCGACGTCGGGACGTCCGACGATGTCGCCGACGTTCTTGGCGTTGACCGATCCGCCGTAGAGGATCCGCACCGATGCCGCGGTCTCGGCGTCGGCGATCTCCGCCAGCGCCTCACGGATCGCCTTGCACACCTCCTGGGCGTCGTCCGCACTCGCCACCCGGCCGGTGCCGATCGCCCAGACCGGCTCGTACGCGATGACGGTCTGAGCGATCTCGGCCGCGGACAGACCGGCGAGCGATCCCTTGAGCTGCGCCACGTTGTAGGCCACGTGGTCGCCGGCCTCGCGGACGTCGAGCCCCTCACCGATGCACACGATCGGGGTGAGTTCGTGCTTGAGCGCCGCCTTCGTCTTGGCCAGCACGACCTCATCGGTCTCGTTGTGCAGGGTGCGACGCTCGGAGTGCCCGACCACCACGAAGGTGCAGCCGAGTTTCGCGAGGAACGCACCGCTGATCTCGCCGGTGTAGGCGCCCGAGTCGTGCGCCGACAGGTCTTGCGCACCGTAGGTGAGCAGGAGCTTGTCGCCGTCGACGACCGTCTGCACGCTGCGGATGTCGGTGAACGGCGGGATGACCGTCACATCGACCTTGTCGAAGTACTTCGCCGGGAGGGCGAAGGCGATCTTCTGAACCAGCGCGATGGCCTCGAGGTGGTTCAGGTTCATCTTCCAGTTGCCCGCGATGAGCGGTTTACGAGTTGCCATGGATCAGCTCTCCAGAACCTTCAGTCCGGGGAGTTCCTTGCCCTCGAGGTACTCCAGCGATGCGCCACCTCCGGTGGAGATGTGCGAGAAATCGGAGTCGGGCAGACCCAGAGTGCGGACCGCGGCCGCCGAGTCGCCGCCGCCGACCACGGTGAACGCGCCGTTGCCCGTCGCACCGGCGATGGCCTCGGCGACACCGCGGGTGCCCGCCGAGAACTTCTCGAACTCGAACACGCCCGACGGGCCGTTCCAGAAGATGGTCTTGGCACCCGAGAGGACCGCGGCGAATCGCTTCACCGATTCCGGTCCGATGTCGAGCCCCATCCAGCCGTCGGGAATGGCGTCCGAGGCCACCGTGTCCGATTCGGCGTCGGCGGCGAACTTGTCGGCCACCACGACGTCGACCGGCAGGTGGATGACGTCACCGAACCGCTCGAGCAGGCTCTTGCAGACGTCGATCTGATCTTCCTGCAGCAGCGAGGAGCCCACCGAATGCCCTTGTGCGGCAAGGAAGGTGAACGCCATACCGCCACCGATGACCAGCGTGTCGACCTTGGGTGCCAACGCCTCGATGACGCCGAGTTTGTCCGACACCTTCGATCCGCCGAGGACGACGGCGTAGGGTCGCGTCACCTCTTCGGTGAGCTTGGACAGCACGTCGACCTCGGCCGCCACCAGCTCGCCCGCGTAGTGCGGGAGCAGCTTGGCGACGTCGTAGACCGAGGCCTGCTTGCGGTGCACCACTCCGAAGCCGTCGGAGACGAACGCGCCGTCGTCGCCGACGAGCTCGACCAGCGCTTTGGCGAGCGCCTCGCGCTCGGCGTCGTCCTTGGCGGTCTCCCGCGGATCGAAGCGGATGTTCTCCAGCAGCAGGACGTCGCCGTCGGTGAGTCCTTCCGCGCGGGCCAGCGCGTCGGTGCCGACGACGTCCCCGGCGAGCTGCACGTTGCGGCCGAGTTCCTCACCGAGGCGGGCGGCCACCGGCGCCAGCGAGAACTTCGGATCCGGCTCGCCCTTCGGACGACCCAGGTGCGCGGTGATGATCACCTTGGCACCGGCGTCGATGAGCGCGTTGAGCGTCGGCAGGGACGCGAGGATGCGACCCGGATCGGTGATCGTCGACCCGTCGAGCGGGACGTTGAAATCCGACCGGACCAGCACACCCCTGCCCGAAACACCTTCGTCCAGAAGGTCTTTCAGAGTGGGAACACCCATGAGGCGTTGACTCCTAAGGTCGTTGGGGGTGGGTCAGAGCGACTTGCCGACGAGACCGATGAGGTCGACGAGGCGGTTGGAGTAGCCCCACTCGTTGTCGTACCAGGACACGACCTTGGCCTGGTCGTCGATCACCTTGGTCAGGCCGGCGTCGAACAGCGAGCTGTGCGGGTCGGTGACGATGTCGGACGAGACGATCGGTGCGTCGTAGTACTTCAGGATGCCCTTGAGCGGACCGTCGGCAGCGGCCTTGAGCGCGGCGTTGATCTGCTCGGCGGTGGCGGTCTTCGACAGCTGGGCGGTGAGGTCGGTGACCGAACCGGTGGGGATCGGGACACGCAGCGCGTAGCCGTCGAGCTTGCCCTTCAGCTCCGGGAGCACCAGGCCGATGGCCTTGGCGGCACCGGTCGAGGTCGGCACGATGTTGATGGCGGCGGCGCGCGCGCGACGCAGGTCCTTGTGCGGGCCGTCCTGCAGGTTCTGGTCCTGGGTGTAGGCGTGGATCGTGGTCATGAGGCCCTTGACGATGCCGAACTCGTCGTTGAGGACCTTGGCCAGCGGGCCGAGGCAGTTGGTGGTGCACGAGGCGTTCGAGATGATGTTCTGGCTGCCGTCGTACTTGTCGTCGTTGACGCCCATCACGATGGTGATGTCCTCGTCCGAGGCGGGGGCGGAGATGATGACCTTCTTGGCGCCGGCATCGAGGTGTCCCTGAGCCTTGGCGCGGGCGGTGAAGATGCCGGTCGACTCGACGACCACGTCGACGCCCAGGTCGCCCCACGGGATGGCGGCCGGACCTTCCTTGACCTCGAGGGCCTTGATCTTCTGCTCACCGACGACGATGGTGTCGTCGCCCTCGAGGGTGACGTCGTCGGACAGGCGACCGAGGATGGAGTCGAACTTCAGCAGGTGCGCGAGGGTCGCGTTGTCGGTCAGGTCGTTGACCGCGACGATCTCGATGTCGGTGGTGCCCAAAGCTTTTTGCGCTTCGACGGCACGGAAGAAGTTGCGGCCGATCCGGCCGAATCCGTTGACGCCTACCCGAACAGTCACAGTTGTGCTCCTTAGCGGTATTCATGGTCGGGCCTGGTGGTCAAGCCCGGTCTGGCCGCGCGTGAGCGGTCAGCGAAGCACACCTGAGTGGTCACGCCTCCGCCCACGTCGCCACCAGCCTAGTAGGCGACCCTCTGCTCGGCACACCGCAGGTCCGTGTCAGGCCTCGTCGAGCAGCTCGGAGGTCACCGCGGATTCGGTGTCGGGGATGCCGTCCTGGCGGGCCTTCTTGTCGGCCATCGACAGCAGGCGGCGGATGCGCCCGGCGACGGCGTCCTTGGTCATCGGCGGGTCGGCGAGCTGACCGAGCTCCTCCAGCGACGCCTGCCGATGGGTGATCCGGAGCTGTCCGGCCGCGATCAGATGGTCGGGCACCTCGTCGCCGAGGATGTCCAGCGCGCGTTCCACGCGGGCCGCGGCGGCGACCGCCGCACGCGCCGATCGACGCAGATTGGCGTCGTCGAAGTTGGCCAGGCGGTTGGCGGTGGCGCGCACCTCGCGGCGCATCCGGCGTTCCTCCCACACGAGCCTCGTGTCGTGGGCCCCCATCCGGGTCAGCAACGCCCCGATGGCCTCGCCGTCGCGGATGACGACGCGGTCGGCTCCGCGGACCTCGCGGGCCTTGGCCGTGACACCGAGGCGTCGGGCCGCGCCGACGAGGGCGAGCGCCGCCTCCGGCCCGGGACAGCTGACCTCCAGGGCCGACGACCGGCCCGGCTCGGTGAGCGAGCCGTGCGCGAGAAATGCTCCGCGCCAGGCGGCCTCGGCGTCGGCGACACTACCGCCGACGACCTGGGCGGGCAGGCCGCGCACCGGGCGGCCGCGCAGGTCGAGCAGCCCGGTCTGTCGTGCCAGGCCTTCGCCGTCCTTGGTGATCCGCACGATGTAGCGCGCCGACTTCCGCAGCCCGCCACCGCGCAGGACGTGGACGTCCGAGGCGTAGCCGTAGAGGTCGTGGATCTCGCGGCGCAGTCGGCGCGCCACGTTGCCCATGTCCACCTCGGCCTCGACCACCACGCGACCCGCGACGATGTGCAGACCGCCGGCGAAACGCAGCAGCGCGGACACCTCGGCTCTCCGGCAACTCACCTGAGTCACCGACAGGCGACTGAGTTCGTCCTTCACCGCCGCCGTCATCGCCACCGGTACCTGTCCTCCTGTCAACAGACCACACGTCCCTCGAGTGAAATCGCGGAGACATCGCCCGAATCAGGCGTCCGCTCGGTCAGAGTAACGGGTCAGTTCACCTTCGCACAGTTCGTTCACCACGGCGGCGACTTTCGCCGGGTCATGGACCTGCCGGCCCGGCACCGCGACGTCTCCGACATTCAGCTCCGCGCCGAACAATCCGGCCGCACGCACGAGGTGATCGCGTTCTCGCCCGGCGGGCACCGACGACGCGTCCACGAGGACGTGGTCGACGCGGAAGGTGTTCGCATGGGCGTGCAGGACGTGGAGGTGGCGCTCGACCGAGAACCCCGGGGTCTCCCCCGGCTCGGGGGCCAGATTGACCACGAGGACCTTGCGAGCGCTGCTGCGCTGCAAGGCCTTCAACTGTTCGGGGACGAGCACGTGCGGGATCACGCTCGAGAACCAGGAGCCCGGCCCCAGCATCAGCAGGTCGGCCGATTCTATTGCGGTCAGCGCCGATTCGCAGGCCGGTGGGTCGCCGGGCAACAGCCGGACGCGGCGCACCTTGCCGGGCGTGGTGGCCACCGCGACCTGTCCCCGGATCTCGCGACTGATGCGTGGATCGGCCTCGAGTCCCGAGACGTCGGCCTCGATGTCGAGGGGCACGGTCGACATCGGCAGCACGTGCCCCGTGATGCCGAAGATCTCCCGCAACTCGGCGAGGGCCCCCACGGTGTCGCCGAGCACCTCGGTGAGTCCGGCGAGAAGCAGATTGCCGATCGGATGCCCGGCGAGCGCCCCACGGCCGCCGAAGCGGTGCTGGAGCACCTCGGCCCACAGTTCGTGCCGGCGGCGGGCCGCCGGGCCGTCGGCGGCCTGTGCGTCCGGCAACCCGTCGGGCGTACTCATCAAGGCGGCGAGCGCCATTCGCAGGTCGCCGGGCGGGATGAGTCCGAGTTCGGCGCGCAACCGTCCCGACGACCCCCCGTCGTCGGCGACGGTGACCACCGCGGTGATGTCGGCGCTCAGATAGCGCATCGCGGTCAGCGTCGCGTACAGGCCGTGACCGCCGCCGAGCGCGACGATCCGGGGCTCCCGGGAACTCATTCGCGCCCCAGATCACGATGCATGACCCGGACGTCATAGGACGCGTGGCCGGCGTCGTCGACGGCGCGGCGCAACCGAGCCGACAGTTCCTCGGCGATGGCGACACTGCGGTGCTTGCCGCCGGTGCAGCCGACGCTGATGGTCATGTAGCGCTTGCCTTCCCGCAGGTAACCGCGGCCGACGATCGAGACCAGGCCGGTGTAGAGGTCGAGGAATCCGTCGGCGTCCGGTTGGCCGAGGACATAGTCGCGGACCGGCGCCTCCCGGCCGTTGTGATCGCGCAGTTCGTCGATCCAGTGCGGATTGGGCAGGAAGCGGACGTCGGCGACGAGATCGGAATCGATGGGCAGACCGTACTTGAAGCCGAACGACTGCACCGCGATCGACAGCCGCGGTTCGGTGTCGCCCGGCGCGACGCCCTCGACGATCGCGCGCAGCTTGGCCGCGGTCAGCGCCGACGTCTCCACCACCAGATCGGCCACGTTCTTGATCGGGGCGAGGATCGCCCGTTCGCGGGCGATCCCCTCGACGAGGGTTTCCTTGCCCTGCAACGGATGTCGGCGACGAACCTGCTCGAAACGGCGAACCAGCACCTGGTCGCTGGCGTCGAGGTAGAGGAGCCGGGTCCGGATCCCGGACTCTTCGAGACGGTCCCGCAGCTGTTCGAGCTGATGGGCCAGGTTGGCGTCGGACGCGCGCAAGACCATGGCGAGCCGGGTGATCGCCGGATCGTCTTCGCGGACCATCCCGACCATCGTCGAGATCAGCGAGGGAGGCACGTTGTCGGCGACGTACCAGCCGTCGTCCTCGAGCACGTTCGCCGCGGTGGAGCGTCCCGCGCCGGACATCCCCGTCACGAACAGGACGGTGAAGTCGGTGTCGTTCGCCTCGGCGATCGCCGCGCTCTGCACTTCGGTGTGGTCACTCATCGGCACCTCGTCCCGCGTCACCGGTCGCCACCGTCATCTCCTTCTCGGCCCGCTCCGGGATCGGGGCCGGGTTCGGGGTCTGGTCGGGCGCCGCCACCTCGCCGGAGAGCGCGGTCTGGACCGCACGCGCCGTGGTGAGGCCGATCCCGGGCACCTGGGATATCTCATCCAACGATGCCTCGCGCAGGCGCGCAACCGAACCGAAGTGGGTCACCAGCGCGGTGCGGCGGGTTCGGCCGAGGCCGGGGACCCCGTCGAGCACCGACTCGGTCATGCGCTTGCTGCGCTTGCTGCGGTGGAACGTGATGGCGAACCGATGGGCCTCGTCGCGCACCCGTTGCAGCAGGAACAGTGCCTGGCTGTTGCGCGGCAGGATCATCGGGTCGTCGTCGCCGGGCACCCACACCTCCTCGAGGCGTTTGGCGAGCCCGATCACCGAGACGTCGGTGATGCCGAGTTCGTCGAGGACCGCCGCGGCGGCGTGCACCTGGGGCGCACCGCCGTCGACGACGAAGAGGTTCGGCGGGTAGGCGAACTTTCGCGGTTGCGCCGCTGTGTCGGCCGCCGCGCTGATCTCGCCGGACACCGGTGGCGGCGCATCGCGGTCGGTGCGGTGGCGCAGGAACCGGCGTCGGGTGACCTCGGCGATGGACGCGACGTCGTCGGATCGGCCCTCGCCGGCGGCGTGCCGGATCGAGTAGTGCCGATAGTCGGACTTACGCGGCAGACCGTCTTCGAAGACCACGAGGGAGGCGACCACATCGGTGCCCTGCACGTGCGAGATGTCGACGCACTCGATGCGCAGCGGCGCCTGATCGAGCAGTAGCGACTCCTGCAGTTCGGTGAGCGCCGCCGATCGGGTCGTGAGATCGCCCGCGCGTCGGAGTTTGTGCTGCGCCAGGGCTTCGCCGGCATTGCGGGCGACGGTCTCGAACAGCGCCTTCTTGTCGCCGCGCTGGGGCACCCGCAACCGCACCCGGCTGCCGCGGAGACCGGACAGCCACTCCTCGAGCTCCTCGGCGTCGGACGGCAACTCTGGCACCAGCACCTCACGGGGTATGGACTCCCCGTGTGCCCGATCGGTCCCGACGTCGACGGTGGCGTCGAAATCGACCTGGGCGCCGTAGAACTGGGTGATGAACTCCCCCACCACATCGCCGTCGGTGCCGTTGTCGCTGCGCTCGACCACCCATCCGCGCTGGCCGCGCACCCGTCCGTCGCGGACGTGGAACACCTGGACCGACACCTCGAGCTGATCACCGGCGAGCGCGATCACGTCGGCGGTGGTGCCGTCGCCGAGCACGACCGCCTGCTTCTCCATGGCGCGTCGCATCGCACCGATGTCGTCACGCAACCGTGCGGCACGCTCGAAGTCGAGCTCCTCGGCCGCGACGTTCATGTCCCGTTCCATCTTGCGGATCATCAGGTCGGTGCGGCCGGCGAGGAAATCGCAGAAGTCCTCGACGATCTCCCGGTGTTCCTCGGCGTCCACCCGCCCCACGCAGGGGGCGGAGCACTTGTCGATGTAGCCGAGCAGACACGGGCGGTCGATCTGCCGGTGCCGTTTGAACACTCCGGCCGAGCAGGTCCGGGCCGGGAAGACCCGGGTCAGCAGGTCGACCGTCTCGCGGATCGCCCACGCGTGAGCGTACGGACCGAAGTAGCGCACGCCGCGCCGGCGCGGACCCCGATACACGAAGAGGCGCGGATACTCCTCGTTCAGGGTGACCGCGAGCATCGGGTAGCTCTTGTCGTCGCGGTAGCGGACGTTGAAGCGCGGGTCGAATTCCTTGATCCAGTTGTATTCGAGCTGCAGCGCCTCGACCTCGGTGCCGACCACCGTCCACTCGACGGAAGCGGCCGTCGTCACCATCTGACGGGTGCGGGGGTGCAGCGAGGCGCTGTCGGCGAAGTACGACGTCAGCCTCGACCGGAGGTTCTTGGCCTTACCCACGTAGATGACACGACGATGCTCGTCGCGGAACTTGTACACCCCGGGATCGGTCGGGATGGACCCCGGGGCGGGTCGGTAGGTAGTCGGGTCGGCCACGTGTTCCAGGCTAGTGTCCGGGCCGGACAGTCCCGCGGTAGCGCTCCTCGAGCTCGCGGAATCGACCCATCGCGTCGATGGCGCGCTGACCGTCACCGGCCTGAACCGCCAGGACGGTGATGTGTTCGTCGGCCGGGAAGAGCAGCCACGCCCCGAAACCCTGCTCCGGGTAGGTGAGACCGAGAACACGGTCCCATTCGAAGAGCCGCGCCGACACCAGGTTGCGCACCTCGACGCCGGCGGCTCCGACGCGCAGTCGCGGGCGGGTGAACAGCAGGATGGCTGCCGAGATGAGCACGCCGATGAGGATGATCGCGATCTGGTCGGAACCGCCGAGATTGCGGACTCCGACGTCGTCGATCGTGAGCAGCAGACCGAACGTGATGTGGATGGCCATCACCACGACCGCGGCGGCGATGGCCCATCGCGGTAGGTTGCGGGGCCGGTAGACCAGGTCCCAGCCGGCGGAGTCGGTCGGCGGGGTGTCCGCGGGACTCACGCCGATGCTCCTCCGACCGCCACCGGGAGGGTTTCGCCACGCGCGAGCGCGCGCAGGGTCAGCGCCGACGCCAGCGCGGCGACCGTCGCCTGGGCGCCCTTGTCCTCCGTCGAGCCCGGGAGTCCGGCCCGTGCGATCGCCTGGTCCTCGGTGAGCACGGTCAGGACTCCGTTGCCGACCGGGGTCGACTCGTCGAGCGACACCCGTGTCAGGCCGGCGGTCACCGCGTCACACACATACTCGAAATGCGGTGTCTCACCCTTGATCACGACGCCCAGCGCGACGACCGCGTCGTGCGTCCGCGCCAGTGCCTGCACGATGACGGGCAGCTCGATGGCGCCGGCCACCTGCACGATGGTCGGGTCGACGACGCCGTTGTCGCGCGCGGCCCGGATGGCGCCGTCGAGTAGCGCGCCGCAGACGACCTCGTGCCACTGCGACGAGACGATCGCCAGGCGCAGCGAGCCGGCGTCGGCGAGTTCGAGGGTCGGCTCTCCGTGGCCGCTCATGCAGGTGCTCCTTCGGACGCGCCGTCGGTGGGCTGGACGTGATCGTCGAGCCCGATCAGATCGTGGCCCATCCGGTCGCGCTTGGTACGCAGGTACCGCAGGTTCTCGGCGTTGGCGCGCACCGGCATCGGGACCCGGTCGACGATGTGCAGACCGTATCCGTCGAGCCCCACGCGCTTGGCGGGGTTGTTGGTCAGCAGACGCATCGACCGTACGCCGAGGTCGACGAGGATCTGGGCACCGAGTCCGTAGTCCCGCGAATCGGCGGGCAGGCCCAGTTCCAGGTTGGCGTCGACGGTGTCGGACCCCGCGTCCTGCAGCTGGTAGGCCTGCAGTTTGTGCAACAGCCCGATCCCGCGACCCTCGTGCCCGCGCATGTACAGGATGATCCCGCGGCCCTCGTCGGCCACCATCTCCATCGCGGCGTCCAACTGCGGGCCGCAGTCGCAGCGCAGCGATCCGAAGACGTCGCCCGTCAGGCACTCCGAGTGCACCCGGACCAGGACGTCGTGGCCCTCGCCGTCCTCGCCGGTGACGTCTCCCTTGACGAGCGCGACGTGTTCGACGTCGTCGTAGACGCTGGAGTAGCCGACGGCACGGAAGTCGCCGTGCCGGGTGGGAATCCGGGCGTCGGCGACGCGGACCACGTGCTTCTCGTGACGGCGGCGCCACGCGATGAGGTCGGCGATCGAGATCAGTGCGAGGTCGTGCTCGTCGGCGAACACACGCAGCTCGTCGGTCTGCGCCATCGAGCCGACGTCCTTTTGGCTGACGATCTCGCAGATCACGCCGGCCGGGGCGAGGTCGGCCAGGCGGGCGAGGTCGACCGCGGCCTCGGTGTGCCCGGGACGACGCAGCACGCCGCCCTCCTTGGCTCGCAGCGGCACGACATGGCCGGGCCGGGTGAAGTCGGCGGCCGCGGCGTCGGGGTCGGCCAGCAGACGCATGGTGGTGGCGCGGTCGGCGGCGCTGATGCCGGTACCGATGCCTTCACGGGCATCGACGGTCACGGTGTAGGCGGTGCCGTGCTTGTCCTGGTTCATCGAGTACATCGGCGGCAGGCCGAGCCGGTCGCAGGCGTCGCCGTCGAGCGGGACACACAGGTAGCCGGAGGTGTAGCGCACCATGAACGCCACCAGTTCGGGGGTCGCCTTCTCCGCCGCGAAGATCAGGTCGCCCTCGTTCTCACGATCCTCGTCGTCGACCACGACGACCGCCTTGCCGGCGGCGATGTCGGCGATGGCGCGCTCGATCGTGTCGAAGGCGACGGCGCCGCCACCCTCGGTTGCCGTCGCGTCGTTCCCCTCGCGCGGTGACTCGCTCATCAGAACCTCACTCGTTGTGCTCATTTCGCCCCCGCTACATCAGGAGTACCAGTCGTGTCCGAACCCAGGTGAAGGCGCTCGACGTATTTCGCGATGACATCGACTTCGAGGTTGACCACGGTGCCGGGTCGGGCGGCGCCGAAGTTGGTCTCGTTGAGGGTCGTCGGGATCAGGGAGATCTCGAACCAGGAGTCGTCGCCGGACCCGCCGACCGCGGACACGGTGAGGGACACCCCGTCCACGGTGATGGAACCCTTCTCGACGAGATACCGGGTGAGCGCCGCGGGCACGGCGATCCGTACGACCGTCCAGTTCTCCGACGGGCTCACCGCGGCGATCGTCCCGGTGCCGTCGACGTGCCCCTGCACGATGTGGCCGCCGAAGCGGCCGTTCGCGGGCATGGCGCGTTCGAGGTTGACGGTGCTCCCGGCGGCGAGGTCGGATAGCGAACTGCGGCGCAGCGTCTCGCCCATCACGTCGACGGTGAACTCACCGGGACGGAGGTCGACGACCGTCAGACACACGCCGTTGACGGCGATGGAGTCGCCGTGACCGGCGTCGGCGGTGACCACGGGCCCGCGGACGGTGAATCGGGCGGCATCGGAGAGATCCTCGCGGTCGGCGATGACGCCGAGTTCTTCCACGATTCCGGTGAACACGCACTCCTCCTGCTCGCTCGGAGCAGACAGGGCGGCCTCGTGTCGCCTGTTCTCTCGCATCCGGACTATGACCGTCGGCTTCGGATTCGCACCGAATCTGCTGTCCCTGCCTGGTGGCAGGCGCTCGCGGGCTGGACGATGCGGATCCACCGCACCCTCATCACCGCCGGTGGGGATTTCCACCCCGCCCCGAGAACTGGTGACATCGACGCTAGCACGGTCGGGGATGTCAGTCGCATTGCGATTCCGGTGAGCGAAATGCGTCGCGGGCATGTCGTCTCGCTCAGCTGTCGCGCGGGGTGGTCGACGGCCGCGACAGTGTGACGAGGACGTCCTCCCCGAGTCGGGTCACCGATCTCGTGCTGAACCGCTGGCCGTCGTCGAGGGTGGTCACGCCCGGGATCTCGACCGAACTGCGACCGGCACCCAGCACCAGCGGGGCGACGTAGGCGTGCACCTCGTCGACGAGGCCCGCCGCGAAGAACGCCCCCAGGATGTGTGGCCCGCCTTCGACCAGCACCCACAGCGCGTCGGGCAGCGCGGCGAGGACGTCGGCGGGGTCGTGGGATTCGACGCGGACCAGCGGCCCGCCGGCCGGATCCCGGAGCCGGGCGTCGGCCGGGATGCCGCGATGACCGAGGACGACGCGAGCGGGTTGGTGCGGATGGAGCGCGCCGTCGGCGGTGCGCGCGGTGAGAGTGGGGTTGTCGGCCAGCGCGGTGCCGGTGCCGATCACCATGGCGTCGATCCGGGCACGCTGTGAGTGCGCGTGTTCGCGGGCCTGGGCACCGGTGATCCACTGACTGGTGCCGTCGGGCGCCGCGATCCGGCCGTCGATTCCCGACGCGATCTTCGCGGTGACATGCGGACGACCGAGACGCTGGCGGGTGAGCCATGGCCGCAGCGGCCCGTCCTCGACGGCGCCGGCGGATACTCCCCCGGTCACCCGGACCCCCGCGGCCCGAAGCGTCTCGGCACCGCCGGCGGCGACGGGATTCGGGTCGCTCACCGCGAACTGGACTTCGGCGATCCCGGCCTCGATGAGTGCCTGCGCGCACGGGCCGGTGCGGCCGGTGTGGTTGCACGGTTCGAGGGTGACGATCGCGGTGCCGCCTCGCGCGGCCTCGCCCGCGGCTCGGAGCGCCATGACCTCGGCGTGCGGCCCGCCGGGGGGTTGGGTCGCGCCGATGCCGGCGACGGTGCCGTCGGCGGCGAGGATGATCGCGCCGACGGGCGGGTTCGGTGAGCTGATCCCCATCGCCTCCCGGGACGCGCTGATGGCGCGTTCCATGGCGGCGGCGATGTCCACCGGGTCAGGCCTGGGTCTGTGCCCGTGCGGCGGCGGCCGACTCGCGGAGTGCGGCGACGGCCTGTCCGGGATCGTCCGCGCCGTAGACAGCAGATCCGGCGACGAAGCAGTCGATGCCGGCCTCGGCGGCCTCCTCGATGGTGTCGGCGTTGATGCCGCCGTCGATCTCGACGAGGAGCCGCAGGTCTTCGGCGTCGATGAACTTCCGGATGGCGCGGGCCTTGTCGAGGACCTCGGGGATGAACTTCTGACCGCCGAAGCCCGGTTCGACGCTCATGATCAGCAAGGTGTCGAAGTCGCGCAGGATCTCCAGGTACGGCTCGAGCGCCGTACCTGGTTTGATCGACAGCCCGGCCTTGGCCCCGGCGGCGCGGATGTCACGGGCGACGCCGATCGGGTTCTCGGTGGCCTCGGCATGGAAGGTGACGTTGTGTGCTCCGGCCTCGGCGTATGGCGGTGCCCACCGCTCCGGGTTCTCGATCATCAGATGGCAGTCGAGCGGGATGTCGGTGGCCTTCAACAGGCTCTCGACGATCGGGAGCCCCAGGGTCAGGTTCGGCACGAAGTGCGCGTCCATCACGTCGACGTGCAACCAGTCGGCGCGGGTCTCCCCCGGCTGCGCCACCGCAGCGGCCTCGGCCGCGAGGTTCGCGAAGTCCGCGGAGAGGATGGACGGGGCGATCATGGGCGCGGTACCGGCGGTGCACATGGTCGACAAGTGTAGGGCGCGGCTTCCGCTACGGACGAAAGCGTGCCGGAGTCTCAGAGACCGTTTGCCGGCCAGCCCGGAGACGGCGGCAATACCGGCCACGGCTCGGGTCCTGTCTCGACCCCGACTCTCGGAAGCTCGGGGTTCGGGGGTAATGCGTTGCACGCGACGATATCGGCGCGGTTCTCTGAACCGACCCCCAAGCGGTCAAAGTATGACACTTTCCAGCTGCCGAACATTGTGGTGGATGGTGTGACCTGAGCGCCGTGCTGATCTACGGGTGGCATCTGCCGTCCAGAGCGCACAAAATCGATCGTGATCGGGAATGACCAACGTTTTCCGATGTTGCGCCACTCAACGCCAGCATCCGATCGTTGTTCGATCGACAGTAGCTCGCTACGGCATATCGTCAACCGAGTTCGGTTAGCTGTGTCCTCGCGCCTAAGGGGAGATAGAAAGAGCGTATTGACTACTCTACTTGTCTGACTGTTGCTCGCCACCAGACGAATTCGCTCATCGGTGTCTGGTGGCGATGCCGCCGCAAAACCGGGATATCCCCATTCCATCGACTGCCCTTCAAAGGCAAGTTCGAATGACTCGGTGTACGCGCGAACAAATGTCCCGTCGGCACTGGCGAGGTTCAGCACATTCGTCGGAATCCAGCGGAACGACATATCCAAGTCAGGCGGTAGACCTTTTCCATGGCGGGCCGACGAACTGCTCGTTGGTTGCTCGGAAGGCGACGGTGTCACACCACAACCAGCAACAAGCAGTGCCGCAACAAGCATCGCCGCGACGGTGACAGCCGGGAGCCACTCCGGCGATCGTCCGACGCCGCCTCTAACGCTTGTAAGCATCTTCCAAGTTTTCGTTGTGGCGATCAGCGAAAAGACTGATGTCGACTTTCATCTTTTGTTGGATGAACGAAGCAGCTTCGCTCTCGTCAGTGACGTTCGCCATCACACCGGTGCGCTTCATCTCGGCGAAATCAGCGTCTTTGTTCCCCATGAACAGATCCCGAAAGCCAGGGTCATCGGCGAGTTCCGGGTGGGTCTCGAAGTATCCCGTGAGGATCTGCACGTACTTCGCGTTGGGATTGATCCCGTCGTCGAACATGTCGTTGCGTAGCTGCTGGATCTCTGGGTCGGTCTTGATCGTGTCCGGATCGGTCGGTAACCCGGACAGATCCAGCTTCACCTGTGGCGCCGCGGTGTCGATGAGCACTTTGACAGCTGGATCTAGACCCGGGACGGCCGTGAGAAGCGCTTTGGCGCTGTCGAACATGGCGCCGGCGACCGCCGCGTCGTGGGCGGCCAGGTGCCTGCCGTCGATTTTTGTTTCCTCGATGTGCGCGTCCAATCCGCCGATCATTGCTCCTTCGAGGCGTCCGGTGACTTCACCGAGCCCGTAGTCGTGCGGGTTCTTTCCGAACTCCTGTTGCATCACATCGACCTGCAAGGCGGTCAAGGAGTTGACGATTCTCCCAGCGGCGGCATCCGAATTCAGTACTTCGAAGGTCGACTTCAAGTCGCTTTCGTCAATTTTCGATACACCGTGCGTATGAAACAGCTCTGGATCTGCGCCTGCCAGGACAGCAGTATGTGAGCCGATCGCCGAGGCCAGCGAGCGAGTGAGCTCAGGGTTGAGTTCACCCAAGGCCATCTTCCGATCTCCGATGTCGATCAGCGCATCTTTGTTGTCGCCGAAGTACTGCGCGAGCGCCGTCGAGATGTTGCCGGCTCGTTCGCTTTCGAGCACTGCCTCCGGGGAGCTGCCTTCAGGGGCGTAGGCAGCACCCGGCATCCAGTCGAACAGCTTGTTGATCCCGTCAGCATGCTTACCCGCGCCGTCTGTCCAGTCGAAGGTCAGGAGGTGTTTGAGCGCTTCCGTGTCCTTGAATGATCGGTCGTTGCCGTCGAGGTCGAACGTCTTCGGCATCGAGTTGTCAGACGGATTGCCGGTTGCCGACATTACCGCGTCGTGGACAGCGATATGGTCCGACCCTGCAACTCCGAGCATTCGGTTCAACAGGGATTCCACGGACGAGTCGGCTATGGTGCCGTCCTGCTTCGAGACGAGACGCTCATTCTCGTCGCCCGCCGCGATTTCACCGGCGCGCGCGATGAGAGCCCTGTCGACATCGCTGCCCAGCTGAACAGATTGCAACCCGTACGAGGCGAGACCCGAGTCCTCTGACCGGTGTTCCAAGACGTCCATGAGGTCGTTGAAGTCGTCAACAGAGCCGAGCCGGGTGACCTCGATCATCCGGCTACCGTCTACGCCAGACGGATCGTTGGAGATGCTCGCCTTCGACGCTGCCGGACCGCTCAGAAGGTCCCGTATCGGCGCCGGGAGTTGGTTCAATCCTCCTGCCACGACTGGCGAATTTGTTCCCAAGACCTCGGCGATCGAATTCGAATCGGTCTGTCTGGTCCGCAAGTTCGGGTTCCCCAACAGATAGACGCCGTCGCCGAGACCTCGTTTCAGGTTCTCTCGCTCTGCGCCGATGTATCTGTCGCCGAACGACTTCAGGGCATCAAGAGATAGCGGCTGTCCTTCGGGTCCACCACCCCAACTCGGTGTGTAGATCGCTTTCAGGTAATCGAACTGCTCCTTCGAAATCTCCGCGAAGTCCCCTCGGGCCAACGCGGCCCGCTGTTCCGCGGTCAGGCTGGTGGCTCGGAAGAACCGATCCCGCTGCTCCTTCGTGGCACTACCACTCATGATGGCCTGGACATCGATGCTCGCCTGGCCCGGCGAGTAGCTCGACGCGAGTGGCGCATTACCTTCGGCATCGCCAAAGGCTGCCGCGAGAACTCTCGCCCCGTTGCGATCGTCCTCGCCCATCTGATCGGCCAGGGATTGCAACAAGAGGGTCGCCGTCTTGGCCTCCTCCGCCCGGGCGGCCTGAGCGTCGAGAATCGAGCGCTCGGTCGCACTTCCCGCCTCCACGCCCGTGAGCTCGGCCGCATAGTCTCGGGTGTCTCGTACCGTCCAATCGTCGCCGACGCTGAACTCGTCCCGTTCCAGTCCGAGCGCTCGGATCAGCGCGGTGGTGCGATTCGGACTGATTGCAGATGACGTATCCCGCAGGACAGTGGCGGCGCGGGTGAGGTCGGACCCCAGTTTGTTGATCTCGGTCCGATCGGAGTCGGTGCGAGTCTCGCAACCGCGTTGGGAGTCCCCCACCCACCCTTTGGAGTCACCCGCTTTCATCGGCGCTTCGGCCATCCTCTGGGTGAGATCCCTCAGGTCATCCACGGCCGCGTCGAGCGCAGTCGCGACCGCATCCAAAGACATCAGGTCCCAGCCGTTGACGACGGAACGCGACGGACGCGACATCAAAACTCGCTGATGGCACGGAAGCCGCTGGCCAGGGACTCCTCGGTATAAGCGACGTCGCCGGCGGCCTGGTAGCAGGTCTGCGACACCTGGTCCATCCTCGCCGCCGCGCGGCCCAGCAGTGAGCGGACGGTGTCGTCTTTCCCGGCGCACGCCGCACCGATGGCCGATGCCGGCATCGCCCCCGACGCATCGTCGAAGGCGGACTTTCCGGTCCACAGAGCCCGTGTCTCCGACGAGCATCGAGCGAGCGCATCGCCCACGCCGGTGATGACACCCAGCTCCTCGACACCGAACCGCTCAGCCATACAAACCCCCGAGTTTGCACCGACAACGACGTGGCGGACCGCCACGACGAACAACCTAGTACAGCATCACCGGACTGCGCGTTCGCCATCCACAATCACGACGCCGCGAGTATCTGGATCAGGCTGGTTTCGACGCCGCTGCGTCCTGGCGGTTGATGCCCGATAGCGGGTGGAGCGACACTGCGGTGTCGTCGCGCGGTCGGGGTGATCACGTCGATGACACGGACGCCGTCCACCATCTTCACGTCGTAGAACCAACCGCGGGCCTCCTTGGCGCGGTTGTGCAGGACGCAGGTTCCATCAGCGTTGACCGCGCTCGTCGGGCCGTGGCGCCGATGCGGTGTGGCGTGGTCGATCTCGACGATCGGTGCACCGCAGTAGGGAGTCCGGCACCGTTGGTCACGCATCCGGATGAACTGGGCGAGAGCGGTTGGGAAAGCTCGTGCCCGTGACTCCATCGCCACCAGCGCGCCATCGGACGGTCTCGCGTACAACTTCCGCATCGTCGAGGCGGTCTCCCCCTCGGGCGACACCGAATCGGCCACCAGCAGCCGCGCGACCGTCGCCGGGATCGGTCCGTATCCGTGGACGTCGGCGGCCGAATCGTCTAGGCCGAACAAGGACCGGTCGGACAGAACGACATTGAGCGCGATCGGTGTCGGCTCTGCGACAGCGCGTCCGGTGACACGTTCGACCAGGGTGTCGGTCATGACCTGTGCATGATTTCGGTCGTCCTGTCCGACCACTGAGTCGGCGTGCTTCTTCAACGCGGCGTACACCGCGATCCCGTCCGCCATCGGCAGCAGCACCGACAGTTGCGTCATCAGATCCGGCGCGGGTCGCACGCTGACGCGGCGGTCCTTCTCGGCCTTCGATTTACGTGCCACCACCGCTTCGGAATTCAGCTCGTACGCGTGGCGCTTGGCCGATGCCTCGATCTCGCGGTCGGACACCCCCACCAGCGCTGCGGGATCGGCGCAGATCCGGCGGTCGATCTCCTCACGCGCTTCACGTGTCAGATAAGCGGTTTCGCGTACCAGGATCGTGGCCCGCCACTCGGTGAGCACACCGGAAGTCAGTGCCGCCATCGTATGGGGCATCTCGTGCGCCAGGGCGCGGGCGAATCCGAGGCACTGGCTTCCCTTTCGGGGCGAGACCTTGCGCGCCAGACCGATCTCGGCGGCGAGTCCGCGACCGCGCCGGCGCTCCGGTACGTTCCGTGCGGCTTCGTCGGCTGCGCGCAACGCGTCGAGATTCGCGGTCTCACGCACCTGGGCCGCCGTGCATGCCGACTTGATCTCCTCGAGAAGAGTGAGCCGATCCACCGACTCCGCCTCCTCGAGACCCACCGGCATTGCCGACAGCCCACCCACGATGGACCGTAGATGCTCGGTAGCCAAGAGGCCAGTTGCGCCCGAAGAGTCCTCGTACATACATTCGATAGTATCTCAAAAGCAGCACTTGGCGATGTACTTTCCACAAGGCCGACGCCAGATTTTCACTTAGCCGTTGAGTTAAGCGATGGGACCTGCAACACTTAGCCTTATGGCACACAGTTCGGTCGCACTCGACGAGATCTTCGGCGCTCTGTCGGATCCGACGCGCCGCGCCGTCGTCGAACGCCTGGGGCGTGGGCCGGCCAGCGTCGGCGAACTCGCCGACCCCTTCCCCATCACCCTGCCGTCGTTCATGAAGCATCTCCGCGTGCTCGAGGACAGCGGGCTCGTCTTGACCAAGAAGGTCGGACGCACGCGGATGTGCACCCTCGACAGGCGCCGTATGCGCCGTCTGTCGACGTGGCTCGAACATCAGCGCACCGTGTGGACCGAACGCACCGACCGTCTCGAAGACTTCGTGACCGACACCGAGGAGACACCATGATCGACCCAGAACTCGACCTGACCCTGCACCGGGTGATCGGTGCTCCGCGACAGCGCATCTGGGAGGCGTGGACCCAGCCGGAGAAATTCGCCAAGTGGTGGACGCCGGCTCCGACCGTCACCCGCGTCGACCGCCTCGAACCCGAACCGGGCGGTGGGCTCGTGACCCGGATGAGCGACGACGGAACCACTTTCGTCCCACACATGGATGCCGTCTTCCTCGTCGTCGATCTCCACGAGCGCCTGGTGTTCACGAATGCCGTCGACAGTTCGTGGCGCCCTGCCGAGCCGGCTCCGGTCCCCATGACCGCCGAGATCTCTCTGGCCGAGCACGCAGACGGAACCGAGTACAGCGTCGTCGTGCGCCATCGGAGTCCGTCCGATCGTGACCGCCATGAGGAGCTCGGGTTCTACGACGGCTGGGGTTCGGTCACCGCTGCGCTCGCCACCCTCGTGCAAAGCAGAACGTCCTGACCCGGAACTAGTCCCGCGTCAACGCCGCCAGGAACATGGCGTCGGTGCCGTGGACATGCGGCCAGAGTTGAACGTGGGGTCCGTCGCCCAACAGGTCCGGGCCGAGCTTGCCCACCGTCACCAACGGGCGGGCGTCGAGTTGGCGCACACCGTCCGTCGACGCCAGGACGTCGGCCACCACCGCCGTCGTCTCGGCCGGGTGCGGCGAACATGTCGAATAGACCACGATGCCACCGGGTTTCACGAGACGCAGCGCTTCGGCGAGGAGCTCCTTCTGCAGGACGACGAGTTCGTCGACGTCGGCATTGGTCCGGCGCCAGCGGGATTCGGGTCGTCGGCGAAGCGAGCCCAGGCCCGAGCACGGAGCGTCGAGCAGGATGCGGTCGCAACCGGGGTCGAGCCCACTCGACCGGGCGTCGGCGACATGGATGCTGACCGGGAGGTCGGAGACGACCTTGCGGATCAGGCCGGCGCGATGCTCGGACACCTCGACCGCATCGAGTCGGGCACCGTCGATCTCGGCGAGCGAACCGATCAATGCGGCCTTCCCGCCGGGGCCGGCGCACATGTCGAGCCACCGCCCACCGTCGTCGGCGACCTCGGCCACGGTCACCGCACGGGCGATCAGCTGACTGCCCTCGTCCTGGACACCCGCGTACCCCTCACGGATCGCGGCGACGTCGCCGGGATCGCCGCCCGGGAGGTACACGCAGTACGGGGAGTAGTCGCCGACCTCGCCCTCGCTGGTGAGAGCGAGTTCTTCGGCGGTGATGAGCCCGGGACGCGCCACGAGGTGGACCGGCGGTCGCTCGTCATCGGCGGCCAGCGCCGCCTGCAGTTGTCCCGCCGAGCCTCCGAGCGCATCTCGGAACACCTCCGCGATCCACCGCGGATGCGCGTACTGGAAGGCGAGGTAGCCGACGAGATCGGCCGCGGGCGAGGGGGCGAGCTCCTCCACCCACATGTCCTCGTCCTTCTGCGACACTTTGCGCAGCACCGCATTCACGAAACCGGATGGTCCCATCCCGTTTTCGGCGCGCACCAGGTCGACCGACGTGGACACCGCCGCGTGCGCACCGACCCTGGTCCGCAACAACTGATAGGTGCCCAGGCGCAGGACGTCGAGAACCGTGCCGTCGATGTCGGCGACCGGCCGTTTCGCGGCGGAGGAGATCACCGCGTCGAGTAGACCCTGGGCCCGCGCGGCCCCGTAGGCCAGCTCGGTGGCGAAGGCAGCGTCTCGTCCCTCGATCTTCCTGTCGCGCAGCATCTTCGGCAGGACGAGGTTGGCATACGCGTCGCGTTCGCGCACCGCGCGGAGCGTGTCGCGGGCGGCCACGCGCGCGGGATCGAGGTCCTTCTGCCGGAACTTGCCGCTCATCCCAGGACCGTCCCGTCGGTCAGGCGCGCGCCACGAGCCCAGTCGGCGGCGGGCATGGGCTTCTTCCCCGGCGGCTGTACGGTGCCGAGTTTCACCGGCTGCGAACCGGTTCCAACGAACACCGCCTTCTTCGTGACGGCGAGTGCACCGGGCGCCAGGCCGCCGTCCCGCACCGCATCGGGCAGACCGGGAGCGTCGGTCGACGCGACCGACACCGGCCCGACCTTGATCCGCGCGTCGTCGAGGCTCGTCCACGGTCCGGGTGCGGGCGTGTAGGCGCGAATCAGGCGATCGATGATGTGTGCCGGCAGTTCCCAGCGGATCCGCGCGTCTTCGACCTCGACCTTAGGCGCGTGGCTCACCCCCGTGGTGGGCTGCGGTTCGGGGGCGAGTTCGCCGGCCTCGAGGCCGTCGAGCGTGGACAGCAACAGTCCCGACCCGGCATCGGCGAGACGCCCGAGTAGATCACCGCTGGTGTCGGTGGGTCGGATGGTCTCGGTCAGCACCCCGAAGACCGGACCGGTGTCAAGACCCTTCTCGAGCCGGAACGTGCTGGCCCCGGTCACCTCGTCGCCGGCGGCGATCGCGGCCTGGACCGGAGCGGCACCGCGCCAGGCGGGCAGCACCGAGAAGTGCAGATTGATCCAACCGTGGCGCGGCAGGTCCAGCAGTCCGGGCGGTACGAGCCCGCCGTAGGCCACGACGGCACCGCAGTCGGGAGCCCAGCGCCGGAGCACGTCGTCGACCTCCGGCTCCGACAACCGGCGCGGGGTGATCACCTCGAGCGCATGCTCGTCGGCGAGTTGCCCGACGGGTGACCGCATCACCTTGCGGCCGCGGCCTGACACGGCGTCGGGCCGGGTGATGACCCCGACCACCTCATGCGAGGGCGAGTCGATGAGGGCCTGCAACGACGGCACGGCGACCTCGGGGGTACCGGCGAAAACGATGCGCATTCATCCGATCGTAGGCGGGTCGATCTGCACCCGGATCGGCCCGGTCTGTCGATGTGTGTTGCGGCGCACCTGTCCCGCGACGAGCGCCTCGGCGAGGAGCCGTCCGTGCTTGCGCGGCAACCGCACCAGGATGCGATCCATCTCGTCGTCCGCGGCGGCCTCCCACTCGGCACTGCCGGCCGGGGGGCGGACGCCGGGCGGCAACGGCACCGGGCCGAGAACATCGGCATCGGAGGGTAACTCGAGGTGCTCGACGAAGTCGGTGATCACCCCGGTCGGCCCGTCGACCGACGCCATCGTCACCGCCGGGGGGAATCCGAGTTCCACGCGTTCCTGCAACTGGATCGACGCGAAACCCACCGGGTCCCAACGGATCAGGGCCTGCACGGGTGCGAGCGCCGAGTCGGCGACGATGACCACTCGCCCACCGTCACCGTGCGGGGTCACCATCGCGGCGAGCGCCATCCACCGCCGGACCGCATGCTCCTCGGCACGCAGGTCGGCCCGGTCGAGCTGGGCCCAGGTGTCGACGACGATCGCGGCGCCGTACCCGCCCGGGGCCACCGGCTCCGCGCCAGGCGTCGCGACGACGAGCCGTGCGCCGGGTTCGATCTCGTCGAGGATCGTGTTGCCGCCGCTGGTCAGCACCGGCACGCCGGCGAAAGCACGCCCCAGCTCCTCGGCGGTCCGGCGCGCACCGGTCACCGTCGCGCGCACCGAGGTGTTGCCGCACTCCGGGCAACGGAAGGACCGTTCGGGCCGTCCGCACCATCGGCAGCTCAACCGTTGGTCGGCATCGAGCTGCAGCGGTCCGTGACAGGCCCGGCACCGCGCGTGTTCGCGGCAGCGGGTGCATGCGAGCGACGGCACGTAACCCCGGCGCGGGACGCTGAAGATCACCGGACGATCGGCGGCGAACGCCGACCGCGCCGCGTCGAACGCGACTTCGGGGATGCGCGCCGACCGGGCCATGGGGTCGCGGGCGATCTGCCGGTCGTCGTCGGAGATGGCCTGGACACGGGGGCTGCGGGTGCGGACCGTCGTGCGGTCGGCGACGAGGTCGTGGGCCCAGCCCGAGACCACCAGCGCCTGCGCCTCGGCGGTCCGGGCGAACCCGCCGAGCAGCAGGCCGCACCGCTCGTGGTGCGACCGCAGCACCGCCACCTCGCGGGGATGCGGGTAGGGCGCCCGCGGGTCGGCCATGCTGTCGTCGCCGTCATCCCACACGACGACCAGGCCGAGGTCCTTGACCGGCGCGAACACCGCGCTTCGGGTACCGATCACCAGCTGCGCGGCACCGCGGCGCACGGCCAGCCAACGACGGTAGCGCGCGGTGGGTCCGAGTCCGGCGGACAGCGCGACCCCACGGTCGCCGATCAATGGCTCACACTCGGCCCACACCCGATCGAGATCCCGCTGATCGGGCACGACGAGGATGCACCCGCGTCCCACTGCGAGTGTCGCCGCCGCGAGTTCGGCGAGACGGCGCGGCCAGTCCTCCCCCGGTAGGGCCTGCCAGACGGCCCGCGGATGGCCGTCGGCCAGGTTCTCCACGTAGGAGTCGGCCAGGGCATACCGATGCCAGTCGGCGAGTTCGGGTGATGCGACGACAGCAACCGGGTCGGGCGTCGTCTCCTTCTCGGTGCGCGCATGCCGCGGCGGTATGGCCAGGCGCACGACGTCGCCCATCGTGCCCGCATACCGATCGGCCACCGCGCGGCACAGCGTCGCCAGCTGCCGGGTCAGTACCGGCTCGGCGGACACGACCCGGTCGAGCCAGCCCAGCTTGCCGGGATGATCGCTCTTCTCGATGCGGTCGAGGAGGTAGCCGTCGACGAGCCGACCCGAGAATCGCACGCGCACACGAACACCGGGCTGCGCGTCCTCGTCCTGGTCGACGTCGATCAGGTAATCGAAGGGACGGTCGAGGTGAGCGAGCCCCAGAACAGGAAGAACACGGGCCACCGGCAGCTCGGCGGCCGGGACCCGTGCTCCTTTGGGTGTCAGTGAGAGTACTTCCGCAGAAGGTCTACAGACCCGCGGCGGCCCGCAGCTTCTCCGCGCGGTCGGTCCGCTCCCACGGCAGGTCGACGTCGGTACGACCGAAGTGGCCGTACGCGGCGGTCGGTGCGTAGATCGGGCGCAACAGGTCGAGGTCGCGGATGATCGCGAGCGGACGCAGGTCGAAGTTCTCGGTGATGACCCGCTCGATGACAGCCGGATCGACCTTCTCGGTGCCGAACGTCTCGACGAACAGGCCGACCGGTGCGGCCTTGCCGATCGCGTAGGCGACCTGGACCTCGATGCGGTTCGCCAGTCCCGCGGCCACGGCGTTCTTGGCCACCCAGCGCATCGCGTAGGCCGCGCTGCGGTCGACCTTCGACGGGTCCTTGCCGGAGAACGCGCCGCCGCCGTGACGGGCCATGCCGCCGTAGGTGTCGACGATGATCTTGCGGCCGGTCAGGCCGGCGTCACCCATCGGACCGCCGAGGACGAACTTGCCGGTCGGGTTGACCAGCAGACGGTAGTCGGTGGTGTCGAGGGTCGGCAGATCGATCTCGGCAAGCACCGCGTCGACGACCTGCTTCTTGATGTCCGGCGCGAGGAGATTGTCGAGGTCGATGTCGGCGGCATGCTGCGTCGACAGGACCACGGTGTCGAGGCGGACCGGGGTGTCGCCGTCGTATTCGATGGTGACCTGCGTCTTGCCGTCGGGGCGCAGGTACGGGAGCGTGCCGTTCTTGCGCACCTCGGTGAGCCGCCGCGACAGGCGGTGAGCCAGCGCGATGGGAACCGGCATGAGTTCCGGGGTCTCGTTGGTGGCGTAGCCGAACATGAGGCCCTGATCGCCGGCACCCTGGCTGTCGATCTCGTCCTCCGAGATGCCGCTGCGGCTCTCGTGCGAGTTGAAGACGCCACCCGCGATGTCCGGGGACTGCGCACCGATGGCGACGTTCACGCCGCACGATGCGCCGTCGAAGCCCTTGGTCGACGAGTCGTACCCGATCTCCAGGACCTTGTCGCGAACGATCTTGGGGATGTCGGCGTAGGCGGTGGTCGTGACCTCGCCGGCGACGTGCACCTGTCCGGTGGTCACGAGGGTCTCGACCGCGACACGCGCCTTCGGATCGTCGGTGAGGATGGCGTCGAGAATCGAGTCGCTGATCGCGTCACAGATCTTGTCGGGGTGTCCCTCGGTGACGGATTCGCTCGTGAACAGGCGTGACGAGGTGGTCATCAGATCCTCTCGAGATCTACGCGCGTCGATGGTCGCCGCGCCGCTGGCGGTGTCGGCCAGTCCGACTGGCCGGGGATGTTTCCAACCTAATCGGTCGGTCGAGCTCCTCGACCATCAGGCACCAGTTGCCGCACTTCGTCAAGTATCCGACTCGACATGAGTGTTTTCGACCCGAAGGGCAAGGCGGTCTCGTCGCCGTTGGCGGCGAGCAACCAGCCGGTGTTGTCCTCGGTCCCGAAGGCCTTGCCGTCGCCGACGGCGTTGACGACGAGGAGGTCGCAGCCCTTGCGGGCGAGCTTGGCGCGGCCGTGGTCGAGGACACCGCCGGTCTCGTCGCCGGTCTCGGCGGCGAACCCGACGATCACGGTGTCAGCGGGAATACGGCCCTCGTCGCGTGCGGTGACGAGTCCGCGCAGGATGTCGGGATTGGTGGTGAGCTGGATCGGCGCCGGCCCCTCGTCGCCCTTCTTGATCTTCGACTCGGCGACCGCGACCGGTCGGAAGTCGGCGACCGCGGCCGCCATGATCACGACGTCGGCGTCGGCGGCGCGCTTGGTCATCTCGTCGGCGAGTTGCTCGGCGGTCGAGATCCGCACGATGGTGACCCCGGCCGGGTCTCCCGGGTCGGCAGTGGACCCGGCGACGACGGTGACGCTCGCCCCGCGTTGGGCTGCGGCTCGGGCCAGTGCGAAGCCCTGCTTGCCGGAGCTGTGGTTGCCGAGATAACGGACCGGGTCGAGCGGCTCCCGGGTACCGCCGGCGCTGATCAGCACGCGGACACCGGTGAGGTCGTACGGCAGCGCGTCGGGCCGGTCGAGGAGCAGTTCGCCGACAAGGGCGATCTCCTGCGGGTCGGGTAGGCGGCCGCGGCCGGAGTCGGTACCCGTCAGACGGCCCGACGCCGGGGTCATGACGACCGAGCCATGGGACCGTAGCGTCGCCACATTGGCCTGGGTGGCGGGGTGCTCCCACATCTCGGTGTGCATCGCCGGGACGAAGAGCACGGGACATCGAACGGTCAGCAGCGACGCGGTCAGCAGATCATCGGCGCGTCCCTGGGCGGCACGGGCCATGAGATCGGCGGTGGCCGGGGCGATGACCACGAGGTCGGCACCCTGCCCGAGCCGAACATGCGCGACCTCGTCGACGTCGTCGAACACGGTCGTGGAGACGGGGTTACCGCTCAGCGCCTCGAAGGTCGCCTTGCCGACGAACTCCAGCGCCGCCAGGGTCGGCACGACGCGGACGTCGTGGCCGGACTCGGTGAAATGCCGGATCACCGAGCAGACCTTGTAGGCCGCGATCCCTCCGCCGACGCCGATCAGGACGCGGCGCCGTGTTCCGGTCGGGTTGGTCATCACCGACGACGACTATTCGCCCTCGGTGTGCTCGAGCAGGTCGGAGTGGATCTCGCGCATCGCGATCGACAGCGGCTTCTCCTGGAGGCCGGGCTCGACCAGCGGGCCGACGTACTCGAGGATGCCGTCGCCGAGCTGGTTGTAGTAGTCGTTGATCTGGCGCGCGCGCTTCGCTGCGTAGATGACGAGTGCGTACTTCGACGACGCGCGGTCGAGGAGATCATCGATCGGCGGATTGGTGATCCCCAGCGGCGTGTCGTAGGCCGGTGCGTCGGCGATCTCGGTGATGTCGAAATTGGTCGGGGTGCTCACACGAACTCCTGCGTCGAGGTCTGGGTGTCGGAAAGGGCCGGTCAGGTCGCGGATGCGGCCGGCTGTTCAGGTCCGACCAGCAAGGATACCAACTCATCGACGGCGCGGTCGACTTCGCTGTTCACGATGACGTGGTCGAACTCGTCCTGCGCGGCCATCTCGGTGCGCGCGGTGGCCAGTCGGCGCTCGATCGCCTCGGGCGTCTCGGTGGCCCGCCCGGTCAGGCGGGAGACAAGTTCGTCCCAGCTGGGCGGCGCGAGAAAGACGGTGATCGCCTCGGGGAGCCGGGCCACCACGTTGCGCGCACCGACCAGGTCGACCTCGACCAGAACCGGTTTACCGGCTTCCAGCGCGGCGAGCACGGGGGCGATGGGGGTGCCCGAACGCTGCAGCCCGCCGTGGATCTCGGCCCATTCCAGGAGTTCGTCGGCGGCGATCATCTTGTCGAAGTCGCCCGCGGACACGAAGTGGTAATCGCGGCCGTCGACCTCGCCGGGCCGTGGGTCCCGGGTCGTCGCCGAGACGCTGAAGTAGACATCGGGCACCGCGGCGCAGACCTTCGCGACCACGGTGGACTTGCCGACGGCCGAGGGGCCGACCAAAACGATCAGTCGACCCCTCGTGCGTCCGGTTCCCTCGTGGTCCGGGCGGTGGTTCACCGCCACGTCCACGGGTTCGTTCCGCTGCCGTATCCGGTTCGGTTGCTCACGCTCAGGAGCTGAACTTCTCGAGCAGAGCCTTGCGCTGACGGTCGCCGAGACCGCGCAGGCGGCGGGTCGGGGCGATCTCGAGCTCGGTCATGATCTCCTGCGCCTTGACCTTGCCGACCTTGGGCAGGGCCTCGAGCAGGGCCGAGACCTTCATCTTGCCCAGGATCTCGTCGTTCTCGGCATCCTTGAGCACCTGCTGGAGATCGGTGCCACCGCGCTTGAGGCGCTCCTTGAGCTCCGCGCGGACGCGACGAGCGGCAGCTGCCTTCTCCAACGCAGCGGCGCGCTGCTCATCGGTCAACTGGGGAAGGGCCACGGGGTTCCTCCGTCTTTCGTTCTCGAGTGGGACTGCATCGTTCGCCCGGGGGCGTCCGAGGCTCTGTTGCCGTGCGACCGCGGCTGGATCGCCATCGCCGGCCTGTCAGCCGGGTCTGCACCCGGCCGACGCCATCAAAATGTTGGCGGCGAATGCGACCGTACCCACGTGAGCAGGCATTTGCGAGTGCGACCCCCCGTTTTGGGGGCGTTTTCTCATGTTGTAGGGCCTCGTGTGCGTTCACGGGAGCACAGCACCGATTCAGTGCCTCCCCCATCACGCTGACTACGTATTTCTCGGAATTTTCGCAGGTCAGCGCTACATCAGGCGACAACCTGGTCGATAGCAAAGCGAACGACCTCCCGCCCGGACGTCCCTCGACTGAGACGCGTGTGACACCAGTGATGTGACCGGAAATTCTGGGATTGGACCGAGGCACCGCGCGTGTCGCGGGCGGCCTACCGACGTCCCTGGGGACAGCTGCCCGCCGTCGTCGGTGCACGCGGCTAGCATGATCTGACTTTCGGGGAAGTAGCTGATCGGGGGCGGTTGATGAAGGTGGTTCCGGCGCGGGTGCGCGAACTGGGCGAGAAGATGCGTGCGGTCGACGGAACGGTATGCAGGCTCGCGCCGCTCGACGGCGGGGTCGACGCCTCCAGTGGTGCCGGGGGCAACGAGCTCGCCGCGAACCTCAGGGATGCGGCGAAAGCTCTGAACAAGGTGATAGACCACCATGCCGACAGGTACCTGGGTTATGCCGACCTGTGCACGCGGGCCGCTGAGTCCTATGAGAACTCCGACCGCCATGGCGCAGCCGGGATCGAGTCCACTGCCGCCGTACCGGCGACGCCGGGAGGCTGAGCGGTGTCGGATGGATTCGCGTACACCGTCGAGAAGGTGCTGGCGTGGGACTTCGGCAGCGCGAGGACGGTCAGTGACCGGTTGACGTCGAAATCCGCCGACTTGAGGGGTACGGCCAGAGCAGCTGCCACGACCTTCGACGGCTCACTGGAGTACTGGCGCAGTGACGGCGGACGGGACGCCCGGGAGTCGTCGAACGCGCACGCGGACGCTGCCGATCGCAGTGCCACCGTGATCGAGTCGCTGGCCGGGAAGTTCGATTCCCTCTTGGCGTCGATGGAAGGCGAGATCGCCAACGTGAGGTCGAAGAAGGCCGAGGCACTCGGCTCGGAGTTCGAACTCGCCGTCGCCGGTGACGGGGAGGTCTACTCGACGAAGTCGAACCTCGAATGGCTGAAGACCTGGAAGTTGGCCTACCAGGTCAAGATCGTGCAGAAGGAGTCACTGGAGAGCTACCTCACCAAGGAGATCCGCGGTTCCCTGCGGCGCATCGAGGAGATCGACAAGGTCGGGTCCGAAGGGCTGCGACGGATACTCGAGAAACTCCCCGACTCCGTGAAAGCAGGAGCGGCGGGTCACCACTCCGATCCCCGGCTCGCCGAGATCCTGCGCGAGTATCAGGTCGACGCCTCCAAGGGCGGAGCGCGACTGTGGCCCTCGGGCGACCTGCTCGACACGATCCGCAGGTTCGATCCCACGTTCAAGCCCACCCTCATGACGCCCGAGGAAGTCACCATGCTCGCCGAGATGGGGGCGGTACCGGTGACGGGTTGGCGAGCCGTCTACGACTTCTTCCAGATCCAGTCGAAGGCGGATACCGTTTCACAGCAAAGACATCCCAATGCCGGAGACTCCAAGAGATCGCAAGCCGACGGACACGGTGACGCCTTCCGACATACGTACTGGAATGCTCTGATGACTGATCGGTTCGGCAAGGACTGGACCGAGCGATTTGCCACCGCTCATGAGGGTCTGGGAGGCAATCCGGCCCACCGCGAAGCGATGGATCTCTACAACAACGAGCTAGGACGACGAATCGCCTCGGAGAACACAGACGCGACTCCGGAGGAACTCGCAGACCTCGTGGACCGAGCGATGGCCGACGGCCGCACCCTGGTCCTCGACACGAACGGAAAGATCGAGTGGAGCGACAACGTCGAGAAGCACCGCACGGGTATCGCATTAAAGACAGACATACCGCTTCAGATGCCCGGACGCTGAGATGAAGAACTCAAGACTCCACCGCCCCTGGCGCTGTTTGCTGACACTTGCGATGGCATCCCTCTGCGCTGCGACGACCGGTTGTCTCGCGATACCGCGCGTCGGCGACGACCCCCAGGTCGAATGCACGCGACATTTCGACCTCGACAGCACTGCAGAGCCATTGGGCTCTTCTGAGGCATTCATCGGGGCCGCAGAGGGATTCGCTGCCGCGACGAACACCTCACCGACCCTCAACGACATCGCGCACAGCGCCGGCTGGCGGCATGACGGTTGGGACCGACTTCTCAAAATCGGAGACCACAACCAGAGCGAGGACGTGAACGTCTACGCCGGAACCAGCGGTATCTGCTTCGCCGGGTTCGTCAGCAGCGACCCCGATCGTGGCGGTTCCGACGGCTGGTACATCTTCTTCCACGGACCGGACCCCGTTCAGACGATCCGCTGGGGATACGACGCGGTGATCGAAACCGACGGCAACCCTGTTCTGGGGCGCGACGAGCGGCTGTCCCCCGACCAAACGGTGACACCACCGGTTCTTCGGCGAACGAACAGCGGAACGTCGTGAGCGAGTCGTGGCAGTCGCCGGAGCGGGCTGCGCCCTGGCGACCGCCGGTTGTCTCCCGAACCCGCGACTCCTGACCGCACCTCAGCCCAGCGCGGCCTCGACCTCGTCCCGGGTGCGGACGAAAGCGTCGCGCAGGGCGATGGGATCGGGCCCGGCTCGGAGCACCCCGCGGGAACTGGCGGGCAGCACCCAGGCCGGGTCGGCCCCGTCGAACACGATCGGCAGGTCGGCGGCCGTCGCACCCTGGGCACCCAGCCCGGGGGCCAGGATCGGGCCGCGGAGGCCGGCGAGATCGAGCCCGTGCTCACGTGTCGCCCCGACGACCAGACCGACGGTCGCGGACCCGTCCGTGTTCTCGGCGGCCGCGGCGTCGACGATCGATTGCGCGACCGTCCGCTCCCCCACCTGCGCCCGCTGGAGCTCGCCGCCCTCCGGGTTCGACGTCCGCGCCAGCACGAAGACGCCGCGCTCGCCGGACCGCGCGAGATCCAGTGCAGGGCGCAGGGATTCGTAACCCAGGTAGGGAGACGCGGTGACCGAGTCGGCGCACAGCGGCGACGACTCGGACAACCAGGCCTGCGCGTAGGCGGCCATCGTCGAACCGATGTCACCGCGCTTGGCGTCGGCGATGACGAGGGCGCCCGCCTCGCGGCAGCCCGCGATGACGCGTTCCAGTACCGTGAACCCCGCGGAACCGAACGGCTCGAAGAACGCGACCTGAGGTTTGATGACGGCGGCCACCGGACCCAGCGCCTCGACGCAGATGTCGGCGAACGCCGACAGTCCGTCGATGTCCACCGACAGGCCCCACTCCGCGAGCAACGCGGCGTGGGGATCGATCCCGGCGCACAGACGCCCGCGCTCGGCGACCGCCCTCGTGTAGCGGCCGCCGAACCCGGACTCGTCCGTCACGAGCGGCCGGCCAGGTCGGCGTGCCGGTCCTGCAGCGACCGCACCCCGATGTCGCCGGTCATCGCGGCCTCGATGCCCTGCACAGCGGCCGAGGCACCCTGCACCGTGGTGATACACGGGATGTTCACCGACACCGCGGCGCTCCGGATCTCGTAGCCGTCGACGCGGGGCCCCGAGTTGCCGTACGGGGTGTTGATCACCATCGTCACCTCGCCGGCGCGGATGATGTCGACGATCGTGCGCTGCCCCTCGGCGGCCTCGAAGTGCTTGCGCACCGTCTCGCACTTGATCCCGTTGCGGCGCAACACGTCCGCGGTCCCCTCGGTGGCCAGGATGTCGAACCCCAGGTCGGCGAGGTGCTTCACCGGGAAGATCAGCGCCCGCTTGTCCTTGTTGGCCACCGACACGAAGATCTTGCCGCTGGTCGGGAGCGAGCCGTACGCGGCGGTCTGCGACTTGGCGAATGCGCGACCGAAGTCGGCGTCGATGCCCATGACCTCACCGGTCGACTTCATCTCGGGGCTCAGCAGGTTGTCGACCCCGCTGCCGTCATGGCGACGGAACCGGTTGAACGGCAGCACCGCTTCCTTCACCGAGATCGGCGCCGTCGCCGGAGCCTCTCCGCCGTCGCCGGCGGCGGGCAGGATGCCCTGCTCCCGCAGATCGGCGATCGACGCGCCGAGCATGACGCGCGCACACGCCTTGGCCAGGGGCACGGCGGTGGCCTTGGAGACGAACGGCACCGTCCGGCTCGCACGCGGATTGGCCTCGAGCACGTAGAGGATGTCGTCCTTGAGCGCGTACTGGACGTTGAGCAGACCCTTGACGCCGATGCCCCTGGCCAGCGCCTCGGTCGAGGTCCGCACCATCTCGAGGTCGGCGCGGCCGAGAGTGACCGGCGGCAACGCGCACGCCGAGTCACCGGAGTGGATTCCGGCCTCTTCGATGTGTTCCATCACGCCGCCGATGTAGACCTCGTCGCCGTCGCAGAGGGCGTCGACGTCGATCTCCACCGCGTCTTCGAGGAACCGGTCGACCAGTACCGGATGATCCGGGGTCAGCTCGGTCGCGCGAGAGATGTAATCCTCCAGGGACTTCTCGTCGTAGACGATCTCCATGCCGCGTCCACCGAGGACGTACGACGGCCGGACGAGCACCGGGTACCCGATCCGGGCAGCGGTGTCGCGGGCCTCGTCGAAGCTCGTCGCGGTGCCGAACGCGGGGGCCGGGAGCCCGGCGGCGGTCAGCACCTTGCCGAACTCGCCGCGATCCTCCGCGAGGTCGATGGCCGCCGGGCTGGTGCCGACGATCGGCACCCCGGCCTCCTCCAGACGGTGCGCGAGACCGAGCGGCGTCTGGCCGCCGAGCTGGACGATGACACCTTCGACGGTGCCCGACTCCGATTCGGCGTGGTAGACCTCGAGGACGTCCTCGAACGTCAGCGGCTCGAAGTAGAGACGGTCGGCGGTGTCGTAGTCGGTGGACACCGTCTCCGGGTTGCAGTTGACCATGACGGTCTCGTATCCGGCGTCCGACAGGGTCAATGCGGCGTGCACGCACGAGTAGTCGAACTCGATGCCCTGACCGATGCGGTTGGGGCCCGAACCGAGGATCAGGACCTTGGGGCGCTCCGTCTGGGGCGCGATCTCACTGGTCGCCCCGGGGTCGAGTTCATAGCTCGAGTAGTGGTACGGCGTCTTCGCCTCGAACTCGGCCGCGCAGGTGTCGACGGTCTTGTAGACCGGCCGTACGCCCAGCCCGATCCGGTGGGCGCGAACGGCTGCCTCGTCGGCGAAATCCGAACGCAGAGCGGCGATCTGACGGTCGGAGAAGCCGGTGGACTTGGCCTCGCGCAGCAACGGCTCGTCCAGTGTGTCGGCGTCGCGGATCTCCGCTCCGAGCGCGGCGATCCCGCCGATCTCGGCGAGGAACCAGGGATCGATCGCAGTGGCCTCGTAGAGGTCCTCGATCGTCGCGCCGGCCTCGAAGGCGAGCATCAGCTTGTACAACCGGCCGTCGCGCGGGGTCTTGATGTCCTCGAGCAGTGCGGGCAGGTCGACGGTCGCCGGGTCAGGGCGGTTGGGCTCGGCCCAGAAGCCGCCGGCCTTCGTCTCCAGCGACCGCATGACCTTTCCGAGTGCCTCGGCGAAGCTGCGGCCGAGGCTCATGGCCTCACCCACCGACTTCATCGTGGTGGTGAGGGTGTCGTCGGCGCCCGGGAACTTCTCGAACGCGAACCGCGGAGCCTTGACCACGACATAGTCGAGCGTAGGCTCGAAACAGGCCGGGGTCTCCTTGGTGATGTCGTTGACGATCTCGTCGAGGCTGTAGCCGATGGCCAGCTTCGCGGCGATCTTCGCGATCGGGAAACCCGTGGCCTTCGACGCCAGCGCCGACGACCGCGAGACCCGCGGGTTCATCTCGATGACGACGAGCCTGCCGTCGCGCGGGTCCTGGGCGAACTGGATGTTGCAGCCGCCGGTGTCGACGCCGACCTCGCGCAGGATGTCGATGGAGAGGTCGCGCATGATCTGGTACTCGCGGTCGGTGAGCGTCATCGCCGGGGCGACGGTCACCGAGTCACCGGTGTGGACGCCGACCGGGTCGAGGTTCTCGATCGAGCAGACGACCACCACATTGTCGCGGTTGTCGCGCATGAGCTCGAGCTCGTACTCCTTCCACCCGAGGATCGACTCCTCGATGAGGACGTTCGCGGTCGGGGAGGCGGCGAGACCGCCGCCCGCGATCCGGTCGAGGTCCTCGTCGTCGTAAGCCATTCCCGAGCCGAGACCGCCCATGGTGAACGACGGCCGGACGACGACCGGGAACCCGAGTTCGGCGACGGTGTCCCGCACCTCGTCCATCGTGTGGCAGACGCGGGACCGGGCGCTCTCCCCGCCGACCTTCTCGACGATGTCCTTGAACATCTGCCGGTCCTCGCCGCGCTGGATGGCGTCGAAGTCGGCGCCGATCAGCTCGATGCCGTACTTCTCCAGTGAGCCGCGATCGTGCAGTGCAACAGCGGTGTTCAACGCGGTCTGACCGCCGAGGGTGGCCAGCACGGCGTCGATGGGATGCCCGGCGTCGCGCTCGGCCTCGATGACCTTCTCCACGTACTCGGCCGTGATCGGCTCGATGTAGGTGGCGTCGGCGAACTCCGGATCGGTCATGATCGTGGCCGGGTTCGAGTTGACCAGGCTGACCCGCAGGCCCTCGGCCTTGAGGACCCGGCAGGCCTGGGTGCCGGAGTAGTCGAACTCACACGCCTGACCGATCACGATCGGCCCGGACCCGATGACCAGGACGTGGTTGATGTCTTCGCGGCGCGGCATCAGGCACTCGCTCCTTGGGACTTGTCCCCTTCGAGCAGGGTGACGAACTTGTCGAACAGGTAGGCGGCGTCGTGGGGACCGGCGGCCGCCTCGGGGTGGTACTGCACCGAGTAGGCGCGACCGGAGAGCAGCTCGACGCCCTCAACGGTGCCGTCGTTGGCGCAGACATGGCTGACCCGGGCGCGGCCGAAGTCGGAGTCGAACTCCTCGCCCGCCTCGCCCTGGAGCGCGAAGCCGTGGTTCTGCGAGGTGATCGAGACCTTGCCGGTGGCGTGGTCGACGACCGGGATGTTGATGCCCCGGTGACCGAACGTCATCTTGTAGGTCGACCGGCCGAGCGCGCGGCCCAGGATCTGGTTTCCGAAGCAGATGCCGAACAGCGGGATGTCCTGGCCGAGCACCCCGCGGGTGAGTTCGACGATGTCGTCGGCCGTAGCCGGGTCGCCGGGACCGTTCGAGAGGAACACCCCGTCGGGTTTGAGGTCGGCGATGGCGTCGAGCGCGACGGTCGCGGGCAGCACGTGGGTGCGGACGCCGCGTTCGGCGAACATCCGCGGCGTGTTGGTCTTGATGCCCAGGTCGATGGCGGCCACCGTGAACCGGTGCTGGTCGAGGGGTTCGACCACGTAACCGCTGTCGGTGGTGACCTCGTCGGCCAGCCGGGCGCCCTTCATGTCCGGTTGATTGCGCACGCGGGCGACGAGTTCGTCGGTGTCGGCGAGCGCCGGACCGGAGAAGATCCCGGCCTTCATCGACCCGTGGTCGCGGAGGATGCGCACCACGGTGCGGGTGTCGATACCGCCGATCCCGACGATGCCCTGACGGTCCAGCTCCTCTTCGAGGGAGGTCGTCGCGCGCCAGTTGGAGACGCGTCGGGTGGGGTTGCGAACCGCATACCCCGCGACCCAGATCTTGCCCGAGTCACCGTCGACGCCGGTGCTCCCGGCGCTGCCCGTGCTCTCGCCGTCCTCGGTGTTCCAACCGGTGTTGCCGATCTGCGGCGCCGTGGCGACCACGATCTGCCGGTGGTAGCTCGGATCGGTCAGGGTTTCCTGATAGCCGGTCATCGCGGTGCAGAACACCGCCTCGCCAAGGGTCTCGCCGACTGCGCCGAAGCTCCGGCCGGTGAACACCTGGCCGTTCTCCAGCACCAAGACCGCTGTGTTCATTCCTGTGCCCCTTGTCCCTGTGGCCCGTGTCCACTGTCATGCGTCCCGGCGAAGGCGCTCACCCAGCCGGGGTAGATCGTTTTGTCGTCGGCGCGCACCCCGGAGTCGATCTCGGTGCCGCTGGGCAGGACCCAGCGGATGGCGAGAACGCCGTCGGCGGTCATCACCTTGCCCGCGATGCCGCGTTCGGTCCGGACCGCGGTGATCGATTCCCGGGGAATCCATAGGTCACTGGCTCCCTGACGCGCGATGAGGATGCCCGTCTCGAATTCGGTCAGCACCGAGGACGCCCGGTCGCCGATGTCACCGACGGTCACCCGGTTCTGCCAGCTCGGCGCGATGGTGCTGCCGAGGTAGAGGCCGGTATCTGGACCTCTGAGTACCGCGCCCGGCTCGGTGGGGATCGTCGGAAGCGTGCCGATCACGTCGGCCTGCGCCGCGGTCTTCTTCCGATTCCCGGTCGCCAGCAGGTAGAACACCGACGCCACCCCGAGGGCGAGCAGTGCGACCACGCCGATGAACCAGGCGTTGAAGACGATCTTGCCGTATCCGAGCAGCGACGCGATCACCGAGGCGACCACCAGCACCGCGAGGATCGCCGGTACCAGTCCACGCCTGGGTCTCGCGGTCATGGGGTCACCTGCCCGTCGTGGGCCGTCACCACGCCGCGCAGCACCGTCGCGGTGACGGTGGCGGGCATGGTCATCGACTCGAACGGGGTGTTGGCCGACAGGCTCGCCAGCTCGGGACCGTGCACCACCCAGGACGTGTCCGGGTCGACGACGGCCAGGTTCGCCGGCTCGCCGACCTCGATCGGACGGCCCTGATCAGTCAGTTCGACGATCTGCGCGGGCCGCTCGCTCATCACACGCGCGACGCCGCGCCAGTCGAGCAGGCCGGGCTTGACGAGGGTCTCGACGATGATCGGCAGTGCGGTCTGCAGGCCGAGCATGCCGGGCTTGGCCTGGGCGAACTCGCAGCACTTCTCCTGCGCGGCGTGCGGGGCGTGGTCGGTGGCCACACAGTCGACGATCCCCTCGGCCAGCGCCTGTCGCAACGCGTCTTTGTCGCGGACCTCGCGCAGCGGCGGATTCACCTTGTTGACCGGGTCGTACGTCTCCAGCCGCGAGTCGTCGAGCAGCAGGTGATGCGGGGTCACCTCGGCGGTGATCGCGATCCCCTGGTCCTTGGCCCAGCGCAGTAGTTCGACGGTGCCCTCGGTCGAGGCGTGACAGATGTGGATGCGTGCACCCGCGTCGCGCGCGAGCAGGGCGTCGCGGATGACGATCGACTCCTCGGCCGCACGCGGCCAGCCCGCCAGCCCGAGGCGCGAGGCCGTGGGCCCCTCGTTGGCGACGGCACCGACGGTCAGCCGCGGCTCCTCGGCGTGCTGGGCGATGAGGACGCCGAGCCCGGTCGCGTACTCGAGCGCGCGGCGCATCAGGAGCGGATCGTCGACGCACTTCCCGTCGTCGCTGAACATCCGCACGCCGGCGGCACCGGCGGCCATCATGCCCATCTCGGCGAGCTGCTTGCCGGCCAGACCCACGGTCACGGCGCCGACCGGGTACACGTCGACGAGTCCGACCTCGCGCCCGGACCGCCACACGTTGTCGGTGACGGTCGAGTTGTCGGCCACCGGGCTGGTGTTGGCCATCGCGAAGACCGCGGTGTAACCGCCGAGCGCCGCGGCCGCCGAACCCGAGCGGATCGTCTCGGTGTCCTCGCGGCCCGGCTCCCGCAGGTGGGTGTGGAGGTCGACGAAGCCGGGCAGAAGCACGCCACCTTTGCCGTCGAGGACGTCGGTGTCCTCGGGTGCGGTGACCTGGTGTCCGATCTCGCTGATGATGCCGTCGACTACGAGGACGTCGATCGGGTCACCCTCGCCGTATGGACGAACTGCGCGGAGAAGAACGGATCCGGTGCGGGCGGTCACTTCACATCTCCTGACACGATGTCGTGGGCGGTCACAGGTGCGCTCCCGCGGAATCGGAGCCGACGAGCAGCCGGAACAGGACCGCCATCCGCACGTGCACGCCGTTGCGGACCTGTTCCAGCACGGTCGCCTTCGGTGAATCGGCCACCGAGTAGCCGATCTCCATGCCGCGCAACATCGGTCCGGGATGCAGGACCACGGCATCGTCGGCCAGCAACGCCATCCGACGATCGTTGAGCCCGAAGCGGACCGAGTACTCGCGGGCACTCGGGAAGAACCCGCCGTTCATACGTTCGGCCTGGACGCGGAGCATCATGACGGCGTCGACGGCCGGCAGCTCGGCGTCGAGACTTCCCGAGACGCTCACCGGCCACTGGTCCACCCCGACCGGCAGCAGCGTCGGGGGCGCCACCAGGACGACCTCGGCGCCGAGCGTCGAGAGCAGGTGGGCGTTCGACCGCGCGACGCGGGAGTGGATGATGTCGCCGACGATCGCGATCCGCCTGCCCTCGAGCGAACCGAGCCGCTGTCGCAGGGTCAGCGCGTCGAGGAGCGCCTGCGTGGGATGCTCGTGCGTTCCGTCGCCGGCGTTGATGACCGCGGGACCGTCACCGTCGGGCGTGGTCGTCCAGTCGGCGATCTGGGCCGGCGCGCCCGACGCCGGATGCCGGACGATCAGCGCGTCGGCGCCCGCCGCGTGCAGGGTCTTGGCCGTGTCGCGCAACGACTCCCCTTTGCCCGCAGAGGAACTCGAAGCACTGACGTTGATGACGTCGGCACTCATCCACTTGCCCGCGACTTCGAAGGAGACCCGGGTGCGGGTGGAGTTCTCGTAGAACACGGTCATCACCGTCCGACCGCGCAGCGTCGGCAGTTTGCGCACCTCACGCCCGGTCAGGGCCTGCTCGAAACGCTCGGCGTCGTCGAGGAGGGCGGTGGCATCGTCACGGCTGAGGTCTTGCGTCGACAACAGATGCCGCATCATGAATCACTCTCCGCGGCAACCGAACTCGACGCCGAGGCGAGGACGACCTCGTCGATGCCGTCGTGTTCGACGAGATGGACCGAGACCTGTTCGTCGCGGGCCGTCGGGATGTTCTTGCCGACATAGTCTGCGCGCAACGGGAGTTCGCGATGGCCACGGTCGACGAGGACCGCGAGTTGCACGGCCGCAGGACGACCGAGATCGCGCAGTGCATCGAGCGCGGCACGGACCGTCCGTCCGGAGTAGAGGACATCGTCGACGAGGATCACGATGGCGCTGTCGACGCCACCGGCCGGCACCATCGTCCGCTCGAGCGGGCGGTGTGGCTTGCCGCGCAGATCATCGCGGTAGAGCGTGATGTCGAGATATCCCACCGGCACGTCGACGCCCGCGAATTCGCCGATCTTGGCACCCAGGCGGGTGGCGAGAGATGTTCCGCGAGTGGGGATTCCGATGAGGACGACGCGAGGTGCGTCGGGCGAGTCCAGAGCAGTCTTCTCGATGACCTGGTGTGCGACACGGGCAATCGTGCGCGACACGTCAGCGGCATCGAGCAGCACCCTGGGAGCGGGGCTGGCCAAGGCCGACCTCCTTCTCCGCCTCGCAGGACGGATCGTTAAAGGATGTCTGTCTCGCGACACTCTACACCGGGCGGCGACGCCGACGAATTCCCGCGACGTACGCCACACCCGGTGCGGATCAGTTGGGCTCCGGCCGTCCGGGTGCGGCCCCACCGGGTTCGGCGGAAGCGGCTGCGCGGACCTGCGGCGCGAGCTCGGCGATCTTGGCCAGCACGCCGTTCACGAAGGCCGGCGAGTCGTCCGTCGAGAGTTCTTTGGCCAGTTCGACCGCCTCGTCGACGACCACGATCGTGTCGACGTCGAGGGAATTGAACAGCTCCCACGTCGCCAGTCGCATGATGGCGCGGTCGACAGCCGGGAGGCGTTCGAGGGTCCAGTCGCGCAGGTACGACGAGATGACCGCGTCGACCTGACCCTGGTCCTCGGCGAGCCCCTGGATCACGGTCGCGGTGTAGTCGTGGATCGAGCCGACGCTCTCGTCCGAGCGGACGTACTCACGACGTTCGGCGACGAGCTGCGCGGGACTGACCTTCTTGGCCTCGGCCTCGAAGAGCAGGTCCACCGCGCGCCGCCGCGCCTTGTGTCGGGTTCCGGGTTGTTTCACAGGTCAGGAGTTGACGCGGCCGAGATAGCTGCCGTCGCGCGAATCGACCTTGAGCTTGTCACCGGTGTTGATGAACAGCGGAACCTGGATCTCGGCGCCGGTCTCGAGCGTGGCGGGCTTGGTGCCGCCGGTGGAACGGTCGCCCTGGAGTCCGGGATCGGTCTGGGCGACGATCAGCTCCACCGTGACCGGCAGTTCGACGAACAACGGGTTGCCCTCGTTCAGCGAGACCTGCACGGTCATGTTCTCCAGCAGGAAGCGGGCGCCGTCGCCGACGGTGGCCGGCGGCAGGGAGAACTGCTCGTAGTCCTGCGCGTCCATGAACACGTAGTCGGTGCCGTCGTTGTAGAGGAAGGTCATGTCGCGACGGTCGACGGTCGCGGTCTCGACCTTGACGCCCGCGTTGAAGGTCTTGTCGACCGTCTTGCCGCTCAGCACGTTCTTGATCTTGGTGCGCACGAACGCGGGGCCCTTGCCCGGCTTGACGTGCTGGAACTCCATGATCTGCCAGAGCTGGTCGTCCATGCGCAGCACGAGGCCGTTCTTGAAGTCGGCGGTGGATGCCATGTGGTTTTCGTTCCCTTGCAGTCAGATGACGGTGAATGTCTTGTCGGTGGCGGTCAGCAGGTCGGGGTCGCCGTCGGTGACCACCAATGTGTCCTCGATCCGGACCCCACCCCATCCGGGTAGGTAGACACCGGGCTCCACGGTGACCGCAGCACCGCATGGCAGTGTACCCGCCGCGAGTTTGCCGATTCCCGGCGCTTCGTGGATCTCCAGTCCCACTCCGTGACCGAGACCGTGCACGTAGTTATCGCCGTGGCCGGCGTCGGCGATCACATCGCGGGCCGCGGCGTCGACCGCCCGCAGGTCGGCGCCGGGCGTCAGGGCCCGGCAGCCGGCGGCCTGTGCGGTGGCGACGAGTTCGTAGAGGTCCCGCTGCCACGACGCCGCGCGCCTCAGGATGAAGGTCCTGGTCATGTCGGAGTGATACCCGCCGACCACCGAGCCGAAGTCGATCTTGACCAGATCGCCGTCCGCCAGAGCCGTGTGGGTGGGCCGGTGATGCGGGATCGCCGAGTGCGCGCCGGCGGCCACGATCGTCTCGAACGCGATCCCGTCGGCCCCGAGGCGATACATCTCCCACTCGAGCGCCCGCGCGACCTGCCGCTCGGTCGTCCCGGCCCGCAGGACGCCGTCGGCGATGATCTGCGCCAGGGCCGCATCCCCGATCGCGCACGCCGCCCGGAGCAGCTCGATCTCCCCCGGTTCCTTGACCGCGCGCAGGTTCTGCACGACACCGGTCGTGCTGACGAGCTCGATCCCGGAGTCCCCGACAGCCGCGGACAGCGCTCGGTGCCCGGTCACGGTCTCGGTGTCGGCCTCGAAGCCGACGCGACCCGCCCCGGCGGCCCGGGCGTGGTCGACGAGGGCGCGCGCCGCCGAGCGTTCGATGATCGGCTCGACGTCGGGCACCTGTTCGGCGACCTGGGTGAGATACCGGCCGTCGGTGGCGATCCGGTCGCCGGCCGGATCGTCGACGTCGATCAGCACGGCGGCATTGGAGCCGGTGAACCCGGTCAGGTAGCGGACGTTGACGAGGTCGGAGACGACGAGGAACGAGACCGGGTCGTCCGCGGTACGCAGTTCGGCACGCAGCCGGGCGCGGCGGCCTGCGGTGTCATGGTTGATCGGCACCCCCGCCACGCTACGGCGGGGTCTCGAACGGCGCGAACCCGACCACTTCGACCAGGTGTGTCCGCGGTCACCAGACCCGTGAGTAAGATGACGCGCATGTCTTCGTGGTTGGTGCGCGGTCTGACGATGACCGCAGTTCACGTCCTCGCCCGCGTCTTGCTGGGATTCGCCGTGGTGCAGGCGCCGCTGAACTCGACGATCTGGCGCACCATCGCGATCGCGGTCGTCGTGCTCATCGCCCTGGTGTGGGGTGGTTACGACGGCATCCGCGACGCCCGCGCCAACCCGGATCCCGATGACTACGAGGATCTGACCGTGCGCTGGCTGCAGGCCGGTGTCCTCGCCGGCGTTCTCGCCGGGTTGATCTCCTGGATCCTCGGCACGGTCGTCCTGGCCGGCATCGGGCAGGCCAGCCTGTTCATCGAGCTCATCGCCGGGGCGTCGTTCACCGCACTGCTCGTCTTCGTCCCGGCCTTCGTCGGCGCGGCGATCGGCCGGTTCCTCGTCCGGCGCGACCAGAACAAGGGCGCAGCCGACGACGACTGGTCGGTGCACGAAAATCGTCACGCCGACACAGATGCCCCGACTCGGGAGATCCGCTGACGTTGTCTTGACCGGCCCTCTACCCGCAAATCCACCCCTTTTCCACAAACCCACCACGCTCGGACGGGCTGGGTTTGCGGAAAAGGGGTGGGTTTGTGTAGCGCTGGACTAGAGCAGCACCGACGTACTCTTCTCCGCTGAGCCACCGGCCACTGCCGAGTAGGCAGCGGCGATCAATCCGGGGTCGGGACCTTCGAGCCGGCCCGGCTTGGCGAGTCCGTCGAGCACGACGAAACGCAGTACGCCGGAACGGTTCTTCTTGTCCCCCGCCATCCCCTGCAGGAGATCGGCGAACGCATCCGGGTCATAGGTCGTCGGCAACCCCACGAGATCCAGGATCGCCTTGTGCCGGTCGGCCGTGGCGTCGTCGAGGCGGCCGGCCAGGCGGGAGAGTTCGGCAGCGAACACCAGGCCCACCGACACCGCCGCGCCGTGACGCCAGCGGTAACGCTCGCGGCGCTCGATCGCGTGGCCGAGAGTGTGCCCGTAGTTGAGGATCTCGCGCAGCGATGACTCCTTGAGGTCGGCCGACACCACGTCGGCCTTGACCTGCACCGAGCGCCGGATGAGATCGGGCAGTACCGGCGACGTCGGGTCGAGTGCGGCTTCGGGGTCGGCCTCGATGATGTCGAGGATCGTCGGATCGGCGATGAACCCGGTCTTGATGACCTCGGCGAGTCCGGCGACGATCTCGTTGCGCGGGACGGTCTCGAGCGTGCCGGTGTCGATCAGGACGGCGTCGGGTTCGTGGAACGAGCCGACGAGGTTCTTGCCCGCCTCGGTGTTGATGCCGGTCTTGCCGCCCACAGCGGCGTCGACCATCGCCAGCAGGGTCGTCGGGATGTGGATGACCCCGATGCCGCGCATCCAGGTCGCCGCGACGAACCCGGCGAGGTCGGTGGCGGCTCCCCCGCCGAGGCTGATGACCTTGTCGTTGCGTTTGAGGCCGATCCGGCCGAACACCTCCCAGCAGAACGACGCGACCGAGAGGTCCTTGCCGGCCTCGGCGTCGGGGATCTCGACGCGATGGGCGTCGAACCCCTTGTCCGCCAGATACTCTCGGATCTGTTCGGCGGTCTTGGCCAGCGGCGGCTGATACAGGATCGCGATGCGGTCGGCGCCCTGCGCGGCCGCGGCCACCTCACCGAGGAGTCCCCGGCCGATGGTCACGTCGTACGGTGCGCCGGCGTTGACCCGAATGGCGATGGGTTCGTTCGCTGCCTGTTCGTTCACGGTGATACTCGGCTTCCTCACATCAGTTCACGGGCGAGTTGGACGACCACGGCGTCGGCCACCGCGTCGGGGTCGGGGTCGGCGTCGACGTCGAAGGTGCAGACCGCCTCGTAGACGGGTGTCCGCTCGGCGAGCAGTTCGGCGTACCGAGCGGCGGGGTCGGCTGTCGCCAAGAGAGGACGATCGGTACCCGACACGCGCTCGTACCCGCGCTCGGCCGACACCCGCAGGTACACGACGCGCTGGTCGGCCAGCGCCTCGCGGATCCCGGCGGTCGTCACCGCGCCGCCGCCGAGCGACACCACCCCGCCGTGGTTGTCCAGGACATCGGTGACGACGTTGGCCTCGATCGTCCGGAATCCCTCGAGACCGTCGGACTCGAAGATCTCCGGGATACTGCGGCCGGTGCGCCGGACGAGCTCGATGTCGGTGTCGATGAAGTCGACGCCGAGCCGGTCGGCGAGCATGCGACCGACGGTGGACTTCCCGGCTCCCATGAAACCGATCAGTACGGCCGCCGGGCGGCGACCGGTCGTCGGACGCGTCGGGGTCGGGGGTGCCGGGGGCTGGGTCATGCCCGGGGCGGACGCGCGTCGACGGCAGCCCGGTAGGCGGCGAGATTCGCGCCGGTCTCGGTCACCGAGTCGCCGCCGAACTTCTCGAGAGCGGCCTGGGCCACGACGAGCGCGACCATCGCCTCGGCGACGACGCCCGCCGCGGGCACGGCACAGACGTCGGAACGCTGATGGATGGCGCTGGCCGTCTCCCCGGTCGACATGTCGATCGTGGACAGCGCACGCGGCACCGTCGAGATCGGCTTCATCGCGATCCGGACGCGCAGGTCCTCGCCGTTGGTCATGCCGCCCTCGAGTCCGCCCGCGCGGTTGGTCGATCGCAGGACGCCGTCGGCACCGGGCACCATCTCGTCGTGGGCCTCACTGCCACGCCGGCGGGCGGTGGTGAAACCGTCGCCAACCTCCACACCCTTGATCGCCTGGATGCCCATCAGGGCGGCCGCCAGCTTGGCGTCCAGGCGGGTGTCGCCGCTCACGTGCGAGCCGAGGCCCACGGGCACCCCCGTGGCGACGATCTCGACCACGCCGCCGAGGGTGTCGCCGTCCTTCTTCGCCGCCTCGATTTCGGCGATCATGGACTTCTCGGCCTCGGCGTCGAACGCCCGGACCGGACTGGCGTCGATGGCCTCGAGGTCGGCGATGCGCGGCGGCGGACCGACGTAGGGATCGCTCGCGCCGATGGAAATGACATGGGAGATGACGTCGACGCCCAGTACCTGGCGGAGGAAGTTGCGGGCGACCGTGCCCGCGGCGACACGCGCGGCGGTCTCGCGGGCGCTCGCGCGCTCCAGCACCGGACGGGCGTCGTCGAAGCCGTACTTGAGCATGCCGGAGTAGTCCGCGTGCCCGGGGCGGGGACGCGTCAGCGGTGCGTTACGGGCGCTTCCCTCGAGTTCGGCCGCGTCCACCGGGTCGGCGGCCATCACCGTCTCCCACTTGGGCCACTCGGTGTTGCCGATCTCGATCGCGACCGGGCCGCCCATGGTCTGGCCGTGACGAACCCCGCCGAGCACGGTGACCTGGTCGGCCTCGAACTTCATCCGCGCACCGCGGCCGTAGCCGAGCCGGCGGCGTGCCAGTTGCCCGGCGATGTCGGACGAGGTGACCTCGACACCGGCCACCATGCCCTCGACGATGGCGACCAGGGCGGGACCGTGGGATTCTCCGGCAGTTATCCAGCGCAACACAGTGATCGATTGTTCCATGCTGCCGAGCCCGGTCCGACGGCGGCGCCGCCGAACCACGCGTAGCACGCGTCACAACAGACCGGCGACGACGATCGTGGCAGCGGCGAGCGCGGGTCCGTGCGGATGCGACCCGCGGCCGGCGGGGGCGCGGCGGCCCACGCGATCGCCGACCACCGTGCCCACCGCGATGACCGAGGCGAGCGCCACCACGAGCAGGGCGGCGTCCCACCGTACGGTGAGCGCACCGCACGCGATGGCGAGCTTGACGTCCCCGCCGCCGCACCATCGCATCCCGAAGGCGAGCGCGTACGGGGCCGCGGCGACCAGCGCGGCAACCGCCGCGCCGGGGTGGGCTGCGCACGCGCCCACCGCACCGCAGATACCGGGCCAGACGAGCACGTTCGGGATCCGGCGGGTGTCGGCGTCGGTCACCGCGATGACCGACAGCCAGATCAGGATCACGCACTCGGCCATCGGTCGAGCATGTCGGGGTGATCGACCGGCACCGCTCGCCCGTCCACAACCGGCACGTCCTGTGGACGGAGTCGGAGCTCCCCCGGAATCAGTGGGCGGTGAGTGCCGCGACCATCACGTCGCGGGGTGCGGGCAGCCCGGTGAACTGCTCGACCTGTCGGAATGCCTGATTGACGAGCATGACCAGACCACCGACCACGGTTCCACCGGCCGCGACGACCGCGGACGCGAGCGGAGTCGGCCAGGGGTCGTAGATCACGTCCACGACCTTGCGTGCCCGCGCCACGGCGGGCGTCAGGACCGCGGCCGCGTCGGCCGGCACCGTCGACACGACGACCGCGGACTCGCGACACCTTCGGGCCAGCGCCTCGGCGGGTTCGAAGGGCACGACGTCTCCGTTCATCCCCAACCGCTCACACAGTTCGAGGACGGGCGCGGCCCGGCCGGCGTCGCGGGCGACCACCGTGACGTCGGTGATGCCCGTCTCGGCGAGCGCCATGATGGTCGGAAGTGCCGTGCCACCCGCTCCGACGACCACGGCGACCGGCGAGGTCCCGGCGGCGAGGTCCGCGTCGACCGCGAGGTCGGTGAGCGCTCCCGACACGCCGTCGATGTCGGTGCAGTCCGCGCGCCAACCGGTCGCCACGCGCACCAGGGTGTTCGCCGACCCGACCAGTTCGGCGCGTTCGGTGCGTTCGGTGGCGAACTCGAGGGCAGCGCGTTTGTTGGGCATGGTGACCGAGAACCCGATGAAGTCGGCGTCGGCTCCCGAGACGATCTCGGGCAGACGGTCGGCGGTGCACTCGATCCGGTCGTACCGCCAGTCGACCAGCCCGAGTGCCCGGTAGGCGGCCAGATGGACACGCGGCGAGCGCGAGTGCGTGATCGGCGACCCCAGAACCGCGGCCCGACGGTGGTCACCGTGCGGTGAGCGGACGTCGGCGGGCACGGTGTTCATGGCGGGTCCGCTGCTCACTGGCTGCAGCCGGTGGCCACCAGCTTGTTGCGGCAGGCGACCTGGCGGTTGCGGATGTGATCTTCGAAGGTGTTTGCGAACAACGTGGTCCCGGCGGTGTCGACGGTGACGAAGTACAGCCATCCGCCGGGCGCCGGGTCGAGCATCGCCTCCAGGGCGGGCACGCCGACCGCCGCGATGGGCGTGCGCGGCAACCCCTTGTACCGGTAGGTGTTCCACTCGTTGTCGTTCTTGTACGCCTCGCCGTGGACATCGATGTTCGTGATGTCGGCCGTGTAGTTCTGCGTCGAATCCATCTGCAGCAGCTGGTCGCGGTCGAGGCGGTTACGGATGACCCGCGCCACCTTCGGCGCATCCTCGACATGCCGGACCTCGCGCTCGACGATCGACGCCGCGATCAGGGTGTCGTACGGCTCGAGTCCGGAGTTGTTGCGGTCGAGCAGTCCCCATTGTTCGAACATCGTCGCGCTGCTGGAGATCATCTCCCGCAGGATCTGCGTGGCGGTGTGATCGGGTTCGATGCGCTCCCAGGTGGTCGGCGCGATGAGCCCCTCGATCCGGCGGTGATCGCCCGTCATCTCGGCGACGTTCTGTTCGGCCCACGCGGGCACACCGAGCTCGGCCGGGGTGGTTTCGGCGGCGGCCTTCTCGAGGTCGGCAACCGTCACCCCCTCCTGCTGCCCGTTGAACGAGAACGACGTGGCGTTCTCGATGAGCTGAAAGATGCCCGGGGTGACCTTGCCGTCGATACCGGTCTTCGAATCGAGCTGCAGCCCTGGCGGGATCACCACCCGCCCGACGCGGTGCACGGCGCCGTCGGCGGTCAGCATCTCCACGGCCGTGGTGGCCGGGATCTGGGTGCGCATCTTGTAGAGGCCGCCGGACATCGGCTGTCCACCGGCGGCGTCGACGAACGCCCGCACGCTGCCCACCACGTCGGCGTCGACGAGGATGCGGCCGAAGTCGGCGAGCGTGGAGTTGTCCGGGATGTCGACGACGACATCGCCGGAACCGGCGGCGTTGGTGTAGTCCTTGCGCGACTCGAGCAGGCCGGTGGCGCGCACACCGTAGTAGCCGACCCCGGTGATCAGCGCGAGCATGAAGACGATCGCGACGGCGAGGACCGCACGACGCTTGCCCCGGCTGCGCTTGCGGCGCGGCGTACGGCGCTGTTGCTGGTCGGGTTCGGTGTCGTCGGCGCCGGGCCACCAGTCGTCGTGCTCGTCGTGCTCGTCGAAGCGCCGGTCTCGTCGGGCGACGCGATCGTCGTCGCGGATCGGGCGTGCGGTGCCCGGCGTCTCGAAACGCCCGGTCTCGAAACGCCCGGCGTCGTGGCCACCGGTGTCGTAGCGCCCGGTGTCGTACAGCTCGGCGTCATGGCGTTCTGCCCCGTGACCCGCCGGCTCGTAGTCGGCAGCGGTGAACTCCTCCGCGGCGTAATCGTCCGGGAAAGAACGAGATTCGTCGGGGCGAGGACCCCGGGCCGGAGGCGCCGGAGCGGCCGGACGGGCCATGGTGAAGTCGGTGTCGACGTCGTCTTCGACCGGACCCCCGGCAGCCGTTGATGGACCGGGCTGCGGCGGACCGGGCTGCGGCGGGCCGGGCCGCGGTGGTGCCACCGGCGGCGGGGTGGGCGGCTGCCCCGGCGGGATGCGAACCGGCGTCGCGCGGGGGCCGGGCGTGCCGGATACCGGCCGCGCCTGTTCGGCGGGCGGGACATTCGGCGGGGCCGGGCGCCGGGGAGCCGGTTCGGCATTCTCGCCACCGGCGCGCCGGCGGCGGTGCCGCGTGTGGGGCGACCCGTCGGCCGACTGCGTGAAGTACCGCAGACGCTCGGGATCCATGCCCTCGGCACGGCGTCCCTGGCCGTCTCGGTGCCGGGTGCGACGCCGATCATCGGTCACCGGAGGCTCCCCTGACTCACCGTCGCGCATCCAACCACCCCTGCAGAATAGCGACCGCCGCGGCCTGGTCGATCACCGCGCGCGAGGACTTCACCGTCCGGCCGCTGGCGTGCAGTGCCTGCTGTGCGGTCACCGTCGTGAAACGTTCGTCGTGCCAATGCACGGCCACCGGGTCGATCCGGGTCGCGAGACGGTCCCCGAATTCCTGTGCGGTCTCGGCCGCCGCCCCCGCGGTGTTCTTGAGCGTCTTCGGTAGCCCCACGACCACGCCGACGGCCTCGTACTCCGTGACCAGCGCCGCGATGCGGTCGATATCGTCTGTGCGCGAAGGGGTTCGACGCACCGTTTCGACCGGTGTGGCGAGGATGCCGTCGGGATCGCACACGGCGACGCCGATCCGGACGCTTCCGACGTCAATCCCGAGGAGTCGCCCGCGGGTCCGCTGGTGACCATCGGCCCGGGTGTGCGGATCCGGCATCAGGCGACGAACTCGCGGATTCGCGTCAGTGCCGCGTCGATCCCCGCGGGATCGGTGCCCGCGCCCTGGGCCAGATCCGGCTTGCCACCGCCACGACCGCCCACCAACGGCGCGACCTCCTTGACGAGGTCACCGGCCTTGATCCCGGCGTCGCGGGCGGCCGCCGTGGTGGCGATCACGAACGGCACCTTGGCATCCGGTCCGTCACCGCTCGGCGAGAACAGCGCGATCACCGCCTGGCGGTCGGCGACTCGGCCGCGGAGGTCGGTCACCACCGAGCGCAACCCGTTGGCGTCGAGGCCCGGCACCCGTCCCTCGACGACGAGGGTGGCACCGACGGTCGTCGCCGTGTCGAGGAGACCGGACACCGCGGCCCGGGCCGCCTCGGCACGTACCCGCTCGAGTTCCTTCTCCGCGTCACGCAGCTTGGTGACGAGCTGCTCGACCCGGCCGGGCACCTCTTCCGACGGGACCTTGAGCGACGACGCCAGGCCGGCCAGCAACGCACGCTCCTTCGACAGGAACCGGAACGAGTCCATGCCGACGTAGGCCTCGACGCGCCGGACACCCGACCCGACCGAGGACTCCCCGATCAGCGTGATGGGTCCGATCTGCGATGACGACGCCACGTGCGTGCCGCCGCACAGCTCCATGGAGAACGGCCCGCCGATCTCCACCACGCGGACGACGTCACCGTAGTTCTCGCCGAAGAGCGCCATCGCGCCCATCGCCTTGGCCTCGGACAGACCCGTCTCGAACGTGTTGACCTGATAGTTCGCCTCGACCGCGGCGTTGCTGATCTCCTCGATCTCGCGTCGCTGGGCCTCGGTCACCGGGCCGCTGGCGTTGAAGTCGAAGCGCAGGTAACCGGGCCGGTTCAGCGAACCGGCCTGCGTCGCGCCGGGGCCGAGGACCTCGCGCAGCGCGGCGTGGACCATGTGGGTGCCGGAATGGCCCTGCGTGGCGCCGTGACGCCACGCGGTGTCGACCGCTGCGAGGACCTCGTCGCCCTCCTCGATCTCCCCCTCGTCGATGCGGACCTTGTGCAGCCACACCGACTTGCCGACCTTCTGCACGTCGGTCACCGACATGCGCACTCCCGACCCGGTCGTGATGGTGCCGACGTCGGCCATCTGGCCACCGGATTCGGCGTAGAGCGGGGTGCGGTCGAGGACGACCGTCAGTTCCTGGCCGGCCGACGCCGCCGGCAGCCGTGCGCCGTCGGCGACGAGGCCGAGCACCCGCGCCTCCGACACCAGCTCGTCGAAGCCGGTGAACTCGGTCGGCCCGCGATCGAGGAAGTCCCGGTAGACGCTCAGGTCGGCGTGCCCGGTCTTGCGGGCGGTCGCGTCAGCCTTGGCGCGTTGCTTCTGCTCGGCCATCAGGGCGGTGAAGCCCTCCTGATCCACCGAGAGACCGGCCTCGGCGGCCATCTCCAGGGTGAGGTCGATCGGGAAGCCGTAGGTGTCGTGCAGCGTGAAGGCGTCGGAACCGGTGATGGTCGTACGCGACGCACTCTTGGTGGCGCTCGCCGCGTCGGCGAACAGCTTCGACCCCGCGGCCAGGGTCTTGGAGAAGGAGGTCTCCTCGCCCACGGCCACGTCGACGATGTGCCGGCGCTGCGTCTCCAGCTCGGGGTATGACGGTGACATCAGGTCGATGACCTTGCCGATGATTGTGCCCATGGTCGGCTGATTGTCACCGGCGCCGAGCAACCGCATCGACCGGACGACCCGACGCAGCAGGCGGCGCAGGACGTACCCGCGGCCGTCATTGCCGGGCAGCACGCCGTCGCCGATCAGCATCGCCGAGGTCCGCGCGTGGTCGGCGACGACGCGGAACCGGACGTCGTCGGCATGCGAACCGGCGGCGTATGCACGTCCGGACAGTTCCGCGGCGAGGTCGATGATCGGCTTGCACAGGTCGGTCTCGTACACGTTGTCGACGCCCTGCAGGATGCAGGCCACGCGCTCGACGCCCATACCGGTGTCGATGTTCTGTTTGGGCAGCGGTCCCAGGATCTCGTAGTTGTCCTTGCCGCCCCCGGGACCGCGGACGTTCTGCATGAAGACGAGATTCCAGATCTCGATGTAGCGGTCCTCGTCGGCCTCCGGCCCGCCCTCGACGCCGTACTCGGGTCCGCGGTCGTAGAAGATCTCCGAGCACGGCCCGCAGGGACCCGGGACGCCCATCGACCAGTAGTTGTCCTTCATGCCCCGTCGCTGGATGCGCTCGGCCGGCACGCCGATCTCGTCGCGCCAGATGGCCTCGGCCTCGTCGTCGTCGAGATAGACCGTCGGCCACAGCTTCTGCGGGTCGATACCGAAACCGCCGTCGTCGACGCTGTTGGTCAGCAGCGTCCAGGCGAAGCTGATGGCCTCGCGCTTGAAGTAGTCGCCGAAGGAGAAATTGCCCGCCATCTGGAAGAAAGTGTTGTGGCGGGTGGTGATGCCGACCTCGTCGATGTCGAGGGTGCGGACGCACTTCTGCACGCTGGTCGCCCGCGAGTACGGCGGCGTCTGCTCACCCAGGAAGAACGGCTTGAACGGGACCATGCCGGCATTGACGAACAACAGATTGGGGTCGTCGAGGAGCAGCGAAGCGCTCGGCACCTCGGTGTGCCCGGCTTTGATGAAGTGGTCCAGAAAGCGCTTCCGGATGTCATGCGTCTGCACTGTGGGTTTCGTCCTAGCCGTTGGTGGTCCCAGCCGTTCGGTGGTAGCGGCCGTTGTTTGTCGCGACATCCCAGCCTACCGTCGGCGAGTCGCCGGGGGCGCAGGGACTCTGCACTGGGCAAACGCCGGCACGAAGGGTCAGCGCGACCGGCGCCGCGACACCGCGCCACGCACGATCGATCGCAACTTCGCGACCCGCGGCCCGATTTCGCGCTCCAGGCCGTGATCGGTCGGCTCATAGTAGTCGCGGCCGACCAGGTCGTCGGGCGGATACTGTTGTGGCACAACCCCGTCGGGATCATCGTGCGGATAGCGGTATGCGACACCGCTACCGAGCTTCTTGGCCCCCGGATAGTGACTGTCACGCAGATGGGCCGGGACCGCGCCGGCCTTGCCCGACCCGACATCGGCGAGGGCCGCGCCGATCGCCGACACCACGCCCGCCGACTTCGGTGCCGTCGCGAGGTGGATGGTGGCCTGTGTGAGCGCGAGTTTGGCCTCCGGCATCCCGACGAGGTTCACGACCTGAGCGGCCGCGACCGCGGTCTGCAGGGCCGTCGGGTCGGCCATGCCGATGTCCTCGCTGGCGTGGATCATGAGGCGCCGCGCGATGAACCGCGGGTCCTCCCCCGCCGCGATCATGCGGGCGAGATAGTGCACGGCGGCGTCGACGTCGGAACCCCGGATGGATTTGATGAACGCACTCGTCACGTCGTAGTGCTGGTCGCCGTCCCGGTCGTAGCGGACGGCGGCGCGGTCGATCGCGGTCTCCACATCGGCGAGGTCGATCCGGTCGGTGGCGTCGGCGCTGGCCTCCAGCGCGGTCAGCGCCCGGCGCGCGTCCCCGCCGGACACCGCGACGAGGTGGTCGTAGGCGGCGTCGGTCACCTCGACCTTGCCGTCGAGCCCACGCGGGTCGGCGACCGCCCGGGTCAGCACCTCTCGGATGTCGGCATCGGTCAGGGACCGCAGCTGCAGGACCAGCGACCGCGACAACAGCGGCGCGACCACCGAGAACGACGGGTTCTCGGTCGTGGCCGCGACGAGCAGCACGATCCGGTTCTCCACGGCGTCGAGCAACGCGTCCTGCTGCGTCTTCGAGAACCGATGGACCTCGTCGATGAACAGGACCGTCTGCTGACCGCCGTTCTTGCCGTCACCGATGAGCCGGCGCCGGGCCACGTCGATGACTGCGCGCACCTCCTTGACCCCCGCCGACAGCGCGGACAGGGCCTCGAAGCGGCCGCCGGTGGCGCGCGCGATGAGCGAGGCCATGGTGGTCTTGCCGGTTCCAGGCGGCCCGTAGAGCAGCACCGACGCCGCGCCCGAGCCGCTGATCAGTCTGCGCAGCGGCGAACCGGTGCCGAGTAGGTGCTGCTGTCCGACGATCTCGTCGAGGGTCTGCGGCCGCATCCGGACCGCCAGGGGCGCGGTCGGGGCCGGCGGTGCGGTGAGACCACCGGCGTTGCCATGCCCGTCGGAGCCGGCCCGAGGATCGTCGGGTGGGTCGAACAGTCCGTCCACGGGCGTGTCAGGCCAGCCAGATGCGCTGCAGCGCGACGCCCATCGCGGTCGCGAACACCGCGATCTCCTCGTCGCCCGCGCGTCCCGCGGCGGCGGCGAGGTCGGTCCAGCGGCTGACGATCACACGGGGGTCGTTCGTGTGCAACGCCCAGTCATGCGTGAAGCCGGCGGCAGTGACGTCGGCCGGCTCGAAGTCGGGCGCCTCGACATCCGCGTCCGGGCCGGTGGAGGCCAGCGGGTCGCTCGGCAGCATCCACACCGTCGACAGCCACACCCACAACTGACGGGCGAGCAGCACCTTGCGCTGCATCTCCCGCTCATGGGCGAGCGCCGGCCAGATCGAGTGCACCTCCGAGCGCCAGGCGTCGACCATCGAAACCTCGAGGTCGGTGGCCCGAGCAGTGGTCCGGGGCGGAAGCTGCGCGGTGATGGTCACGAGCGCGTAGGCGATGTCGAGGGTGGCGTCGCGGAAGCCGCCCCACTCGTAGTCCATGAACTGCACGCCGTCGTCGTTGAGCAGGATGTTCTCGGGCCCGACATCCGACGGACTGAATGCGCGGTGATCGCCCTCGTCGAACAGCGTCGCCGCGGTACGCAACGACTCCACCACCTGCTCGGGGACCTCGACGTCGAGCGCGGCCGCGTGCCCCACCACCGAGTCGATCGACCGTAACGCCTCGTCGCGCAGGATGTCGCGTCCCTGCATACCCGATGGTCCGCGCCGCAGCAGCGCGAGGAAGTCACCCTCGCCGCCGACCGTCGCCGCGTGCATCCGGCCGAGTGCCTGGCCCCAGGCACTGACAGCACGTGAGGTCTCGACCGGGTCGACGCCGGCCAGGTACTCGAGCATCGTCCGGCCGTGGCCGAGGTCGGAGAGCACCATGATGCGGAGATCGGTGTCGGAGGCGATCAGTTGCGGCCCCGGGCGCGATTCGTTCGGGAGTGCGGTCGCGTACTTGTACGACGCGATCTCCCGGTGGAAGGCCTGTGGGTCCTCGTGTTCGGGAAGGGCCTTGATCACCAGCGAGCGGTCCAGGCTGAGGGGGTTCTGGGCGACGCGGACCCGCACGACCGTGGTGCGTCCGCTGCCGCCGAGGTCCTCGGGATCGTCGAGAACCACTGCTGATCCGGCGCGGTGTGACAGCAGCGCCTCTGCCGCCCGCACCACGCTGGTGATGCGGCTTTCCGTAATGACCGTCATGTCGCCAACCAACCTACCCGTTGCAACGTTGTCGCAACAGCGCGTTCGTCCATCTGTACCACGTCGTTACCGGTATAGCCCGAAAACGTGCGCCGAAAACACTGTGGCACAGCGACTTACCGAGCAAGCGAGTCCGATGTGCCCGGTTCAGTCCGCGGTGAGGTCATCTGTCGGCCGGACGTCGACCGACACGTCGATCCGGCTCTTCGTGGAATCGGTGTAGATGACCCCTCGGAGAGGCGGGACGTCGTCGTAATCCCGCCCCCACGCCAGTGTGACGTGGCGTTCGTCGACCAGCTTGTCGTTGGTCGGATCGAACGACAGCCAGCGACCGTCGGGCATCCAGACGGCCGCCCAGGCGTGACTGGCGTCGGCACCGAAGACCTTTTCCTTGCCGGGCGGCGGCTCGGTCGCGAGATACCCCGACTCGTACCGCGCGGCGAGACCCTGTGACCGCAGACAGGCGATCGCGATCCGGGCGAAGTCCTGGCAGACGCCCTCGCGACGCTGCAGGACGGTGTCGACCCGGGTGGTGATGGCCGTCGACCCGGACCGGTAGGTGAAGTCGGTGAAGATCCGCGACGTCAGATCGATGACCGCCTCCGCCAGCGGCCGACCGGGGGTGAAGATGCCGGCGGCGTAGTCGCGCACCGCGGGGGTGATCTCGGGCGGGTCGAGATCGAGGACGAACTCGGCGGCCAGGGCGCTGGCCCGCCCGTCGACCACGCACGGTCGCGCCTGTTCCCAGGGACCCCGGGCCGCCGGACTCAGGAGGACGCCCGGGTCCACGGGATCCACCTCCACGACCGACCGCGCGGTCACGGTCAGCTCGCGGTGCGCGGTCCGGACATGGAAATAGCTGTCGTGGTTGCCGTAGACGTCGAGCCCCGTCGACCGGTCGTCGGGTTCGGGTTCGATCTCGACCGATGTCGAGTGCACGCGCTGGCCGGGCAGGTCGCGCGGGGTCAGATGGCAGCGCCCGTACGAGGACGACACGTCGTCGTCGTAGGTGTAGCTGGTCCGGTGCAGCACACGGTAGACGCGCGTGCTCACGATTCCCCACCGGCCCAGATCGGTCGCGCCTGGCGCGGGGTGGCGAAGCGGGTCCGGGTCAGCAGATCGGAGAGTTCGCGCGCCCCGGTGCGCAGGGTCGTCATCAGTTCGACGAGTTCCGGGCGCCTCCGGTCGGCGTCGACCCGCACGAGGTCGGCGGGGTCGCCGCGGCGCAACTCGGCGATCATGTCCTGCACGGCCCGTTCGGCGCCCGCCGACCGCAGGGTCTCCGGGACGGACGACAGGTCGGCGCTCATCTTGTCGAGGCAGAAGATCATCGATCGGGGATTGGTCGGGTCGAACAGCAGCAGCTCGGCGACACTGGCCGCCTGATACAGCCCGCGGTTGCGGCGCCGATAGATGACCGACGATTCATTGGCCACCAGGTAGGACTCCAGCAGCGCCTGCTCGACGTCGGTGTCCTGCGCGTCGGCGAACATCGCGAGCGTGAGGTCGGCGAGGGTGACGGCCCGTTCGATGCGTCGCCCGACGTCCATGAACATCCAGGCCGGGTCGTGCACCATCGACTCGGCCTGCAGCCCGGTCAGCGCGAGGACGCCGTGCAGGATCTCGTCGTGCGCGCGGGCCAGATCGGGTCCGAGGTCCAGCGCTGCGTCGCCCGCCCCGGCGTCCGCGCGCGACCGGAGGACCAGCCGGGTCGTGCTCGCCATGATCCGTTCGACCGGCGCGAGCACCATCCAGGTGCTCGTGGACATCTGGTCCCGGACCGCCCGGACCGTGCTGATCAGCCGGTCGACCGAGTAGGCGATGGTCCCGGGCACCGATCGCGACACGGTCAGGTCGGCGATCTTCTCGATCGCCTCGTTGACCTGATCGGGTGACGGCGGCCGGTCCGAACCCGGCAACAGCAGGCCGGCGGTGTCCAGGTAGCGCGCGGTGCCCGTCACCGTGGCGACCGCGTGCAACAGCAGCGGCACCGCCGGCGTGCCCGACATCCACGGCCGGTACTGGAAGTCCTGATAGCGCTCGCGGGACACCTTGGCGAGGCGGGTCACGAGCTCGGTCCGCTCCCCGTAGCGGCCCAGCCAGAACAGGTCCGCCAGGACGCGCGGACTGGCCGCGGCCGCGACGTCGGAGTACTCCCGGGTCACCGGGCGACCCGCCGACGTACCCGCGACCTCCCCGGTCGGCTCACCGCGGGTCTCCGACCGCCGCGACACGTGCCCGCCCACCTCGGTGCTGGTGACCCACACGTCCTTGGCGGCCACGACGTGGTGGGCGGCGCCGGCGACCCCGTCGGCGAGAACGGCCCCGAGGCCGCCCGGCATGACCGCGTACCCGGGACCCTGCGCCACGCTGAACGCGCGCACCGACACAGGCGCCGCCCGCAGCGTCGCGATCGGTCCACCGGAACCGCTGCCGGGGGTGATCGTCGGGGCCACCGAGAACGCCTCGAGCTCGCGGGCCACCCACTGCCAGGTCTGGGCCTCGATCCGGGCGGCGAGGTCGGCGCGATCGGTCGCGGCGAGCAACGGGCCGATGAACTCCTCCCCCGTACTCGTGTTCGTCAGGACCAGGGCGGCCAGTCGATCACGGATCAGGCTGCGCTGCAGCGGATCTCCGGCCCAGTACGTGGTGACTGAACCCAGCCGCAGGTCCTCGTCGAGCAGGACGGGCGCGAGACGTTCCAGCACGGTGTGCAGCGCCGGGTTCTCCAGCACCCCCGAGCCGAGGGTGTTGAGGACCGTCACCGTGCCGCGCGAGATCGCCTCGACCAGCCCGGCGACGCCGAGCTGGGAGTCCGTCCGCAGGTCCAGCGGGTCGGAGTAGGCGGCGTCGACCCGTCGCAGCAGCACGTCCACCCGCTTGTAGCGACCTAGCGAGCGCATGTAGACCGCGCCGTCGCGAACGGTGAGGTCGGCGCCTTCGACGAGGGGGAAGCCGAGCACCGACGCGAGATAGGCCTGGTCGAAGGCGGTCTCGGACATGCTGCCGGGGCTGAGGACCGCCACCGTCGGGTCGTCGACCCCGGGCGGCGCGTACTCGGTGAGCGCCAGCCGCATCGTGCCGGCGAAAGTGGTCATCGGCCGCGGTGCGCAGGCCTGGAACAGCTGCGGGAAGGTCTTCGACATCAGCCGCCGCCCGACGATCGAGTAACCGATCCCCGACGGCGCCTGGGTGCGGTCCCGGTAGGCGACGAACCGGCCGTCGGCGGTGCGCGAGATGTCGACCGCGTGCAGGAACAGCGCGTGCGGCCCGGCGACCTCGAGTCGGGCGGCCTTGCGGATGTAACCGGGATGGCCGAAGACCATCTCGGGCGCCACGAGACCGGCGGCGATCGTCTTCTGATCGCGGTAGAGGTCACGCAGGAGCAGGTCGAGCAGCATCGACCGCTGCGTGATGGCCTTTTCGAGTTCGGCCCATTCGACGCCGTCGATCACCAGCGGCACCGCGTCGACATCCCAGTCGCGGGTCACGGTGTGCTGACCGTCGAACTCGTTGTAGACCACGCCGTCGTCGCTGACGGCTGCGGCCAGCCGGGCCGCGGACTCGCGGAGGCGGTCCGGACCGCGCAGCTGGTAGATGCGGGCCAGGTCGGCCCACGCCGGACGGATCGCGCCGTCGGCTTCCAGGAGCTCGTCGTAGGAGTCGGCCGGCCGGTCCGCGGATGCGGCGAGACGGGTCAGACGGTCGGGATCGAAGAGAGTGTGGCCCTCGGCGCGGTAGCGGTCGAACACCGCGGAAGCGTTGCCCGGCGAAGAGGTCACCGAAGAACTGTACGTGCCCGCCGGAGGTCGAGGATCCCGGGCACCCCGAAGTCGGTGGCCTGCCGGGACTGTCGTTCCCGCAGCAGCCCGACGTCGACGGTGCCGGTCGTGTGACCGGCCGCCTCGAACCGCCCGTTGCGCCGGGACTCGGCCTCGACCGCGTTGACCGGCGGCCGATCGTAGGCACGTCCTCCGGGATGCACGACGTGGTACGTGGCACCGCCCACCGACCGGCCGTTGACCGTGTCGATCAGGTCGAAGGTGAGCGGGGTGTCGATGGTGATCGTCGGGTGCAGCGAGCTCGGCGGCTGCCAGGCCCGAAACCGGATACCGGCGACGCGTTCACCGGTGCGACCGGTGGCGCGCAGTGGAATCGGGAAACCGTTGCAGGTCAACAGGTAACGATCGTCCTCACCACCCAGGACGCGCACCTGCACGCGCTCGACAGAGGAGTCCACGTACCGGGCCGTGCCCGTTCCGGTTGCCTCCTCCCCCAACGTGTTCCACGGCTCGATGGCACCGCGCAGCTCGATCTCCTGGTCCCGGATCTGCACGGTCCCCAGACGCGGGAAGCGGAATTCGGTGAACGGGTCCAGCCAGGCGGTCTCGAACGGATAGCCGGCCTCGCGGAGTTCCTCGGCGACCAGCGCGATGTCGGCGATGACGTAGTGCGGCAACAGGTGTTTGCCGTGTAGGTCGCCGCCGTGGCGGATCAACCGGGCCCGGTAGGGCTTCTCCCAGAACCACGACACCAGGCTCCGCACCAGCAGCGACTGCACCATAGCCATCCGGTGGTGGGGCGGCATCTCGAAAGCCCGCAGCTCCAGCAGGCCCAGCCGGCCGCGCACCGAGTCGGGACTGTAGAGCTTGTCGATGCAGAACTCGGCCCGGTGCGTGTTGCCGGTGATGTCGGTGAGCAGATGCCGCAGCGCCCGGTCGGTGACCCAGGGGTTCGGGGGCGCGCCGTCGAAGCGTCCGCCGGCCCGGGCACCGTCGCCAGAATTCTTGACCGCGAGCCGGTCGATCTCGGCGAAGGCGATCTCCAGCTCGTAGAGCGAGGACTCCCGACCCTCGTCGACACGCGGCGCCTGCGAGGTGGTGCCGATGAACCGGCCGGAGAACAGGTACGACAGCGCGGGATGCCGTTGCCAGTAGGTCAGCATCGACACCAGCAGGTCGGGGCGGCGCAGCATCGGCGAGTCGGCGGGCGTGACGCCGCCGAGGGTGATGTGATTGCCGCCGCCCGTGCCACCGTGGCTCCCGTCGAGGTCGAAGCTCTCGGTGCCCAGCCGCACCTGTCGGGCATGGTCGTAGAGCGATTCGAGCAGCTCGGACTGCTCGGCGAAACTCCCGGTCGGCTGGATGTTGACCTCGACAACCCCCGGGTCCGGGGTCACCGACAACGAGACGAGTCGCGGATCGGCGGGCGGTCCGTACCCCTCGACGACGACCGGCGTCGACACAGTGGCGGCGGCGTCCTCGACGAGTTCGACGATCGCGAGATACTCCTCCAGGGTCGAGGTCGGCGGCATGAACACGTGGAGCACGCCGCCGCGGACCTCGGCGACGAGGGCGGTCCGGGGCAGGAACTGCGCGGGGTCCACCTCGCGGACGGTGTGCCCCAGCGCCGCCGACGGGTCGGTCGGCAGGTCGTCGTGGTGTGCGGACGGATCGGCTTCGAACAGCGTCGGGGCCGGACCCCACGACAGCGAGTTGAGCGGCAGCCGCAAGCCGGCCGGCGAGGTGCCGGGGGTCAGCACGATCCGTCCCCGCCGGGTCGTCCACACCGCGCTCTGCCACGCGGTCCGGTCCTCCGAGCGGCTCAGCGGCAACACGTGCGCACTCGGCTGGGTGACGGCGGCGTCGAGCCGCTCGATCAGGGCTCGTCTGCGTCGGACGGAATCCGTTGTCGGAGCAAGGCTCTCGTCGTCGTCGCCGTCCGCCGAATCGGCGTCGACGGCGATCTCGGCCTGCGCGAACGACCGTGCGGCGGGCAGGGTGGGGTCGGTTCCGGGGTCACCGGGCGGCATCGCGGCGAGTTCCCGCATCCGGACCAGCGGGTCCTCGTAGGCCGGCACGACCTGGGCGATCGGAAGTCCCAGTCGCGTCGCGAAGGCGGTGAGCAGTTCCCGGGCCGGGCCGGGGTCGCCGAGGTCGTCGGGGTTCGGGCCGTGGGTCTCGCGGTCGATCGCCGCGGCACAGTCGTCCGGCGTCGCCCACGGGTCGGCGAGCAACTCCGGATTCCGCCAGATCGGCAGACCGTCGGCGCGCCACATCAGTTCGAGCTGCCACCGCGGCAGCGGTTCACCGGGATACCACTTGCCCTGGCTGCGCCGCATCAGGCCGCCCGGCGCGTACGCCGTCATGAGGCGGTCGGCCAGCCGCCCGGCCAGCAACCGTTTGTGCGGACCGTCCGCGGCGGTGCGCCACTCCGGGTCCGTCTGGTTGTCGATGGACACGAACGTCGGCTCGCCGCCCATCGTCAGGCGTACGTCGTTGCGTTCCATCCGTTCGTCGACCAGCGCGCCGAGATCGGTGACCCGGCCCCACTGCTCCGCGGTGTAGGGCAGCGTGACGCGTGGGTCCTCGTGGAACCGCGTGACCGTGTTGGTGAAATCCAGAGTGGCGTGGCACGGGCCGGTCGAACCGGTGATCGGTGCGGCGCCGACCGGATGCGGGGTGGCCGCCAAGGGGATGTGCCCCTCGCCGGCGAACAGACCCGACGTCGGATCCAGTCCAACCCAACCGGCCCCGGGGAGGTACACCTCGGTCCACGCGTGCAGGTCGGTGAAATCGGCGTCGGGACCCGACGGACCGTCGAGCGACTTCACGTCCGAGGTCAGCTGGACGAGGTATCCGGACACGAAGCGTGCCGCGAACCCGAGTTCGCGGAGGAGGGCGACCAGCAACCAGGCCGAGTCCCGGCAGGAACCGATGGCACTGGAGAGCGTGTACTCCGGCGACTGCACGCCGGCCTCGAGGCGGACGGTGTAGCCGACGGCGTCGCGCACCGCGGCGTTGAGGCGCACCAGGAAGTCGATGACCCGCGTGCGGCCGGCCGGCCGGTGCTTCGCCGCGAACCTCGCGATCTCCGGATGCACCGGCGCACCGGCGAATTCACCGTCGGTGACCCCGGCCGGCCGGAGGAAGATCTCGAGGTCGCGCCGCAGCTCGGCCGGATAGTCGAACCCGTAGAACTCGGCCCACTCCTCGATGAAGAAGTCGAACGGATTGATCGCGGTGAGGTCCGCGACCAGACTGACGGTGATCCCGAGGGTGGTCGAGGGTTCCGGGAACACCAGGCGCGCCAGATAGTTGCTGAACGCGTCCTGCTGCCAGTTCAGGAAGTGCTCACCGGGGTCGACGGTGAGCGAGTACGCCTCGATCGGTGTGCGCGAGTGCGGCGCCGGACGCAGGCGGACGACGTGGGGGTAGATCTTGGTCGGCCGGTCGAACGAGTACACCGTCCGATGCTCGAGGGCAACCTTGATCGTCACCGGCGGAACTCCCCGCCCGGGCCCGTCACCACTATTCCGGCAGCCGACTCGATCCCACCGCTGTGCGCCATGGTGGAGATCTCATCACAGATGACCTCCAGGCGCCGGGTGACGAGCACCGCGCCGGGAACACGGTGGCCGAACTCACTTCGGTCCACCGCTTTTCGGCTCAGGCAGTGCTCCCGGCGTCCTTCTGGTCGGCGCCCTTCTGCTCGGCGTCCTTCTGGTCGGCGCCGCCCCGCGGTGCGGGCTTGGCGTCGATCCCCGATTCCTTGCGCTGCTGCGGGGTGATCGCCGCGGGGGCGTCGGTCAGCGGGTCGACGCCGCCACCCGACTTGGGGAACGCGATCACCTCGCGGATGGACGACTCGCCGGCGAGCAGTGCGGTGATGCGGTCCCATCCGAAGGCGATGCCGCCGTGCGGCGGAGCGCCGTAGGCGAAGGCGTCGAGCAGGAAGCCGAACTTCTCCTGCGCCTCGTCGTGGCCGATGCCCATGATCTCGAAGACGCGCTCCTGCACGTCCCGCCGATGGATACGGATCGATCCGCCGCCGATCTCGTTGCCGTTGCACACGATGTCGTAGGCGTAGGCCAGGGCCGAACCCGGATCGGACTCCAAGGCGTCGATCGACTCCGGCTTGGGCGAGGTGAACGCATGGTGCACCGCGGTCCAGGCCGAATGTCCCAGTGCGACATCGCCGGACGCCGTCGCGTCGGCAACCGGCTCGAACATCGGCGCGTCCACCACCCAGGTGAACGCCCAGTCCCCGTCCTTGATGAGCCCGAGCTTCGAGGCGATCTCACCGCGCGCGGCACCGAGCAGGGCGCGGGTCGACTTCACCTCTCCCGCACCGAAGAACACGCAGTCACCCGGCTCCGCACCGACATGGGCGGCCAGACCGGAGCGCTCCTCCTCGGAGAGGTTCTTGGCGACCGGCCCGCTGAGGGTCCCGTCTTCGGCGATGAGGACGTACGCAAGACCGCGTGCCCCGCGCTGCTTCGCCCATTCCTGCCATGCGTCGAGCTGGCGGCGCGGCTGCGACGCACCGCCGGGCATGACGACCGCTCCGACGTACGGTGCCTGGAACACGCGGAACGGGGTGTCCTTGAAGTAGTCGGCACACTCGACGAGTTCGATACCGAAGCGCAGATCCGGCTTGTCCGAACCGAATCGGCGCATCGCATCGGCGTAGGTCATCCGCGGGATCGGGGTGGTGATGTCGACGCCGATGAGCTTCCACAGCGCGACGAGGATCTCCTCGGCGACGGCGATGACGTCGTCCTGGTCGACGAAGCTCATCTCGATGTCGAGCTGGGTGAACTCCGGCTGCCGGTCGGCGCGGAAGTCCTCGTCGCGGTAGCAGCGCGCGATCTGGTAGTACCGCTCCATGCCCGCGACCATCAGCAGCTGCTTGAACAGCTGCGGGCTCTGCGGCAAGGCGTAGAAGGTGCCGGGCTGCAGGCGCGCCGGAACCAGGAAGTCACGTGCCCCTTCCGGCGTCGACCGGGTCAGCGTGGGCGTCTCGATCTCGGTGAAGTCGTGGGCGGCGAGCACGCCGCGCGCCGCCGCGTTCGCCTTGGACCGCAGGCGGAGCGCCGCGCTGGGCCCCGCACGCCGCAGGTCGAGGTAGCGGTGACGCAGGCGCGCCTCCTCGCCCGGCGACTCGTCGAGCTGGAACGGCAGCGGCGCGGACTCGTTGAGGACCTCGAGCTCGACGGCGTTGATCTCGATCTCGCCGGAGCTCAGGTTGGGGTTCTCGCTGCCCTCGGGACGCACCTCGACGACGCCGGTCACGGTGACGCAGTACTCGGCGCGCAGACGGTGGGCGGCCGGCGCGACCGACTCGTCGCGGAAGACCACCTGGACCAATCCGGTGGCGTCGCGCAGGTCGATGAAGACCACGCCACCGTGGTCGCGTCGGCGTGCGACCCACCCGGCGACGGTGACGGTCTGCGACGCGTCGGCGCGGCGCAGCGAACCTGCGGAATGCGTGCGGAGCACTGAGAATCCTTCCAGGAGTCGAAATCGGTCGGCGGAAACGCAGACCAGGTGTCCATGGTGCCGTATCCGCGCCCCCGGCCGTCAATCGCATACCTTCGCCGAGGCAGCGAGGGGCGGGTGCCGATCGTGCCAGAATGGCCGCGTGACCTTCCAAGGCAGCGGATCGATCGACACCGGCAGCGTCTCCGGCGGCGGTGGAGGCGGTGGGGGCCGGATCGCGCTGGGCGGCGGCGCGGGACTCCTCATCACGATCGTCGCGCTGTTCTTCGGGGTGAACCCCGGCGATCTGCTCGGCGCCGGCGGCCCCGCTCCCGGCACCTCGTCGGACGCCGCGCAGATCCAGCAGCAACTGGACGAGTGCACCTATGAGATGGCCAACGAGAACACGATCTGCCGGATCAAGGCGACCACCGTCAGCGTCGACACGGTGTGGTCGGATCTGTGGCCCGAGTACGAGCCACCGCAGACGGTCATCTTCTCCGACGCGGTGAACACCGGGTGCGGCGCGGCGAGTTCGGCGACCGGTCCGTTCTACTGTCCCGCCGATTCGACGGCGTACTTCGATCCGACGTTCTTCGCCCAGCTGCGTCGCATGGGCGGCAGCGACGGGCCCCTCGCGCAGGAGTACGTCGTGGCCCACGAGTACGGACACCACGTGCAGAACCTCACCGGCGCCCTCGCCAAGGGTCAGCGGATGGGTTCGCAGGGACCGCGATCGGGTTCGGTGCGGGTCGAATTGCAGGCCGACTGCCTCGCCGGGGTGTGGGCCCATCACGCCGACGACGGCCCAGACGCCCTCCTAGCGCCCATCACCGAGGAGCAGATAGCGACGGTCATCCAGACCGCGAAGGCCATCGGCGACGACACCATCCAGGGCGCGGGCTCCAATCCCGAGGGCTGGACTCATGGTTCGGCCGCCCAACGCACGCGGTGGTTCACCGTCGGCTACCAGTCGGGCGATCCGGATCGCTGCGACACCTTCGCCACCGACGACCTGTGAACGCCACCGACCCCGGCGGGACCGCCCCTCGCAGGCCCACCGCCGTCGATGCGATCGCCGAGGCGCATCTGGACCGGTTGTGCGCGCTCGATCCGCTGTTCGCCACCGAGATCGGGCGCGGTGGGCACGACGACCGGCTGACCGACTTCTCCGCGCAGGGGTGCGCCGAACGCGCCGAGGTCGCCGCCGGCACCCTCTCCGCACTGGGCGGCGCCGACGTCGTCGATGCCATCGACCGCGTCACCGTCGCGACCATGAGCGCCTCGCTGCGTCGCGAGCTCGCACTCGCCGACGCGGGCGAGCACATCGGCGACTGCAATGTCATCGCGTCACCGTTGCAGGCGCTGCGCGACGTCTTCGACCTCATGCCCACCGACACCCGCGAGCAGCGGGAGACCTTCTTGTCCCGCCTCACCGCGATCCCGGCGTCGCTCACCGACGTCGTCGACGGCCTCGCCCACCGGCTTCGTCACGGTCCGCCGCCGGCCCGTCGACAGGTGGCGGCGGTCGCCCGGCAGGCCGACACCGCGGCCGATGCCATCGCCGGCAACACCGCACCGATCGCGGCCGACCCGGCGCTCGCCGGCACCCTCGCCACCGCGCTCGACGCGGCGCGGACCTCGTTCGGGACCTTCGCCCACTACCTGCGCACCGGCGTTCTCGCTCAGGCCGTCGACGACGACGCGGTCGGCCGCGACCGCTACCTGCTGCACCTGCCGGCCTACCTGGGCGCCGACGCCGACCCCGACGACGCCTATGCCTGGGCGATGACCCGGTTGCAGCAGATCGTCGCCGAGCAGCAGGAGATCGCGGAGGGTCTGCTCCCCGGACAGGGGGTCGCGGCGACGCTCGCCTGGCTGGATCGTCAGCCGCAGTACCAGATCCACGATCGCGCGGAATTCGTCGACTGGATGCAGGCGACGTCCGACGCGGCGGTCGCCGGTCTGGCGGGCACGCACTTCGACCTCCCGGCCCGGCTGTCCCGGCTGGAGTGCCGGCTCGCCCCGTCGTCGACCGGCATCATCTACTACACCCAGCCCAGCGAGGATCTGTCCCGCCCGGGCCGGATGTGGTGGGCGGTGCCCGACGACCAGACCGTCTTCCACACCTGGCAGGAGAAGACGACGGTCTACCACGAGGGCGTGCCCGGGCATCATCTCCAGCTCGGATCGGCGATCGTCGACCCCGACCTCAACGCCTGGCGCAAGCTCGCGTCGTTCACCTCCGGACACGGCGAGGGCTGGGCGCTCTACGCCGAACGCCTGATGGACGAGCTCGGCTGGCTCGAGGACCCGGGCGACCGCATGGGGATGCTCGACTCGCAGCGGCTGCGGGCCGCGCGGGTCGTGGTCGACATCGGCGTCCACTGCCGCCTGCCCGCGCCGGAGTCCCTCGGCGGCGGGATCTGGGACGCCGACAAGGCCTGGACGTTCCTGACCTCGTCGGTCGCGATGGACCACGCCGTGTTGCGTTTCGAACTCGACCGCTATCTGGGCTGGCCCGGCCAGGCGCCCTCGTATGCGCTCGGCCAGCGCGTGTGGGAGCAGACGCGCACCGCCGCCCTCCGCCGGCACCCGGACTGGACGCTCAAGGACTTCCATTCGCGCGCACTGGCTCTCGGCGGTGTCTCGCTGGACGTCCTCGTGGCCGAGGTCGCCGGCCCGCCCTCCGGGTGAGATCTCCCCGAGGGCGGGCGCCGAAAACCGCCCATCACAGGTCCGCCGGCCGCACATCGTCGTCGGTCGAGCTGTGCGGGGCGGTTCTCAGCGGCGGAATGTGCGGCGGGCTCAGCCCAGGAGGCGACGGACCTCGGCGACCACGTCGTCCAGGGCGACCCGGTGCTGTTCGCCGTTGCTCAGGTCCTTGATCTCCAGCCGGCGCTCGGCGAGTTCGTTCTCCCCGAGCACCAGCGCCAGCCGCGCCCCCGAACGGTCGGCTGCCTTCATCGCACCCTTGAGGCCACGATCGCCGTAGGCCAGGTCGACATTGATCCCGGCGGCGCGCAGAGCGCCTGCGACACCGACGAGCTCGGCTTTGGCCGCCGAGCCCAGCGGCACTCCGAAGACCTGGCAGCGGGCCGCCTCGGTGCCCGCGACGCCCTCGGCCTCCAGCGCCAGCATCGTCCGGTCGACGCCGATCCCGAACCCGATGCCCGACAGATCCTGCTTGGCGCCCAGCTGCCGCATCAGACCGTCGTAGCGCCCGCCGCCGCCGATGCCCGACTGCGCACCGAGACCGTCGTGGACGAATTCGAACGTGGTCTTCGTGTAGTAGTCCAGGCCGCGCACCAGACGCGGGTTGATCTCGTAGACGACACCCAGCCGGTCCAGGTGCGCCAGGACGAGGTCGAAGTGCGCCTTCGCGTCGTCGGACAGATAGTCGATGAGCAGCGGTGCGCCTGCGGTCGCCGCCTTGATCTCCGGCCGCTTGTCGTCGAGGACACGCAGCGGGTTGATCTCGGCGCGCATCCGGGTGGCCTCGTCGAGGTCGAGCCCGAACAGGAACTCCTGCAAGGCCTCTCGATAGCGCGGCCGGCTCTCGTCGTCACCCAGCGAGGTGATCTCCAGCCGGAACCCAGTCAGCCCGAGTCGGCGATAGCCCTCGTCGGCGATCGCGATGACCTCGGCGTCGAGCGCCGGGTCGTCGACACCGATCGCCTCGACGCCGACCTGCTGCAGCTGGCGGTACCGGCCGGTCTGCGGCTTCTCGTAGCGGAAGAACGGCCCGGCGTAGCAGACCTTCACCGGCAGCTGGCCGCGGTCGAGACCGTGCTGGATCACCGCGCGCACCACGCCCGCGGTGCCCTCGGGACGCAGCGTCACCGAGCGGTCGCCGCGGTCGGCGAAGGTGTACATCTCCTTGCTCACGACATCGGTCGACTCCCCGACCCCGCGTGCGAACAGCGCGGTGTCCTCGAACACCGGCAGTTCGATGTGGCCGTAGCCGGCACGACGCGCTGCGTCGGTGAGCGTGTCCCGGACCCTCCGGAAGTCCGCCGAGTTCGGCGGGAAGTAGTCCGGGATGCCCCGGGGGGCCTGAAATGCTCCGCTCACAGTCCGTGTCGTCCCTTCGGTCGCGTGCTCTGGTGCTCGAGGCCGGCCAGGAAGGGATTGCTCGCACTCTCCTGGCCGATGGTGGTCTGGGGTCCGTGGCCGGGCAGGACCAGCGTCTCCGCGGGCAGCGGCAGGAGTTTCGCCGCTATCGAGTCGAGCAACTGCTGATGGTTGCCCCCGGGGAGATCCGTCCGGCCGATCGAACCGGCAAACAATACGTCACCGGAGAAGCAGACCCCGACCACCGACGGCGTGTCGGGCCCGGCCTGATCCCGGGTCTCGTCCGGCACGTCGACGTCGACCCCGAGCAGCACGGAGCCCTGTGTGTGTCCGGGCGCGAGATCGACCGAGAAGGAGACCCCGGCGAGTTCCACCGACTCGCCGTCGGCGAACTCGACCACCTTCTCCGGCTCGGTGAACTCCTGGTCGCCGATCATCGCGCCCAACGCCCGTCCGATGCCGAGACCGGGATCGGCGAGCATCGGACGATCCGCGGGATGGATGTAGGCCGGGATCGAGTACTCGTCGCAGAGTTCCGTCGCGTTCCAGGTGTGGTCGAGATGACCGTGCGTGAGCAGCACCGCCACCGGGGTGAGGTCGTGTTCGGCGAGCAGTTCCCGGACCCGCGGCGCCGCATCCTGGCCCGGATCGATGATCACCGCCTCCGATCCCGCCTCGGCGGCGACGATGTAGCAGTTCGTCTGGAACATCCCGGCGGGGAATCCGGTGATGAGCATGCTGCTCCTCGGGTCGGCGCGGACAGGACGACGCACACACGTCGGTGTCCATTGTTGCGTAGGCGGCATGGCTCGCGACCCGCCGCACCCCGTTCTCAGGTACAACTGGCACACTTGCCCCCGAGTAAGTGACATCCACGACGATGTCGGCACAGCCATGCCGAGGTTTCAGGAGGATCCACCCGCGTGTCCACCAATGAGGAGCGCCGCGAGGCGGCGAAGCGGAAGCTCGAAGAACGCCTCGAGACCGAGCGCCTCGCCCGGCGCAAGCGGAAGATCGTCATCGCCTCCGTCTCGACCGCCGTCGTGGTCGCCGTGGTCGCGGGCGTGACCGCCGTCGTGGTGAAGAAGATCATGGACGACCGCGAGGCCGCACGCTGGACGACCTGCGCCTACGAGGACTCCCCGAGCCGCTTCGACCAGCTGCCCGATCAGGTGCCCGACAACGTCCCGGCCGATCAGCGAGCGCAGTACCAAGCCGAACTCGACGAGCTGAAGGCGGCCGCGGAGAACGAGCGCACCTCGCCCAAGCCCGACGAGCGCGTCCTCAAGTCGGGCACCGAGAAGGCCACGTTCGTCACCTCCCAGGGCACCCTGCCGATCACGCTCGAACGCGATGGCGCGCCGTGCAACACGGCTGCGGTGACCTCGTTGATCGAGAACAAGTTCTACGACGACTCCACCTGCCACCGCATGACCACCAGCGAGACGCTGAAGATCCTGCAGTGCGGCGACCCCACCGGCACCGGCATGAGCGGGCCCGGTTGGACCAGCCCCGACGAGCCGCCGACCGACCTGCAGACGGTCGGGCAGCCGGATCCGACGACCGGTTCGCAGCCCGTCATCTACCCGCGCGGCACCATCGCGATCGCCAACAGCAGCCAGGGCGGACAGAACCCGAACACCGGGTCCAGCCAGCTCTTCATCGTGATCAACGACAGCCAGTTGGGCCCGGACTACTCGATCGTCGGCAAGGTCGACGAACCCGGACTCGCGGTGCTCGACAAGGTCTACGCCGGCGGCATCAACCCCGGCCCGATCGGCAGCCAGCCCGGGGACGGTGAGCCGAAGCTCCCGGTGACCATCGAGACGGCCACGATCAACTAGGCGCCGGGAACTCTGATCCCTAATCCAAAAGAACCTCGAAACCCGTGATCCCTGAGGTGCGAGGAGCGCGAGCGACGAGATGGTCCTATAGATTGTCAAGTGCTCCGAGGTCGGTGGTGAAGGCTTTGTAGAGTTCGCGGGCGACGTAGCGTTTGAGGCATCGGATGATTTCTTTCTT
>NZ_JAGRQM010000015.1:0-130437 GCF_018132775.1 Gordonia sp. SCSIO 19800 | reverse complement strand
TCGCCTACAACGTCGCCGCCATCCCCCTCGCCGCACTCGGGTTGCTCAACCCCATGCTCGCCGGCGCCGCGATGGCCTTCTCCAGCGTGTTCGTCGTCAGCAACAGCCTGCGGCTTCGTGCCTTCACCGCACGCACCACACCCGGTGACGACAACCGCACCTTCCACACACCCTCGACACATACCCCCCAGGGGTATAAGGTGGCGTCATGAACGAGCACACCTCTGCTGAACACGCCGGTCACACGGCCGCCGATCAGCACCACCACGGCCAGGTTGAGCACCACGAGGCGGTGCTCGATCACACCGGACATCACCACCCCGATTCCTCTGCCGGACAACGCCATCACGGTTCCGACGACCACGCCGGTCACGACAGTCACAGTGGTCATGCCGGTCACGGCGGTCACGGGCACGGCGGGCATGGTGACCATGTGGGCCAGTTCCGGCAGTTGTTCTGGATCATGCTCGTCCTCGCAGTGCCGGTCGTCGCGTTCTCACCGATGTTTGCCATGCTCATCGGCTATCAGCTGCCCGATACCGGAGTGGTCCAATGGATTTCCCCGGTACTGGGCACGGTGATGTTCGCCTGGGGCGGGCGTCCGTTCCTGTCGGGGGCCGTAAGTGAATTACGCTCGCGCACACCGGGCATGATGTTGCTGATCGCTCTGGCGATCACGGTGGCCTTCGTCGCCTCGTGGGGAGCCAGTCTCGAGGTTGTGCACCATGAACTGGACTTCTGGTGGGAACTGGCCCTGCTGATCGTCATCATGCTGCTGGGGCATTGGATCGAGATGCGGTCGCTGGCCCAGACGACCTCGGCGCTGGACTCGTTGGCGGCACTGCTGCCTGATGAGGCCGAACGCGTCGACGGTGAACAGATCAGCATTGTGGCCCCGGCGCAGTTGCAGGTCGGGGATGTGGTGATCGTGCGCCCTGGTGCCAGCGTTCCCGCCGACGGCCGCGTCATCGACGGAACCGCCGAGGTCGACGAATCGATGGTGACCGGTGAATCGCGCACCGTCCGCCGTGGCGTAGGTGATCCGGTCGTCGCCGGAACGGTGGCCACCGATTCCGGTCTACGCGTGCAAGTCACCGCGACCGGTGAGAACACTGCGTTGGCCGGTATCCAGCGGCTGGTCACCGACGCCCAGAATTCGTCGTCACGTGCGCAACGCCTCGCCGATTCCGCGGCCGCGCTGCTGTTTTGGTTCGCACTGACCGCTGCGGTCATCACCGCGATCGTGTGGACGGTGATCGGTCAACCCGATGACGCGGTCATCCGCACGATCACCGTGCTGGTCATCGCCTGCCCGCACGCGCTCGGGCTGGCCATACCGCTGGTGGTCGCCATCGCCACCGAACGCGCTGCCCGCGGGGGAGTGCTGATCAAAGACCGCCTCGCCCTGGAAGCTATGCGCACCGTGGACGCAGTGCTGTTCGACAAGACCGGAACCCTCACCAAGGGGGAACCGACTGTGATCGCCGTCGAGCCCGCCCCTGGTAGCGACGCCGAGGACGTGCTGGCCGCCGCTGCCGCCGCCGAAGCGGACAGCGAACACCCCCTGGCCCGGGCGATTGTCGCCGCCGCCCGAGACCGGGCCCTGCAGATCCCCTCGGCCACCGAGTTCACCTCCTCACCCGCGGTCGGGGTCAGCGCCCATGTCGAAGGGACGGTCGTGCGGGTCGGCGGGCCGCGCATGCTCGAGGAGCACCGCCGGCACGAACTCGCCATCGCCGAGCAGTGGCGCGCCGACGGGGCCATCATCTTGCACGTCGTGCGTGACGACGAGGTCGTCGGCGCGATCAAACTCGCCGACGAAGTACGTGCGGAGTCCCGCCAAGCCGTCGACGCCCTGCACCAAGTGGGCGTGGCGGTAGTGATGATCACCGGTGATGCCGAAGCGGTCGCGCACAGCGTCGCCGCAGAGCTCGGTATCGACCGGGTCTTTGCCGGGGTGCGCCCTGAGGACAAAGCCGACAAGGTCGCCGAGTTGCAGCGCGAGGGCCGCAAAGTCGCCATGGTCGGCGACGGCGTCAACGATGCCCCCGCACTCGCTCAAGCCGACGTCGGCATCGCCATCGGCGCGGGCACCGACGTCGCGATCGCCTCGGCCGGAGTCATCCTCGCCAGCGATGACCCGCGTTCGGTGCTCTCGGTGATCGAACTGTCCAAGGCCAGCTACCGCAAGATGAAGCAAAACCTGTGGTGGGCAGCGGGATACAACCTGATCTCGGTGCCACTGGCTGCCGGGATCCTCGCCCCGATCGGATTCGTGCTGCCCATGTCGGTCGGTGCCATCCTGATGTCGGCGTCCACGGTGGTCGTGGCTCTCAACGCCCAGCTCCTGCGCCGCCTGGACCTACGCCCGCAGACCAGCACCACCCACGCGCTGCACGACACCCGCCCCACAGCCAGCACTGGGTAAGGAAACAGACCCTTGAAAAGGAGATGATTGTCCGATGACGACATCGTCCGCACCGGAGAACGAGTGCGCACATACCGCGCACGGCTACATCAGTGACAAAAGCCGCTACCTCGCGCGACTCAAACGCATCGAGGGCCAAGCCCGCGGAATCCACCGCATGGTCGATGAAGAGCAATACTGCATCGACATCCTCACCCAGATATCGGCGCTGACCAAGGCGCTCGAAGGTGTCGCGCTCGGCCTGCTCGACGACCACCTCAAACACTGCGTCCTCGACGCCGCCCAGGCCGGCGGCGCCACCGCCGAGGACAAGATCGCCGAAGCCTCCGCCGCCATCGCCCGACTCGTCCGTTCCTGATCCCCACCCGCACAACCGATCACGCCCGACCCTCGGCGCGGACGCATCCGCTCACGTCCGTGGCTGTCGCACCCACTGCGGCACCACCGGCCCGCCCGGGGCCGGGCGTTCGGCCTCGGCATCAACGGCCAGCACCACCCCACGCTCGGCCAGCCACTGTGCGGGATCGACATTCACCCCGGCGGGATCGAGAACCTCGAAATGCAGGTGCGGGCCGGTCGACACACCGCGGTTGCCCACCGTGGCCACGATCTGTCCCATCCGGACCCGGGTGCCCTGCTCGAGCAGATTCTCATCGTTGTGGCCGTAGGTGGTGATCGTGCCGTCATCGTGGCGGATCCGCATCCACAAGCCGAAGCCTTGCGCTGGGCCGGCGGTGATGATCTCCCCATCGGCCACCGCGACAATCGGAGCACCCAGATCGTTGCCGATGTCGATGCCCTGATGGCCGCGCCCATCCCCGAACGTCGAGGTGATCGAGCCGGCAGTAGGCGCCACCGCACCCCCGCTCCCCGGCACCGCAGCACCCGGAGCCCCCGGTTGTGGTTGCGGCCCATGCGGGACGCTGGGATCGTGCGGCACCAACGCCGCCACCAACGTTGCCACCAGACGAGCCAGCGGCAACGCATCGATGATGCGAAAGCCACTGAGCGGATCGACAGTCGAACCAAACGCGCCGAAACACTCCAACGCGGCCACACTGCCGCTGTCGCTGCTCCCGGACTGCGCATGATCACGTAAACACGACGACGCATGCTTGATCGGCTCACCCAAGCTCGCTGCCGCCGCACCGCCCAGCGCCGCCTTGACCGTGTCCTGCACGAGAACCACCAGCTCCCGGGCGACATGGTCATCGGGTGCGGCCGCCGCGGGCAGCACCGGCGCCCACGCCACACCCACTGCCGTCGCCACCGCGACCACCATGAGCATCCACCGCCCGTTCACTGCGCCCGCGAACGAAGCCACCACCATGTGCATACCGTCGAACCCTTCTGACGTCGACGTCGACCACCACTCGGGCGGATCGAATCGATGCCGAAAGTCCACGCCGAGAGAGCGACGCCCAGCATCACACCACGCACACCACCAGCCCCACCAGTCACACAAGTTCCCACGACTGCAGCCGTGATTTTCGTCGCGAGACATGCTTCCCGCAGGTCAGTAGGGGAAAGGCAAGGGCCCGAACCGCACCGAACTACTATCGTGGCTAGTAGAATTGTTATCGAAGCGCCACCTTGCGGGGCGTCTGAAACAAGGAGGACAGATGTCGACAAAGCGCGCGCGCATCATCATCGGGGCATCAGCGGCGGGCCTGCTGGTGTTGGCGGGCTGTTCCGACTCCGAGGGACAAGACCACTCCTCGATGACGGGAATGGTCACCACCACCTCGATAGCGGCACCATCGTCTGCGGCCGACATGGGCGAGCACAACGCGGCCGACATGACCTTCGCCCAGGAGATGATTTCCCATCACGCACAAGCGATCACGATGAGCAACATCCTGCTCGACAAGAACGACATCAATCCCGAGGTCGTCCGACTGGCCCAGCAGATCAAAGCCGCCCAGCAGCCCGAGATCGACCAGATGAAGTCCTGGGTGACCACGTGGGGAGCTTCGATGAGCTCGAGCTCGCAGGGCCACGACATGAGTCAGATGAGTGCCGGGGAATCGATGTCGCCGTCAATGGGCGGTCACGACATGCCCGGAATGATGACCGAACAACAGTTCCAACAGCTGCGCGAGGCCCAGGGAACCGCGGCGGCTCGCCTCTACCTCACACAGATGATCGAGCACCACCGCGGCGCCGTCGCCATGGCCAAGACCGAGATCCAGGACGGGAAGAACCCCGAAGCCATCGCACTGGCGCGAAAGATCATCTCCGACCAGGAATCGGAGATCGCCGAGATGCAGCGACTACTCGCCGGCCTGTAAGTGGCCCAGCCGCACCCGCCCGACGGCCTCGAGCAAATGACACGCTCGCTTTCACCATCACAGCAGGCAAGCTACCGCCACCAGCGCCGACACGGCGCCGGTGGCGGTGACGACGGTAGGTAGGACAACAACCCCTGCAACCGTGGCAGCGGCCATTGCGTGGTGACCACGTGACACACATCGCCGACCGTCATAGAGCCGGTGCAAACGCGGCGTCACACTCGCAGAATCACTGATCGACAACGCCCCCGCCGGAAAATCCGACGACCCGGCCGATCGGGCCAGCGTTCCCAACGCCGAGCACACTGTCCGGGTGCCGACCTGTTCGGCCGCCCGTGCATCAGCGGCCTGCTCGACAAGTGTCGCCACCTCATCAGCACCGCGAGCGAACAGCGGAATGAACGGCAACGCTCGGCCCAGAACCCCAGCGAGCAACACGATCGCGTGATGCCGCTGGCGTCGGTGTGCGCGTTCGTGAGCCATCACAGCATTCAGTTCAGCGCCGGTCAGAACGTCCTGCAAACCCGTCGTCGCAGCGATCCCCGCGTTGCGGCCCGGCAAACAGAAGGCCATCGGCCGCTGATCGCTGAGCCACCACACATCAGGAAACCGATCACAACGTTGGCCAACCAGACGTAACGCTTGCAGATAGTGCTCGCGTGCCCGGCCCATTGCGACCGCAGCACGTGCCACCAAGGACACCACCCAAACGGCCGCCGCCACCGTGCTGGCCAGCACCGCTACCCCAGCCACGGTCTCCACCTGGGCCGGCGCGCCATGAGACAACACACGCAGGCAGGAGGCCACCGCCGACAACTTATGCACGCCGAAGTGGTTCGGCACCACCAGCACCGACACCGCAGCGACCCACAACGCCGTGAACATCGCCTGGGCGGCCGGCCACGCCACCAACACCCACCGAGCATCGATGCGTGGCTGGATACGCACCATCCACCGCGGCCACCACCAACCCAGCAGAGCCGCTGCAGCCACCAGCACCACCGCCATGCTCATCAGCGCCAACCCATCTCGCGCCAGGCGCCGACGGTGTTCAACTCGCTGGGACCGTTCTCCATCAATCCTTCTTCCCTCGCCACACGGCACTGCACCCAAGTATGACCGGAACATCCGCCTGCATGCCCCAAGAAACTCGGCACCGCAACCCCTAGAACGCTCCCTACTAATGGAGATAGTATTTAGAGTCGATGTGGACAGGGGTCATAGTGAACCTCGCCGACAAGGGAGCGTTTCGGGTGGTCACAGGTTTCGAGCACGTCGATGATGAGCAGCGCCGGTACCGAAAGGCCATGCGAGACGTCCGGCGGGCGCCAACACCCCACTCAGCGCACACTTTCTTCGCCGAAGCACATGGCCTCTGCACGACGAACCGCCGACGGCACGTCACCGCTCATCTAGGCATGGCGCGCCAGCTGGCGAAACTCGGCGACAATCGAGGATCGATACACCACACGGCCGCAGCAATTGGCGTTGCCGCCAAGATTCGAGCCTGCCCTAGGTGACATGGCTGGCCGATCGTGCATGGTGCGTCGCCGACCCGCACTTCGCCACCATCGGTGCCAGTGCCGCCGCAATCACCGACACCCTTGCCGACTCGAGGATCGATACCGTCGACGACGACCCAAGAGTCGATCCCCCGCGCTACCTCTGATGGCGGAGCGGCAGCACAGCGGATCACCAGCTACGACGTCGTAAGGTACATCTTCGGCGAATTGCGGTGTATAGCACTATCTTTCGTCACCAGTGACGATAGTGAACGGGAATCACGGGGCCGAACGCCCCGGCTGATGTACATTTGCAACAGCGAACCGGATCACATTGGTGGCTCTTAGAGCGCGCCGATGGTGATGTTGTTCGTTGCACGCCAGCAGCTTTGGCTACTTGTGACTGCGTCTGACCGCAGCTGGCTCGCGCGCCGCGAACATGCTTGCCCAGTTGTCGACTACAGCAAAGATCCGGTTTGCTAATGTGGCGACGCGTTCTTCTGAGTTGCCACACCCAGCCGAAGACCGTTCTCACAGGATCGGAGGGGAGGGCGGTGAGGCCCCCTACTGTGCAGTCCCTCTCCCCTCCGTCCTGGGTCCGAGGCCGCGTGTCACCCCATGCAGGGAAGGTCAGTGCCCGATCTTATGAAGTAGCTGCGAGGCCGGCATTTTCAGAGCTTTGGCGATGCGCGCCAGGGTGATGATGGTTGCTCGCCGCGATCCGTCTTCCACGCCGCGCAGCATGTTGCGCTCGACGCCGGCCTCGAGACCCAGGGCCCGCTGACTGAGGCCCAGTTCCTCGCGGCGGGTCGTGATCGCTTCTCCGAGAGCGCGTAGCAACGCAGGTTCGTCGATGTCGACGGCCATGACGGCTCCTCCTCCCCTATCGCCCGCCAGGTCGGCGGGCGCACTCGGCGTGGCTGAGCCTACCGGCGAGGTCGCCGCGGGCGGCACTACGACGGCGGTGCGCCCGGTCGGCGCGGGACAGCTGCTCACTGCGCGGGTTTCACGATCGTCAGGGTCAGCTGGTCGTCGTCGATGTGCTCGTCGAACTCCTCGATGGCCAGCCAGTGGTCGCAGACGTACTGGTCGCGCTCGGAATCGTCCATCGCTGCCCACTGCTCGGGCAGCGGGCCGACGTAGCGCTGCACCCGGCGGACCAGATACGACCGCTCGACAACCTCGGTGCGCGCCAGCTCGGGCATCGCTTGCTCGACCAGCCCGACAAGGGCGGCAGCCGCGTCATGTTCAGCGTCGACACTGCCTGCGAGGTCGCAGGCTCGGCGCCACTGCTCGATGCTTGCGGCGATCGCTCGCGCATGAACGCTCATCGGTGTTGCCGCGCAGGTGTTTTCGGTGGTCGTTGCCATGTGCTGCTCCTTCTTACGCCGTGCCGTAATGGTTGCCTATAGGCTACCGCTGATGGTAGTCTATAGGCAACCACCACGGATGGAATGGGCGAGGAAGCGACGATCATGGGGCACATCATCTCGAAGACAGCGGAACATCGACCGGCGCTGCGTCGCAGACGATTCCGTCACGACAACCCGACCGCGCTGGACTTGTTCTCAGGATTTGGCGGATTCACCCAGGGCATCGAGGCCGCAGGATTCGACACCATCGTCGGGGCCAACCACAACCGCTACAAGGTCGAGGTACACGAGGCCAACCACCCGCACGTCGAGCACTGGATCGCCGATCTGATCAACACCGACTCCGACACCTACCACTCGGTGCGCGAACTCCCGGCGGCCGACCTGCTGGTCGCGGGGGTGACCTGCACCAACCACTCCCAGGCCAACACCCAACGTGCCTACGAACAGGGTCTGACGTTGTTCGACCTCGACGACCCCGAGTTCGAGGAACGCGCCACCCGATCCGAGCGGGACCGCGCCACGGCCAACTGCGTGCTGCACTACGCCGATCAGCACCACCCGCTGCTGATCCTGGTCGAATGCACCACCGAGTTGCAGTCCTGGGGACCAGCGGTGCCCGGGCGACGCAAGGTCGGCGACGGGTCGACGTATCGGTGGTGGCTGCGCGAGATCACCAAGCTCGGCTACGAGCACAAGGTGCTCTACCTCAACTCGATGTTCTTCGGCGTCCCCCAGAGCCGGGACCGGCTCTACATCGTGTTCTGGGACCGCACGCTGCCCGCTCCCGACCTCGACCATCGCCCCCAGGCGTGGTGTGGCCCCTGCGATGAGGCTGTCGAGGCGATGTGGGCGTGGAAGACCGGCGTGCCCGCCAGCGGATCGGTGCGCTACGGCAAGCAGTACAACTACCGTTGCCCGCGCTGCTTCGGTGAGGTCTCCCCCACCACCACACCGTCGTTGACGGCCCTGGACCTCAGCCACCTGGGCACCCGCATCGGCGAGCGGACCAAGCCGCTGGCCCCGGCGACCATGGCCCGTGCCGAGCGGTGCCGCCAGAAGTTCGCCGAGTTCCCCGCTGTGCTGATGCCGGCCAAGGCCCAACGCGGCGTGGAACGCCATCCGCTGCAACCGATGGCCACCCAGACCTCGCAGCAAAAGACCGCGCTGCTCAGTACCGGCGCCATCATGGTCGCCGCCGGAAACACCTTCGAGCGCCCCGGATCGCAGTGCCGGACCCGGACCCTGGGTCAGCCGCTGTGGACCCAGCCCGCCACCAACACTACCGGCCTGCTCACTCCCCCGGTCGCGATGGCCATCAACAACTTCCAGGGCGCACCACGCGGCCTCGACGAGGCGCTGCCCACCCAGGGCGGTTCGGAGACCCTGAGCATCGTGTCCTCGGGTGTGGTGCCCTTCCGCAAGCACACCACCCCGACCAGCCACGCCCAGGCCATGCCGACAGTCACCGCCGAACAGACCCCCGGCCTGCTCACCGCGACCGGCGACCCCGCCCTACTCGCAGGCTGGTTCAAACAGAACGGCAGCACCGGCACCGAAACCGCCGCGCACCCGCTCACCGACCCACTGGGCACCCTGACCAGCCGCGACACCACCGCCCTGCTGGCCTCCCACTGGCGCGACGCCCTCGCCGACATCCCGCTCGATGAGTGCTTCTTCCGCATGATGACCCCGCACGAGGTCGGCCGCGGCTGCGGATTCGACCCCGACTTCGGCGACCACAAAGGCACCTTCACCGTGTGGGGCAAAGGCCGCGACCAGATCGACGGCTACGGCAACGCCGTCACCCCACCCGTGCCGCTGTGGATCGGCACCCGCCTACGCGAAGTCCTGCACCCCACCAGCGGATGACGACGTCGACCGCCCCGGCACACCGTGACCCCTGTGCCGGGGCATCCGGCCCAGTCCGGACGGACGGGCCGCGCTCGGACAGCTCGGAAAGCCTCACCGATCACACCCGTTGCTATTATTGCTGCATGATCGACGCTGGCCGGTGGGGCGCGATCCGCGACCTGGCGGATCGCCAGTTCGGCCTGTTCACCGCCGCCCAAGCCCGCAACCTCGGCGTCGCGCCGTACGTCCTGGCTCGCCTCGCCGCGCGCGAGGCCATCGTTCGGGTCCACCACGGCGTCTACGAGCTCCCCGAGTCCTCGGCCTGGACGACCCTCGGTGACTGGGCGGCACAGTGGTTGGCGCTGCACCCGGCCGCCGACATCGAGGAACGACGAGCACGCCCCGACAGCGTCGTGAGCCACGCCGCCGCCGCCCAGGTCCTGCGCCTGGGCACGATCACCGCATCCGGGCTCGAGCTGAGCAGCCCACACCGCATCAACGTCCGCGACCCGTCGGTGCGCACCTGGCGCCGGCCGATCGGTGACCGCGGCCGCGACTGGGACCTCGTCGATGGGCTGCCGGTGACCACACCCGCGCGCACCATGGTCGACCTGCTCCTCACCCATGGCGACGGCGGACACCTCGGAACCGCGCTACACACCTGCCTGACCGAGTCGCTGGTCGACGCCGACGAGCTGATCGCAGCGTGCGACCGGGCCGCACCGCGCTGGAACTACGCCTCGGGTGCTGAGCTGTTCGCTTCGCTGCTCGATCAGGCCCAGATGCCGGCCGAACCGGTGCTGGTCGGCTGATGGCGTATGCGTCCGAGGAAGGCGGAGGTCGGTGTCAGAACAGGCCGAGCTGGTCGGCGGGTGTGGACGGCACGGGTTGGAACAGTCGGTGTGCCTGTTCGGGGTCGCCGCCGTCGCGTAGGTAGGTGCGCAGCATGATCGAGCGTGCGGCGCGGTCTATGGCGGTGGTTGGTCGTGATCCGCGGTGGCGGCCGAGACCGACGGCGTAGGTGAGGTTGTTGGTTTGGGTGCCGATGCGCACGTGTGCGGAATCGACGCGCACGCATAGCGGTTCGTTGCAGTAGTGCTCGCCGATGTCGGCGGCGTCGGCGCCCAGGTCGGGGTGTACCAGCAGCAGCGCGAAACGGTGTGCGCTGATCGCCCGTTGGCGGTTGTTGCGGCGGAAGGTGAATCGGCCGTAGCCGTCTGGTGAGCTGATCGCGCCGATCCAGTACCAGCAGCCGCGGGGCGTGAGGACGACGTGCTGCCAGAAGTGTTGCTCGGCGCGAGCATCGGGCATCAGTGTCGGGTCGGTGACCACACCCGGCGACGGCGTCGTGGTGCCGACCGTCAGGTGGGCGGTCGGCACCGCGAACAGACGGAGTTGATCGTGGTCGGGGTCGACACTCATGGCCGAACCGTAGAACGCTAGGCCGACATCACCCCGGGATCGGATGGCTGCTCGGTGCGCGCCTCATCGGCGGCCGCGTCCGGTGTGGCTGGGGCCGGTGTCGACTCCGCACTCGAGGTGACCTTTTTGGTCCCGACGGACAGGCCCGCCTCACGCAGCAAGGTTTTACCTTTGGCTGCGCTGATCTCCACCAGCTCGGCCGCGCCACTAACACTTCCTACGCGCTCGGCGATCGCGGCCAGCGCGGTGGCTTTCGCGTGGGTGGATCGTTCGGTGATCAGTCGCAGTTCTGCTTCGGCAGCGGCGAGTTCGGAGTCGGCCCGCAGGAACTCGGCGATGTTGGCCTCGTTGGCTTCCATCACCCGCAACTCGGCTTCGAGTTTGCGTTCGAGCTTCGCGCGTTCCTCGGCTCGACGCGTTTCCAACGCGGCAAGGGTTCGTTTGCGCGCAGCAGCGCGCGCCTGGCTTCCAGTGAGTTTTGAATTGTTCGACGGCATACCCGACACGATAACGCCGGCCAACGCCCTCTCGCCACCGCCACACGCCCGCTCTCGGTGCACTTTTAACCCTCACTTCCCCAGCCCTCGCCACCGTTTCCGCCTTCCCACTCCTGCCCCTCACCCTCCTCACCTGCACCAACACCCCCGAACCGCCCCCGCGCCACACCTCACCCCATGTACCCACAACCTCTATAACTCCCACACACCTCTTGCATTCTGGATTCGTCCGACGAAATTAATGTGCCAGAATGCAGCCATGGCCGGTGCCGGGGCGTGCGATCACTGCGGTGGCGTGCTGCCCGGAGACGGCTCGCCGCGACGCGGACGGCCGCGCCGTTGGTGCTCGACGGACTGCCGCCGCGCCGCGTGGGTCCGCCGCCACGACCGGCCCGCCGCGACTGGGATGACCGCCCAGGATGCAGTCGCCCAGGTGCTGGACTCCCCCACCGCCACAGCCGAACTCCTCGCGGGGTTGACGGCGCGGATCGAGGGCGGCGACGAGGTCGCCAGCGGGGTCATTGCCGAGCTGGTCCGGGCGCACCGCGCCAGCGTCCATGCGGTGGCCCGGACCAACGAGCTGCGCCCATTCCGGCGGTGACCTGAGTGACCGCAACCATCCACAAGCTCACCGCCGGCGACGGGTATGAGTACCTGACGAAATCCGTTGCGGCGATGGACGCCACCGACAAAGGGCGGGTGTCTCTGGCCGACTACTACAGCGCCAAAGGTGACTCGCCGGGGCAGTGGATCGGGTCCGGCCTGGCCGGGCTGAGCGACGTCGGATCGGGCCTGGATGTTGCCGATGAGCTCGCCGAGGCGCGCACCGTCGAGGCGGGGTCGATTGTGTCGGCGGCGCAGATGAAGGCACTGTTCGGTGAGGGCCGCCACCCCAACGCCACCGCGATCGAGCAGCACGCCGTGGCCTCCTCGGACTGCCGCGCTGCCCAGGCGTTGGCGGCGACGAAACTGGGCAACGCCTACGCCGTCTACAACGAATTCCCGGAGTTTCTACAGGAACTCGCGGTGGTGTTCCGCGACCACAACCTCGCCCGCGGCGAACGCTGGGATGCGGTCATCGACGACGACACCCGGGCGGCGTTGCGCACCGAGTTGGGGCGCGAGCGATTCACGAAAACCTACCGTCGGCCGCCGCGGGATTCGCGCGAGCTCTCAGGGTTCATCGCGCAGGAAAGCCGTCGGCGTCAGTCGGCGGTTGCCGGCTACGACATGACGTTCAGTCCGGTGAAATCGGTGTCGGCGTTGTGGGCGGTCGCGCCGCTGCCGATGGCTGAGAAGATCGAGGCCGCCCACCGTCAGGCGGTCGCTGATGCACTGGCGTTCATCGAGCGCGAAGCGTGCCTGTCGCGGTTGGGAACCGACGGCATCGCCCAGGTCGACACCGACGGTCTGATCGCTGCAGCGTTTACCCACCGCGACTCCCGCGCCGGGGACCCCGACCTACACACCCACGTCGCCATCTCCAACAAGGTGCGGGTGCGCGACGCCGCCGGGATCACCCGGTGGATGGCCCTGGACGGTACCCCGTTGTTCAAGGCCACCGTGTCGGCCTCGGAGGTGTACAACTCGCGCATCGAGCTGTACCTCCAACGCGATTTGGGGGTGTCGTTCAGCGAACGGTTCTCGGCCGATGTGCGCAAGCGACCTGTCCGCGAGATCGACGGTGTGTCCGCCGAACTGATGGCCCGGTGGTCGTCGCGGCGCGCAGTGATCGAGGAACGAATCGGTGAACTGTCCAAGCAGTTCCTCGCCGATCACGGCCGCGAACCCACAACCGGTGAGGCCTTCGATCTGGCCCAGCAAGCCACCCTGGACACCCGCGAAGCCAAACACGAACCCCGCTCCTACGCCGAGCAGCGCCAGGCGTGGCGGGCCGATGCGCGACGCATCCTCGGCGGCGATCGGGCGATCAGCGACCTCGTGCACGAGGCCACCCATCCACGCCCGCGTACTCGCGAGCACCCGGAGTTCACCGACGAGTTGTGCACCGAGCTCGCCGCCAATTGCATCGAGAACATCTCGGCCACGCGCGCCCGCTGGCAGCGTCCGCATCTGCGTGCCGAAGCCGAACGTCAACTGCGTGCCCGCGACTTCGCCGGCATCACCGACACCGACGAACTCGCCGCCGCGGTCGAGCGCATCGTCGACACCGCACTGGCCGCCGACACCAGCGTCGCGGTGTCCTCTGACGCCCTCGACGGCGACCTCAACGAACCCGAGGTGTTGCGTCGCGCGAACGGCGAATCAGTGTTTGTGCGCCACGACGTCGCGCTGCACACCAGCACCGACATCCTCGCCGCCGAACACCGCATCGTGGCCGCTGCCAAACGCTTCGACGGCCGCCGACTCGACGAGACGACCGTCGACATCGCGTTGCTCGAGCAAGCCGCCAACGGCCGCGAACTCAACGCCGGACAGGCCGCCATGGTGCGCGAACTGGCGACCTCCGGGCGCCGTGTGCAACTGGTCCTCGCGCCCGCCGGTACCGGTAAGACCACCGCCATGCGCACCCTCGCACGGGCGTGGACCGACAGCGGCGGCACCCTCATCGGCCTGGCCCCCACCGCTGCCGCCGCGGCGGTGCTGCGCGAGGAACTGGACACCACCACCGACACTGCCGCCAAACTCGTCCAACTCGCCACCGCGGAACGCGAACTCGCCCAGACCCGCGCCCTGGCCGCCACACCACGCTGGCGCACCATCGGTAAACCCGAGCTCGCCAACAAGGTCGCCGCCGCCAAGAAAACGCTGGCCGACCCGACATATCAGAACCTCACACTGCCCGACTGGTACACCCAGATCGGCCCCGACACCCTCGTCGTCGTCGACGAAGCCGGGATGGCCTCCACGGCCGATCTCGACGAGGTCATTCGGTGCGTGGCCGCCCGCGGTGGCAGTGTGCGTCTGGTTGGCGACGACCAGCAACTCGCCTCGATCTCGGCCGGCGGTGTGCTGCGCGACGTCGCGCACGAGACCGGCGCACTCACCCTGAGCCAAGTGGTGCGGTTCTCCGATGCCGCCGAAGGTGCGGCGTCGCTGGCGCTGCGTGACGGTGACCCCGCCGCCCTCGGTTTCTACGCCGACCACGGCCGCATCCACATCGAATCCGATGCTGCCGCCGCCGATGACGCCTACCGGGCATGGGCACGTGACCGCGCACAGGGCCGCGACACCGTGATGATCGCCGCCACCCGCGACACCGTCAACGCGCTCAACGAACGCGCCCGCGCCGACCGCCTGGCCGCCATCGACCCACACCTGCACGGGCCAGAACTGCGGCTGTCGGACGGGTTGTCGGCCAGCGTCGGCGACATCATCAGCACCCGCAGCAACCGCCGCGATCTACGCGTGTCGGCCACCGACTGGGTCCGCAACGGCGACCGGTGGCGGGTCACCCACATCGGCGCCGACGGCACCCTCACCGCCCAGCACCTCGACCTCAACCGGCACGTGCAGCTACCCGCTGACTACGTCGCCGAACACACCACCCTCGGCTACGCCTCCACCATCCACGCCGCCCAGGGCATGACCGCCGACACCTGCCACGTCATCGGCTCCGACGCCCTAGACCGCCAGCTGCTCTACGTCGCGATGACCCGCGGCCGCCACGGCAACCACATCTACCTGCCCACCACCGAAACCGACCCACACAACGCCACCACCCCCAAGGCCCGCCACCCCCAAACGGGGCTGGAAACCCTGGCGGCGATCCTCGGCCGCGACGGCGCCCAACAGTCGGCGACCACCGCCCAACGCGAAGCCGCCGACCCGTTCCTGCGCCTGGCCCGCGCCGCGGCCGCCTACGACCACGCCCTCGGTGCCGCCGCCGAACACACCCTCGGCGCCAAGGCGCTGCGCGACCTCGAACACGACGCCGACGCCCTCTACAGCACCCACACCGGCACCCCCGCGGGCACGCTCACCGCGTGCGCGGCCTGGCCCACCCTGCGCACCCACCTCGCCACGCTGGCCCTCGGTGGCGACGACCCGATCGCGCGGCTGCAGGCCGCGATCACCCACCGCGAACTGGCCACCGCCGCCGACCCGGCCGCCGTGCTCGACTGGCGACTGGACCCCACCCAACAACACTCCGCAGGCGGCGGGCCCCTGCCCTGGCTGCCGCGGGTCCCCGACGGGTTCGACGACCCCCAGTGGGCGCCCTACCTCACCCGCCGCGACGCCCTCGTCACCGACCTCGCCGCCGCCGTCACCGAACGCGCCACCGCCTGGGACGCCACCACCGCCCCCGTGTGGGCGCGTCCGCTGCTGCTGGCTGACCCCGAACGCGGCGGCGAGCTCGTCGCCGAACTCGCCGTGTTCCGCGCAGCCCGCTACGTCGACGACACCGACCGGCGTCCCGCCGGACCGCGACCAGATTCCATCGCCTTGGCGCGGCGTCACGCCGCGCTGACCGAGCGCGCCGACGCGCTCATCACCACCACCGCCGAGGCCGCCCGCTACGCCGACCTCGCCCGCGACCTCGACCCCCACCTGCTCGCCGACCCGTACTGGCCCGAACTCGCCGACCACCTGGCGCTGGCCGCCCGCGCCGGCCTCGACGTCGATGCTCTGGCCCGCGACGCCCTCGCCGACAACCCGCTGCCCACCGAAATGCCCGCCGCCGCACTGTGGTGGCGGCTGTCCGGTGAGTTGGCGCCCGCCGCGGCCGAAGCCACGAACACCGGACTGCGCCCCGACTGGGCAGACGCTCTCGTCGGGATCGTCGGGGACCGGGCCGCCGAAGCGATCCTGACCGACCGCGCCTGGCCGGCACTCGTGGCCGCGGTCAGCGCCGCCGACCCCGTCCAGTGGACCCCCCACGACCTGCTTGACCTCGCCGACACCCTGCTCCACAGCGGCGCCGACGACGACCACACCGTGCGGCTCGACGAATACGCCCGCCTGCTCACCTGGCGAGTCGAACTGCTCGTCACCCACAGCAGCCACGCCACCGACACCACCCCACTACCGCCGGCACCGCCCACCCTCGAAGACGAAGCCGCCGCCGAAGCCGCAGCCGAAGCCGCCGGACTGGCAGACCCCTGGGCCGACACCCTCACCGGCCAGCCCGGCAACGACCTTGATGAGAACGTCGGCGTTGACGAGGACTACCTCGCCGCGCTCACCGACACCGATCCGCCGCCGGACACTGGCGTCGATGTCCTCGATCCGGACGACCTCGACCGTTACGAGGATCTGGCCTTCGACGAGTTCGCCGCTGACGTCGTTGCTGCTGCACCTGATCGGTTCGCCGCGCCGACCGACCTCGCCGAGTGCATTGCGCTGCGTTATGAACTGACCGCCCAGCTTGCCGAACTCGGCACCGACTTGGCGCAGCTGCGTGAGGCGATCAACGCCGGCACCAGCGCCCACCAGCAGGCCATGGCACCGCATGTCTTGGCGTTGCGCGCTGCTGCCGATCACCAGTTCGCCGCGGCCGCCGACACCGCCGGGCATCACCACGACTTGATGATGGCCGAACAACTCATCGAAGACCTCACCAACCAGGCATCCGCCCTGCGCCGCACCGCCGCCCAGCTCCGCGCCGCCGACACCACCGACCTCGATCCCCTCAGCGACGATGAAGCACCCGACCTCGCCGCGCTACGCGCCGAGGCCGATGCCACCGCTCTGGACTGGCGCGTCACCGCCGCGGTCGCCGACCGCGACGCCCTCGCCGCCGTCTACGCCGACGCCACTACCCGCCTCGAGGAGGCGATCGCCGAATCCGGTGGTGTCCGTGTCACCGACACCGACGTCGAACTCATGCGCCTGCAAGCCAGCGAACTCGACGAACTCAACCTCGCGGACCTGCGCGGCCGCCGCGCCGACCTCACTACCCGCATCTATCGAATCGACAACCGCCTCAACCACGTCCACGCCCTCACCCAGACCGCGCACCACCACCGCGACACCTTCCTCATGCCGACCACGGCCACCGGGCCCGTCGCTACCCCCGACGCGGTCACGCCGACGGCGACGCAACCCGCCGCCGAAGCCACCGCCACCGCGGTCGCCGAACCGGCGGCCGACGCCGAGCTGCACGACTGGCTCCACCAAGACCCGCTCCGCGTCATGAGCGACGACCAGCTCACCGCGCACCTGCGCACCCTCACCCGCCGCCACACCCTCGCCGTCGACGATCTGAGGACCAGCCGACCAGCGCCCGAGCGGACGCCGCGGGTGCGCGCCGAGCACGCCGAACTCGCCGACACCGTCGACCGCATCGCCACCGCCCGCACCGCCGGACGCGCTCTCGCCGGCGCCGCCGCCCGCGTCACAGAGGCGCGCGCCGAGTTGGCGGGACTGCCGCCTGCCGGGCGGGGGCGCAAAGCCCGCGCAGAGCACGACCAGCACCACCAGCGCCTCGCCGAGGCGGTCGCCGCGGCCGAGCGTCAGCACCAGTACCTCGCCGCAGCCCACGAACAGACCAAGCGAGAGGTTGGTGTTCCCGAACACCAGTGGGACGAATTGACCGCCCGCGCCGCCGACACTGCCACGCTTGCAGGCGAACTGGCTGCGGCCGAACATGCCGACGCCCGTGCCCGCCAGCTCCACCAGAAAGCCATCGACGACCGTGACGACGCCGCCGCTGCCATCGCTCACGCCCGAGCCGAAGTGGCCCGCCGCGATACGCTTCCGGCCGAAACCCGTGCCGCCGAAGACACCATCCGGGCTCTCATCGCACCGCCGCGTGGTCGCGACGTCTCCACGACAGCCGCACCGCCGTCCTCTACACCTCGCCCCCGCGATCTACCGCCGGAGCGGCATCGAGGCCACGACCACGGCATCGGCGACTAACATGCCCACCTGGTTGGCGCGCAGGAAGGTTCGGCGGTCTCTGAAATACCGAACACTCGGAAGGTCGAACTAAACTAGGTGCCATGACGACCTCGGCTCACCTCAGCCCCTCCATGCGGAGGATGGTTGAGCAGAACGCCAAGGTCATCCGCCGAATGATGCCGAAGGTTCCGCTAGAGCGCTTCGGCCTAGCCCAAGTCACACCCCAACCGTTCGCATCGCTCGACTATGGGCAGGTCACGGCACTAATGGGCACGCAGCAACGCCTAGCTTCGTCGCTGCGAGGCCTGACCGCCTCGCTGGGCACGATCGAACAATTCTGGTCGTCGTTGATCGAGCGACGACGGGCTATTGGCGCAGCGTGCAGTGCGTTTCTGCAACGGCGCGCTGTCCGGGGACCGAAATCCTTCACCGACGGTCTGGCGGCGGTCCGGGCCGCCCGCGAGCACTCCGCTTGGCTTTTCGCTGTCTCAGTTGCGCTCGCGCTTAAAACTCTTTTGCAGCACCGCAATTCCCGTCCACGGGCGCCCGGTCACGAAGTGGCCACCCAGCCGCGAGTGGTTCGCGGACCCACATCCCACGAGGTTTCCCAGCCGATTACCCTCGTGGGACCTTGCATCGTGCACCTAGCCGCCTAACCCGGTGTCTGTAGGCGCGTTGCGCTGTCCCCTTCTTCCAAGGAGACAGACCTCGTGTCGTCACTCAACATCTCGTTCTCGCCCACTGCGGTTTTCATCTTCGCCGCCGTCACTGTCGTCATCGCAGGCGCGATCGTGTTCTCGGCTACCTGCACCGCGCTATGGAGCTCCGATCCGGCCCAACGCGAGCACGCACGGCTCGTCCTGGCCGATCTACTCCACACCGTTCGCGTCCTGGGACGCGGAGACAACGGCGAGCCGCGGTCATGACCACAACCACATCCCGACGCCCGGTCGGGCGGCCACCGCTGTGCTCACCCTCCACTGCCCAGGCGATCGCAGACTGGCACGCACGCGGTTACAGCGACCAACAGATCGCCGACCGCCTCAACCACGCCGGCGTCCCGACGCCCTCCGGCGGGACGGACTGGACTCGCCAGCATGTCTGGCGGCTCCTAGGCACAGTGCACGTGCGGAAGTACGCGCGTCCAGCGGGGTCTGAGATGTAGCCGCAGTGAGGCCCCGGCCAGGGCTCTCCCCGTCGGTGCTACCAGATGTCGATGGTCTTCCATGTGCCTGCCTGCACTAGACCGTCAATATCTTCCCGGGTGAGGCGAACATAGTGTCCCGGGGAGACAGGAGTGTCAGCCGGAATTCTGTCGGCGCGCACAGGACGCACCTTCCCACTCAACCAACCCACCAACGCTGGTTCGCGGTCGGCGTCGACGCAGCGCTCCCATTGCAGCACTTTGCAATAGCAGGTCGCGGTCTCTACCGCACCGGTTGCAAACCCGCTCGTCACGTCTACAAGCAGCCACCAATCCCCGCCGTCGGTGAGGACCGGTGGTGGCGTGCGGTCGAACATCAGATGGTGCCCCTTGTCGTGTGCGGTCGTAGTTGACGGTCGACGAATGAAAACGCTTCCGCTGACTGCTATTGCGAGAATGGACGATCGTCGTCTGGGCGGTCAGATCGGTCGGCAGCTCGTTGCTGCTCGCGAGCGATCTGGCGTTGCTGTTCGGCGCGATCGCGCACCTGCCGGAGGAACTCTCGGTCGGCCTCGGGGTCCTGCGGAACGTAGCGGCCGGGGTGGTCGTATTCCGGGAACTCGCTGGCCGCACCCGCATGCTGCCGGCGCGGTCGCTCATCCGCGGTAGGACGTCCGACCGCTAGCCACACCAGCGCACCAACCAACGGCAGCATCACGACCAGGATTACCCAGGCGAATTTGGGCAGCCCGCGCACGGCAGCGTCGTCGGTGTTGATGATGTCGATCAGTGCGATCACCAGGATCACCAGGTAAATCAACCCGAGATACGGCACGTCTACTCCCTCTTCACGTCGGTCACCACACCTGCTGTATCCACAGCGGATGTCCGTTCAGGCTCTTGGTTCGGTCAACATAGACCGCGATCACGACCCGCCCGCCCGGGTGGGCGGCGGCCTCGGAGATGACCTGGTGACCGGTCACGTCGTTCCAGCTGGCGGCCTTGTCCGGACGGTAGTACGCCCTGGCGCGATAGCGGGAGTCGGTTTCGAGGATGACGCCCCAGTAGTCGTTGCCCAGTAGGGCGTTGATGACCCGGCCGGCGCCGAGGTGGGCGGCGGCCACGGTGTCGGCGTGGCTGAGTTCGATCACCACCACCCCGCTCTGCGACGTCTCGACGATCCGCGCCGCCTGTGCCGGTGGACTGGTCAGCGCCACCCCGCCCGTCGCTACCGCGAGACTGAGCGCCGCACCGGCCAACGCCGTGCGCATCCTCGATCTCGTCACCATTGCGTGTTCCCTTTCATAACCACGACCTTTGTTATCGCGAATAATAGGCTCTGCCGCTCTGCTTTGGTGTTGGTGGGATCGTTTCATCACGGCGATGCTGTGCCGGAGGACTGGCCAGCACCGCGCGCCCGACAGTGCCGGTCCGCCCCGATCGCGCCCGCCGAACGACAAAGGGCGCACAGGCAATTTCTGCGCGCTCTTTGTGTGGTCAGCGGACCTTACGTAGATAGACGTCGCCGGTGGGGACGCCGCCGGCGAACAAAACACCTTTGTAGCCGTGTGGTGTCTTGCGTAGTTCGATGCGGGAGTACCAGTGCGCGACTGGGTCACCGGCGATCGAGACGATGCCGCCGTTGCGGGTCTGGGTGATGTGGCTGTTGGTGGCATTCCACGGCCCGACGCCGTAGATGTCTTGGAACAGACGGTTGCCGATCACTCGCGCGTTGGATTCCGGGTAGGGGATGACGCCGTACATGACCAGCTGGTACTTGTATCGGCCGTCGTCGATCTTCGCGTGTGCTTGACCACTACCGAGGCCGAGACCAGTGGCGAGGCCGGCGGTGATGAGAAGTCCGGCGACGATGGTCTTGACGGCGGTGGAGAGTCGGGCTGTTGGCAAAGGCATGAAGTCACGTCCTGTTCGGTATCGGTTGCTAGTGATGGGTGCGCGGGTTTGGCGGTTCGCTTCTATCACGAACCCGGGACAGGCGTGCCCGGCGACGCTGGTCGCGCGTGGCGAGCCACGCCTGTCCGGTGGGTCCCCGCCGCGGGGCGGGCTTGTGCTCTTGGGGGCCAAATGATCTCGACGTGGAAGGTTGTTGAGAGCGGTTGCCCCTTGTCGAGTCAGGTCCGAGGCGGCCTGCTCGATCTGCTTGCCCGCAGGGCCGAGAGCCGCATCGGGGGTGCGGCAGCGAACTCGCACCCGCCAACGCCTGACTCGGAACGCGGCGAACGTCACTGTCGTACTCACAGGCCCAGGTCCGGGTCGCGCTGGGGCTGTGTGCCGTCACCGAGTGGATCGTGGGGCGGTTGCTGGGAGTCCGTGCCCTGCGTGCGCTCGGCGTCCGGTGCTGGTCGGGTGTCGGCGAGCAGCGTTCCGATCCCCGGTTCTGCTGTCGCGGTGCCTTTTTCGGCTTGGTACAGCTCTGCTTGGTGTTGGTGACTGCGTTTTATCACGGCGATGTAGTCGGCGGCATGGTCGAGTCCGGCTTCTTCGACCATGACCGGTGTGGGGTTGAGTTCCAGGCTCCAGCCGGGTTCGCGACCAGCGCTGCGCATCCGTTCCTCGGCAGCTTGGCGGGCGGCGACGGCTTCTTCGGATTGCTGGGCGCGTTCGATCTCCATCCGCAGTTGGCGCAGCCGAACCTGTTTGGTCTGCAACTCATCCGCTCGGGTGAACGGTGCGTCGATACGCGGCGCGTTGACCTCGACTTCGCGGCGGTAGCTGGCGATGTCGGCGACCAGTTGAGCGCGGGTGTCGTCGAGGCCGGTGTACAGGTTCTCCAGGCGGGTGGCGAGACCGGACGCGGTCGCGGTGCGCCGCTCGGTGGAGGTGAACACCTGGGATGCGTCGAGAGTGAACCCGGGTCGCCCCGGGCAGTCGAGCCACACGTGGATCTTGTCCTGGGCGAACTCGCGCGAGGCGTGCGCCGCAAGCCCTGACGGTATCGACGCGATCGGCATGGATTGCTTCATGCCGGCACCTTTGAGCTCGTGGTAAACCGCGGTGACCCGCGACAGCAGCGTCTCGGACCGCTCCGGACGCTTCGATTGAGGACGGGCCCCGGTGACGACGAACTGCTTACCAGCGTCAATCCACTCCTGATGACCGGCCAGCAGAGCGTCGAGTTTCTCGATGCTGCCTTCCAAGCGTGGGATGGCCCGGTCCGCGGCGGCCACGACCCGGCGGGCGTGGGAGCGGGAGTCGGCGTGGGCGCTGGCCAGTGCGGACAGGCTTTTCACCTCGTCTTCGAGGGTGGCCATTTCGAGGAACCGTTCGTCGCCGGTGGCGGCGGCTTTGGTGGCCGCGGCCGCTTCGGACAGTGAGTCGTCGGCGATGTCGTCGACTTCGGCGACGTCGTCGAGCTGCCCGCGTTTGGCTTGTTCGATGAACGCTGCCTTGGATTCGACTTTCGACCACATGACGGTGTCGGTGGTGCCTGCGGTGACGTAGTTCAGAATCTCGATCTGCGGGTTCTGATTGCCTTGGCGGATGATCCGCCCTTCGCGCTGCTCGAGATCGGCGGGCCGCCACGGCACGTCCATGTGGTGCAGACCGATCAGGCGCCCTTGGACGTTCATGCCGGTACCCATCTTCGAGGTCGACCCGACCAGCACCGCGATCCGACCGGCTCGGCAGTCGGCCTGCAGCGCCAGTTTCTGCGACGGCGATTTCGCGTCATGGATGAACGCGATCTTCTCCGCGGGCACGTTGTACTGCTCCACGAGAAGGTCTTTGAGGTTGGAGTACACCGACGGCCCGTCGGGTCGTGGGGTGCCGCGGTCGCAGAACACCAGCTGCAACGCCCCGCGGATCGGGGACCTCTCCCCTTCCTCGGTGAGGTACTCGTTGTCGGCGGTGGCGTGGTAGATGCGGGCGACCTGTTCGGCCACGGCATCGGCGCGGGTGTTTCCCGGATCCGGTTCGAGGTTGGCCAGCACGGGGTCGAGAGCGACGTTGCGGCCGTCGTTGAGGATCTTGAGCACGTTGTCGATGTCGGCGCGTCGCGGGTCGAGATGGTCGGCCCGATAGTCCAGGTCGGCGATGAAATCGCGCCGCTCCTGACCGGGTGTGCTGGTGATGATCTGCCGCCCGTCATGGGTTGGTAGATTGGCTGGGACCTGTTCACGGACAACGACGTCGGTGTACTGGGCGGCCATGGCGAACATTTCTTTGGGGTTGGCGAACGCCGACACCTTCGACACGACACGCAGTTTGGTGCCGGTGGCGTTGGGGATCGTCTCGGAGCGGGTCGCGGTGAACGACGCCGCCCAGTCGGTGATCGAGCGGACCCCGGCCGCCTCCAGCACATCCGGGCGTAGGTATTGCTGCATCACCCACGACTCGGCGAGTGAGTTCGCGATCGGGGTGCCGGTGGCGAACGTGGCGACCCGCTCTGCGCCCGGGGTGATGACCCGCCCGGCCGCGACCGCCTGGTGTTGGCGGCGTTCGCGCAGGTAGTCCAGTTTCATCGACAGGTCCTCGGCCTTGTTCGACCCGGTCAGTGACAGCGAGTCGATCGTGCACTGGCGGCCTTTGTTTTTGTACTCGTGGGCCTCGTCGACGAACAGATAGTCCGCGCCGGTGTCTTCGAATAACACCCCATGGTCCTTGGTGGCCTGCTCGGTCGCGGTGGCGAGGCGGTCCTCGAGCTCCTTCTTCGCGCGTTCGATCTTCTTGACCGTTGCCTGGGTCATCTCGCCTGCGTCCGCGGACAGCGCGGCGTCGAGGTCGGCGACCTGACCGGCGATGTAGTCAGCGCGTCGCTGCGGGTGGACCCGGATCGCGGAGAACACCGACGCCGGGATGATGACCATGTCCCAGTCGCTGGTCGCGGTCTGCGCGGCGAACACGCGGCGGTCCTCAGGCGACATCCCTTTGCGCCCCACGAGCACGTTGGCCGCGGGGTACCACATCTTCACTTCCCGGCCGAACTGCTCGATGAGGTGGGTGGGCACCACGATCCACGGCTGATTCACCAGGCCGCGGCGTTTGAGCTCCATCGCCGACATGAACATCGTGCCGGTCTTGCCGGCACCGACCACGTGATCGAGCAGCACCGTCGGCTCGGCGAGAATCCGCGCCACCGCATCGCGTTGGTAGGGGTGCGGCTCGAACACCGGGGACAGACCGGGCAGCACCAGCCGGGACCCGTCGTGCTCGGGCCGGACCCAGGTGTTGAAGCGGCGATTCCATTCGGCGACCAGCCGGTCGCGGCGCTCATCATCCGACCACAGCCACGACCGGAACTCGGTGGTGATCTTCTCTGCCTGGACCTGGGCGAGGATGGTGGCCTGGGCATCCACCTCCGGCGCCCCCTCCTCCTGCGCTGGCTTGGAGTTTTTGACCACGATCGACCGCTGGTTGAGCAGCATCTCGGTGAGGGCGACCGCATCGAGCGCCTTGTTTTTTCTATCGGCATTGTCGGCGCCGTACTCGGTGCGCATCAGCGCGCTATTGCGTTCAAACGGTGGGACTTCGACCAACCATGTACCCGCCGCGCGCGACACCTGCACGCTGTCGGCGCCGAACGTCTCGCGCACGAACGCCTCGTAGTCGCGCGGTTCGATCCAGGTCGGTCCGAGTTTGACCGACCCGATCTGGGAGGGCTGCTTATCGGCCGGAATCACCTGCGCCAGTGCTTGTGTTAGCTCTGCCCAGTCCCGGTTACCGGGATCGGCGCGGGCGGCTTCGGCGGCGCGGGCGTGTTTGGCGCGCACGTTGCCCGACAGCGCGGTCGCCGCGGGGACTAGGTCCTCGGGCATGTCCGGGTCGGGGTAGACCAGACCGCGGATCGACTCGCGCGCTTGGGTGGTGGGTTGGTCGAGGAGTTCGGCGACACGGTCGAGATCGACTCGGCCGCGTTCACCGAGGCTGATCGCGACGGCGTCGGCCGGGGTATCCGCGCGTGACACCGGTACCGGCGCGACGACGACATCGCGGGAGAACACCGCGGTCTTGCTGACGGTGCCGGTCTCGTCGTCGTAGCGTTCCAACGCCAGCACGCCGGCCATTCCCGGATCGGCACGGACCGCCTCGAGATGGGTTTGGCGTCGCGAGGGTGCGCTGACCTGCCATGCCTTCTCATCGAGCTCGGCCGCCACATCCTCAGGCAGCGGGCCGGGATAGGCGTCGCCGTCGGCGTCGCGGTGGGCGTTACGCCACTTGGCTTCGAGTTCGGCGAGCTTCTTGGCGGCCTGCTCGGCGGTGCGTTCCTTGCCGCCCACCAGCTTCGCCCGGTTCACCGGGCCGTAGGTGTTCAGGTAGGCGTCGTAGACCTCGTTGAGGTCCGCGCGCAGCGCATCCCTCTCGGCGCGGCTGCTCTGGGTGCGCTGAGCGGCGATCGTGGCCGCGAACAGGTCACGCAGCCGCAGCAGATGCCGGGTCTCGGTGGCGCGGGTGGCGGGCACCTTCATCGGCTCATCGCCGCCGATCCCGCGCCGCGAGAACACCCCGGTGGTCTCGTCGTAGCTGACGTGCCCGATCGGGATGTCCTCGCCGTAGAGGGCGTCGGTGTCCAGGGCGCCGGCGGTGAACTCCATCCCGGCCGTGGCGGTGTCGTCGGCGAGGAACAGCCCGTCGCCGCGTTCCAGGGCGGCGTCGACGATGTTGGTCAGCCGGTCGTCGAGGTCGGCGGCGACATCGCCGCCGGGGTCGGCGGCCACGACGAGCATCCCGTCGCGGTAGAGCCCGCGATCGACACGCATCGTGCCCAGCACATGCTCGGGGTGGGTGGTGAAGTAGCGGTTCACCCCAATCTCAGTGGTCTCGCCGGTCCGGTCAGGGAGGGCGACGAGGTCAGAATGCAGCCACTCGGCGTCCGCAGGTGCGGCGGCGTCGGACTCGCGGCGGCGGAACACCAAGACGTCGGTGACGACCTGGGTACCGGCGACCCGTTCGAACGCCGTCGACGGCAACCGCACCGCGCCGACGAGGTCGGCGACGGCGTGCATGTCGCGGCGCGCCTTGTCCGAGGCCGCGTCCAGCGTCCCGGCGGTGGTGATCGCCATGACGTATCCGCCGGGGGCGGTGAGGTTGAGCGACTTGAGGAGGAAGTGGTTGTGGATGCGGTGGCGGGCCGGATTGTGGATCGGGTCGTGCACCGTGAACCCACCGAAGGGCACATTGCCGATCACCGCGGCGAACGAGCCCTCGGGCACCCGGGTGGTCTCGAAGCCCTCCAACCGCACCTGGGCGTCGGGGTAGAGAAGATGGGCGATCTGGGCGGTCGTCGGGTCGAGCTCTACGCCCACCATCTGCGCGCCGGGCGGCGCCATGCCGATGAACGTGCCGCTGCCGCAACCGGGTTCGAGCACCAGCCCGTCGTCGAACCCGGCGCGGGTCATTGCCGACCACATCGCTTGGGCGATCGCGGGATCGGTGTAGTGGGCGTTGAGGGTGGAGGCCTTCGCTTGGCGCCACTGCTCGGAATCCAGCAGGGCGCGTAGCTGCTCGCGTTCGGGCGTCCACTCCGACTTGGACTCGTCGAAGATGTCGGCCGCGGCACCCCAGCCCGACCATCGCGCCAGAATCTCGTGCTCGGCCGCGGTCGCCGGGCGTCCGGTGCGGGCGGTGTCGGTGAGGACCTCGAGTGCGGCGATGTTGGCTCTGGCGCGGGACTTGGCCCCCGATGGCACCAGCACCGTCCCCGGATGGGTGAACCGGGTCGCAGGCCCAACCTCAGTCGCAGGCCCAACCTCAGCAGCCGCGGGCGAGGTGGTGGCCTTGTCGACGGCCGCAGCGCTCGCCGGCTCCGGTGCCTCTGCGTCGGGTGTGGGGTCGGGTTCGAGCCCGGCCACCACATGGTCGGCTTTGATGTAGACCACCGAGCCGTCCGGGCGTCGCGCCGGGGTGACCCGGGTGCTCGCCCACGCTGTCAGCGGCAGCCCGGTCTCGGACTGCGGGACCTGCGGCAGCGCGTCGTCGGCCTTCGGTGGCAGCGGTGTCCCGCCCGGGTCGACGACGGCCGGGTCAGTTGGGATCCGCAAATCGTCCAGGGACTCAAACAGCAGCCCCTGGCCGTCGTCAACTACCTCTGCGCGCGCTCGGCGGCGTCGCGGGCCCGATCGGCCAGCGCTGCGTCCACTATCGCGCTCAGCTCCGGAACCAGCGGATGTTTCGGCCCGTCGGGCACCGCCAGCCCGTCGGTCAGGCGCGCTTGCAACAGCTGTTCGGCGTACACCTGGAACCGCGGCGTCTGATCCGGCCACACCTGCTCGGTCAGTTGTTCGGTCTCGCGGGTCGCTTCGATCGCCGACGGCGTCAGCCACCGCTGCATCCCGGTCATCGTGTCCGGGTTCGGCTCGTCGTCCAGCTGATCGTCGTCCTCGGGACTGCTGAATCCCTCCCACAGCGTCGCCAGCACCGTCTCCTCCGCCGAGTACCGGGCCTGCTGATACAGCCGCTGCGCCGTCAGCACGTCCGGGTCGTTGCCCCCGTGCTCGTTCTTCCACGCCGCGATCGCCGCCAGCTCCGTCTGTGACTGCGTCTGAGCGATCTCGGCCTCCAGCCGAGTCGCTTCGGCGGTCAGGAAGTCCTCGAACTCCATGCGGTCCATCTGCGTCAGTTCCTGGGCGTACCGCTCGGTCAGTGCCGTGCGCAGATCGTGAAACATCGGTGTCCTCCTCGTTGTGGGTATCCATAGTGCTCTGCGATGCCGACAACCGCTGACCCGATGGGTCGGTATCGGCGAGCAGATCGAACAGATTGGGGGTGTTGTCGTCAGGGGTGGCGTTACGCGCCATACGTCGGAGCTCCTACCAAGTGAGGTCCGCCCGGCCCGGCCAACGCCGGCCCTCGCGGGGGTGGGTTATCGTTTCTCACTGGTCAGAGGCTGGATCTCTGGCCGATCAGTGCCCTGGCAGGTGTGTCCGCACCTGTCAGGGCCTGAGACATCTCACGGCGGGTCCACCCGGTCACCTGAGGACACGTGCATGTGGGTGTCGCTGCCGTCGTCTGTCTCGGGGTCGTCAGTGCCGGGCTGCTCGCTGGCAGCATCAGCCGGGGTGTCGCGCTGCCAGCCGACCACCGCGGCCGCGATGAACGCCGCCCCCGCAGCCACCATCAGCGACATGCCTGCGACGGTGCCCAACACCGCCGCTGACCACCCGAAGCCACGACCCCATGCGTCAAGGTCGCGGCGATCGGCGCCCAGCAGGGCCATTTCGGCCACCGAGAACATGGCGAGCCCAACCGCCGTCGCCAGACACATCCGGATCGACTTCTCGGGCACAGCCACACCACGCCGAATGTGGAGGGTGAACATTACGACTGCCCCCACCGCGAAGACCGGCCACACTACGGCGAACACTGACCACATCCAGGTGTGGTCGACGTGCCAGGTTGGGGGTGGTGGTAGCGGGGCGGGAAAGGCCTGCACTATCGTCAGGGCGCTCATCAGTCATTCACCCCGCAGGTGATAGTCGGACTCGATGGGCTCGCCCAGTGCCCGGCCGTCGTCGACGGTGCCCGCAGCGGCGGGGTCCTGCATGGAAGCGTGGCGCTGGATGCGGCGTTGGCGAGCGCGGTTCAACTCGTAGTCGATGCGGCGGCTGAGGTCGCGGCCCTCGACTCGAAGCATAAGGATCAGCCCACCGACCACGACAGCAGAGATGCCGGTCACGGTCAGGCCGAAAACGTCGAGACCGATACCGACCACTGCCGCAGCACAACCCAGAATCGAGACCATGGCGGCCGCGAGTCCGGTGTCGATGCCCGACCGGCCACGGGGGATGGCATACCTGGGGTCGGAGAGTACGGTGACCGGATCGGACAGGCAGGTGCGAATTTCCGTTGCATACAGGGGTTTCGGGATGACATGGAGGAAGTTCGCCGCCGCGGCCTGAGCCAGGGCTGCAACTTCCACGCTGTGATCGGCCAGTAGTTCGACCGCTCGTCGGCTCGCTGCGGCGAGGATGCCGTCGATGCTCCACTCTCCGGAGTAGTCGGCGGGGCGGTCGTCGCTCACCAACAGGCGAAGCGCCACCTGGTGAAGCCGTGATAGCTCGTCATCGGTCCACTCGGCCATCTGTGGGTCACCGATGGCGCCGCGGTAGTGGTAGGACGCTGCGATTGTGGCCACCAGTGTCGCCCAATTCTTTTCGGTGTTAGTGGCCGGCTCTTGCAGGAGAGCACGCCAGAGGGCGAAGGTCCCTCCGGCACGGAGTGTGGAGTTCACGATGGTGCTGCTCAGTCTGATCTCGCTCACCTGTGCTCCGAAGGCCTGCAACACCACTGTCTGAGCAGCGTGGTAGCGGGCCACAGCGTCGACGGTGTCGGAGTTCTCGTAGTTCACGCTCCGCTTCATGAGGCCACGGTGGGGCATCGCGGCGCCGGCGAGTCGGACGGTCACGAATGTGAGGGCGATGATCCCTATGACGGCGATGACTGTGGCTCCGGTGCTCACGAAGTGGTCGCGGTCCTCAGCGAGTGTGTGCAGCCACGACCACACCTGTTCGCCACCGTCGTCGGAGGTCCAAAGGTCGCGAACCGCGAGGACAAGACCGACGATGACGGCCGAGATGCCCACGTTGGCAGCAAATGTCGACGACACCGACCGCCGGTAGGGCTGCCAGCCGGGTCCCATTGACGGTCCAGGAAACGACGCGAGGGGGATGGCGATCATGACTGGTCTCCTCGGGGTGTATCGAGCTGGCCAGGATCGTGGGGTTGGCGCTCGGATGGTCGGCGGCGTTGATGGAGGACGGCTCTGATGACGACGACTGCGCTGGTGATAGCGAGAATCACCAGGAGCACGACGCAACCGACGAGGGCCCAATGAAACAGTGGCGGTGGTGGCATGGGTTGTCCCTCAGGGTTAGGCGGCGTTGATATCGGCGGGCGGGTCGAACCATCCCGGTGGGGGTGGGGTGGATTGATCGGCCAGCGTCTCGGTGGTGGTGTGTTTGTCGGGTGTGCACAGGTAGAGCGGCCCGTTTTCGGCGGTGAGCGTCCGCCAGTGGGTGTCGAGGTGGGCGGTCCACCACGACGACAGTGCGGCGGGGTCTTCGCTCAGGCGGGCGGTCTCCCACGCCTTCCACAGCTCCTCGAGGCGGATGACGACTTCGTCGTGGCGCCACCATTGCGGGCACCAGCGGGTGTCGCGGTCGAAACGTCCGGCTTTGATGTGGCTGAGCCAGTTGGTGAACCAGTCGGAGCCGGAGGTGAATCGCCAGTGCGCGCGGGGGTCGTCGTCGGGGGTGTCGGTGTCGGGGGTGGTCATCGGGAAGTCCTTTCGCGGAGGGCGGCGGGTTGAGGTGTTGTGGACAGCGCGGCCTGCTGGGCTGCGCGTTCTGCCCCGCAGGCCTTCTTGGAGGCGTCGATCAGTTCGGCGTAGGGGCCGAGCCAGTAGGAGTTCTTGGTGGTGACGACGGTGCGGTTGCCGGAGGTCGCCAGCACTGCTCGTTCGGCGGGTAGTGCTTTGAGGTCGTCGATGCCGAGAATGGGTTCGCTGGACCAGGATTCGCTGGTGCTGGTCGATCCGAGACCTGAGCTGGAGTGCGAGCGGCTGCGGCGGCGGACGTCGCGTTGGCCGATCATGCGGCTCAGCCCGGACAGGTAGGACTCGTTGTTCGATGAGCCGGCGTAGATGTAGACGTTCGAGGAGTCGACGAGCATGTCGAGTTTGTCTTTGGACCACACTTTCGCGGCCTGGGCCAGCGATTGCAGCATCGTGACGATGACGATGCCCTGGCTGCCGAAATGGGAGTACCAGTCGGGCAGTTCGGGCAGTTTGCACACGTTGGCGGCCTCGTCGAGCACCGCCACGACCGGCACCGGCAACCGTCCGCCGTTGCGTCGGGCTTGGGCGACGGCTGCTTTGAAGATGGTGTCGGCGAGGGCGGTGGTCAGGGCGGTGGCCGCGCCGGCGCCTTCCATCGACAGGGCGTACATGGTGTCGGTGGAGGTGACGAACGCTTGCGGATCGAACTTGGGCAGGTCGTGGCGGATGTCGTTGCTGCCGACGGTGTTATCGCCGTCGAACCGGACCCGTTGGGGTGGGAGGACTGATCGGGCGTAGGCGGGCACGGTCATGACGTTGATGAACCGGCGCGCCATGTCGTAGAGGCCGTCTTGTTGGCGGGGGTTGAGGTTGGCGGCGGTGTCGATCTTGGCTGCGGCGTCGTGGTGGCCGTGGCGGGTCAATACCTGGCGGGCGACTTTGAGTTTGGGGTCGGTGAGCCAGCCGTCGACGTGTTTGAGGTCTCCCCCACCGACAGATGCAGCCAGGATGTGCAGGGCCAGTAGTTCTTTGGCTCCGCCGTCGAAGTAGGCGTCGAGGCGTGATCCTTCGGCGGTTTCGGCTCCGGCGAAGATCGCGGCGAGCTCGCGGGCGTCGGAGAGTTCGTGCACGCACCAGAACGGGTCCCACCACCACTGCTGGCCCTGGGTGCCGGCGATGTGTTGGAGGTCGGAGAGCCAGATGGTGCCGCGGGTGCGTGGGGGTTCGCGCCGCTGGGTGCGGTAGGCCCACAGTGCGCGCAGCCCGTGTCGGGTGGTGTCGGCCTTGGCGGCGTGGGTGGTGAGGTCGTTGCGGTCGCGCACCCAGCGGGTGGCGTCGTAGATGTCGGGTTTGTTGGAGGTGGCGAACACGGCGCCGGGTGCCTGGCAGATCATGGGGATGGCGTAGCCGGTGGTCTTGCCTGATCGGGGTCCGCCGATGATGAGTCCGACCCATTCCCAGCTCATGTAGAGCGCGGAGGTTCCTGATCCGATCAGCGATCCCAACGCCAGCCCGTAGTCGAGGTGCCCGGTGATGGCGTCGCGGCCGCGCAGGCGCTGTGCGGAGTGCTTGGCGTCGCGGGCGGTGATGGCGTGCAGTTCCCGGGGCCGGGGAAGGAACTGTGCCACCTGGTCGAATTCGCGTAGTACGGCGGTGGCGGTGCGGTGACGTGCCACGATGACGGTCACCACGGCGGCGGCGATGACCGCGACTACGAGGAGCACGGTGGAGGCCACCGGCCACTGGAATGTGCCGTCGACGGCGGCGGTGGCCGGGTTGATCAGCACTGGGCCGGGCTGACCGGTGAGCCAGCAACCCGCCCGCCAGCACACGTAGACGATCGCCAGCAGCGCGAACAGGACTGCGGCGAGGTAGTAGCCGACCATGGACTCGTGTTGGCCGCGGTCGCGGCGATGGGTGGTGCTCACAGCTGGGCTCCGGTGTCGAGGGAGACGCTGGCGCCGACGTCGGGGGTCGGGGTGATCTGCCAGTCGCTAACGCCGGCGGCGATCAGCGCGGCTTCGGGGGCGGGTTCGGTGTCGGCGATGAGCTCACTGGTCGAGCGGTGCCCCCCTTCGGTCGCGGCGTCGTCGACGTCGATGGCGTAGTTCGCGGCCGCGGTCGACACATGGTCGAGCAGATCGGTGTCGGCGACCTCGCCGAGGTCGTTGTCGCGGTCGCGACCGGAGATGGTGTCGGGGTCGACGCCGGCCTCACGTAGCCGCTCGTCCCAGGCGTGCGCCCATTGCTCGGCGCGCTGCGCGGTGGCTTTGGTCTGGGCTTCCCGGGCGGTGTCACCGCCGCGGGCGGCCTCGGCGGCGGCCTCGCGGGCCAGGTCGGCCGCGGCGTGCGCTCCGGCCCAGCGCGCCATCAGATCCGGAGTCAGCGGGTGGCGTTCGGCACTGGTGTCGGTGTAGAGGGGCGGGCGGGCGCCGGTGGCGCGCGCGGTGTTCAGGCGTTGTTGGGCGCGGGTCTGCCGGGAACGTCGGCGGTGCTGCTGGTTGCGGACCTGACGCAGCGCTTCGTCGGCGTGGCGGCGGGAGTGACGCATGATCGTGCGGATTTCGTCGAAGATGTCGTCGACTTCGCGGCTGTTGTCCTGGGTGACGTTGTGTGGGTCGAGCATGGGGCGTGCCTTCCTTCGAGGGGCGGTGTTGGGCGGTCGGTGGTCAGGTGTCGGCGCGGGGGTAGGTGGCGACTTTCCAGTGGCCGTCGATGCGGACGAGTTCGGCGGTGACGGTGAACTTTCGGTAGGAGGTCACCGTGGCGTCGATGCCGAGCACGGTTTGGGTGACGGTGCCGTGCGCACTGGCCTTGTCCGGTGAGATCAGCACTGCCGAGGCGTTGTCGACGCGGGCGGTGATGACGTCGAGGGATTGCTTCCAGGCGCCCCACTGGGCGCTGGGCCGCACTGTGGCGGGGCTGTCCGCCGAGGCCAGTGCCTGGCCGGTGAGGGTGGCTCGGGTGCGGCGCAGCGCGTCGGTGGGTGAGGTGTCGGTGGCGGGTTGCCAGCTGAACATGGTGGTCACGGTGGTGGTGAACACCCCGATCGGTTCGGCGCGGTCGGGCAGGCCGGGCGGGGTGCTGTAGTGCTCGCCGTGGTCATCGTGGCCGTGTGCGGGTTCGGTGGTGTCGTCGCTGCCGGAGCATCCGGCCAGTGCGGCGATCAGCACGATCGCGATGACGGCCAGGAGGTGGCGATGGCGGTGGTGGTTCATCGGTTCTTCTCCGGAAGTCCTTGATCGGCGAACTGTTTGGCGTAGGCGATGACTTTCTGGCCGTACGGGCGGGTCTGGGTGTCGTAGTCGCCGCCGGTGGGTGTTCCGCCGGCGTTGAGGACCGCGCCGACTCCGGCGTTGTAGGCGTAGGCGTAGAGAATTTCGCGGCCTTCGGCGGGTTCTTTCACCCGCCCGGAAGCGATCGCGGCGTCGATCTGTTTGGCGTTGGCGCACGAGAACCGGCCGGCGGCCATGACGGCGTCACCGATGTCGGTGGCCGAGGCGCGGCCGTTGCCGTCATCGTCTTTGGCCCAGGACGGGTAGGTGTAGTCCATGAACTGCATCGGCCCCTTCGCCCCTGCCGGGGACACCAGGGAGGCGTTGAACCCGGTCTCCTGCTTGCCGATTCCACCGAGGAACGCCGAGCTGATCTGCGGGCACAGCAGTCCGGCTTTGCGGAACCACGGCTCGTAGGCCGGTGGGACCCGTCCGGCGGCGAGGTTGTCGACTCCCCCGCCGTGCTGGTCCTCGACCGGGCCGCAGTCGGTGCCCTCGTCGGCGCCGATCCCGCCGGTGATGCCGGGCGCGGTGTAGACCTCATTGCCGCGGGGCATGCCGTGGCCTTCGACGGTGGCGTGGACGTGGTCGAAGTGGTTCTGGGTGGGGTCGCCGCGGTCGTCCATGACGTTGGACTTGCCGACCGCCGGGTAGTAGGTCTGACGCCAGATCGTGTACTCGAGCTTGAAGTGCTTCTTGTTGTCAAGGATGTATTTGTTGACGGCGTTGCCGAGCGCGATCCCTTGCGCGGAGGTGTAGTTGGGGATCATGACGTCGACGGCGCGGCCGGACGGGTGGTCGTTGTAGCCGCCGCCGTCGGCGCGCCAGCCGCCGATGGTCTGGATCTGGGGGAACTTGGCGGCGATCGCGCGGGCCAGGCGGATGGTGTCGACCTGGAAGTGCGCTTCGGAGCCCTTGGACTTCGGCAGCGGCGGCAGCGGACCCGACGGCCCGGACGGTGCGGGCGGGCCGCTGGGGGCGCCTGCCGGTGGCGGCACCGCGGCGGCGTTGAGGAACGTGCCTGCGGGAGCGGGTTTCTTGCCGGTGACCCCGGCCTTCTTGGAGGTGGTCGGCCAGGCGCCCCAGCCTTGGGACCCCAGGACGCGGTTGGCGACCTCCATCTGCTGTTCGCGGGTGGCTTTGTCGGCGGTCGGCGCGTACTGCCCGCCGCCGGCGCCGGTCCAGGTCGACGCCGCGAACTGCAATCCGCCGTAGTAGCCGTTGCCGGTGTTGATCTTCCAGTTGCCGCCGGATTCGTGCTTGGCCACCGCATCCCAGTCGGCGACGGTGACCACGTCGGCGGCGGGCAAGACCCGGGGTGCGGTGAGCACCCGCGGCCCGCCTGGTTGGGCGGGCGCTCGCCCGGCCGGGGCGGCGCCGGGCTCGGGGCTGGTGGACACCCATCCGGCCGGGTCGACCGAGCGGCCGCCGGTGAAGTCGCGGTGCCCGCCATCCCACACCTCGAAATGCAGGTGCGGGCCGGTGGATTGGCCGTCGTTGCCGAGCTTGGCGATGTGTTGTCCGGCGGTGACTTTCTGACCGGCTTTGACCAGCACCCCGTCGGCGAACATGTGCCCGTACACCGTGGACCACACGTGCCCGTTGATGTTGTGGGTGAGCACGATCCAGTGCCCGAACCCCGAGGCGCTCCCGGCGGCGGTGACGGTGCCGTCGGCGGCGGCATAGATCGGCGCGCCGAGTGCCCCGGCCAGGTCGATACCTTCGTGCATCGCCCCGTCGCGCGGACCGTAGCCGGAGGTGATCTGAAAGTCCTTGGCTTTCATCGGCTTGACCTTGGCGCCGGGTGAGAGGGAGGCGTCGGCGGGTTGGTCGACACCGCCGGTCAGCGGCAGGCAGGAGTCGTCGTCGCCGGCCACGGAGATGATGACCGTGCACGAGGCGAAGAACCCCATCACCAGTGCCAGCAGCGGCACCAGCAGTTTGGAGGCGTTGCCCTCACCCACGAGGCAGACCCCGATAGTCGGCGGTGGTGGTGTCGAGGTCGCGGACGTGCTCGGTCAGCGCCTTGTTCATCGAGCGCATGACGTCGAGGCGGGTGGCCCATTCGCGGTCGCGGGCGGTGACGTCGCGGCCGACCCCGGCTGCCCGGCACCACCGCATGACGCTGTTGGTGCCGGCACCGATGTTGCCGGCGACGTCGGCGGCCGCGGCGGTCAGCGACAGCGAGGTGCGAGCCAGCAGCTCAGCGACGGCGCGCACCGCCAACCGCCGGACTTCCTCGGAGTGGGCGGTGCGGCGCGGGTTGGGTTCGACCACCCAGTCCTGCACCTGCTCCCAGGCACTGGGTAGCGGGTCGAGCGGGGTGACCACCCCCGGGTCGCTGTCGGTGCTCATGCCGCGGATCCGGACTTGGCGCCGCGGCCGCGGTTGAAGCGCTTGTTGGTGTTGTGCATCTCGGTGGCGCGCTCGGTGGCGGTCAACCGCATCTGCACCGGGATACCGGGCTGCTCACCCTCCTTGATCAGGAACTTGCCCATACCTGGCGGGACGGTGTTGGTTTCGGTGCCGGTCGCGCGGACCCCGTCGGCCCAGTCGGTTTCGCTGATCTCGGAGACGACCGGGTCGTCGATGCCGCGGGGGGTGGTGGCCCACTCGGCGAGGGTGGCGGCTTCTTTCTCGTTGAGGTTGACCTTGCCCTCCATCAGCGAGGCTTCGTCCTCGGGTAGCGGGAAGCACACCTTGACCCGGGCGCGGTCGAGAAAGCCCATGGCGCGCTGGCGATCTTCCATCGAGTCGAACGCTTGGAGGTCCTTGACGGTGTGGGTGGTGAACAGGCTGCCGGTGCCCTGTTCGCGCTGGACGCGGGTCACTTCGTCGACGCGCCACACGATGCCGTTGCCCACACCGAGTACCAGCGAGAACTCGTCGCACACCAGGTCGTAGTTGCGGGGCTCTTGCAGGCCGTGATCGGAGAGCAGATGCGAGGCTTCGACGGCGGAGAAACCGTCCGACCAGCACGCCAGGAGTACTGCGGCGCGCAGCTTGCGGGCGTTGGCCGGCAGCCGGGACATGTCCACGCACACCCCGAGGGCGTCGATGTCGATGGGCTCTTTGGTGGGGGCGTTGAAGATCTCGCCGAACTGCCCCGACACCAGCTGGTCGAGCGACTGGCGCAGGTTCTCGGTCAGCAGCAGGTAGCGGTCGACGGCGATCGCGTCATGGGGTCGACGCCCCAGGGCGCCGGAGGCATCGAGGAGGTCCTGGTGGGCGCGGCGCAGTTCGGGATTGGTGTCGGCGTCGCGGGCGGTGGCGTCGATGAGAGTCTGCGGGACCTGGCGCAGCAGGTTGAGCACATCGCCCGGCAGGGGCGCATTGGTCAGGGTGAACTCGTTGGCCGTGCCGTAGAGCACCCGCAGGGCGGTGGTGAGCAGCGTCTCCTCGTGCGGAGCGATGGGACGTCCGGAGCTGATCTCGAGCAGGCCGGTGGCGGCGGTGACCTGGCGTGCCCGCATTTCGCGTTCGGCGAGCTGGCGGGCCGCGGCGGGCAGTCGGGCGATGAGGTTGCCGAAGGTGCCCACGGCCAGCGGATTCATCGGCGAGTCGAATCCGACGCTGGTGACCTGCGGGGTGACCGGGGTGATGCCGTCCTCGCGGTACTGCACCCGGCCGTTGTCGTCGTGCAGGACCATCTGGCGCATCATGTTGACGAAGTCGGGTCGGTGATCGCCCATGATGAGCGGGCGGACCCCGGTCGCCAGGTCGTGGCAGACGATGCGCCGGTTGAGGGTGCTTTTGCCGAATCCGTTGAGGCCGAACACCATCGCTGACGGTGCGGTGATCTGTCCGGCCTCGAACCAGCCGATCTGGTCGAACCCGACGGGTTGTCCGGTGTCGAGGTGCGAGCCGACGGGCGCGCCGTCCAGGGGGGCTGAGGCGCCGATGGGGAACGGATAGAACCCCGGCACGTGCGCGGTGGTGCCGCGCAGTTCGTTGGGTCGGCGCACGTGGGCGACGCGCCCGCCGCCACGCCCGTCGAAGCCCCGGTTGGTGCGGATCAGGGCGGGCACATCGAACTGGATCGGCCGGGCAACGGCGGCTTCGTGGCTTTCCCGCCGGCGGGCGTCGTTGCCGAGTTTCTGTCGGGCGAGGTAGCCGTTGACTCCACCGCTGCGGGCGGTGTCGAGCAGGTCCTCACGGGTGTCGTCGTCGTAGAACGTGGTCGGCTTGGCCGCGCGTTCTTTGGTGCTCGGCCGGGTGGCCGAGGCGGCGCCGGCATCCAGGCGCAACGTCGAGGGCGCGGTGTCGCCGTCAGTGGCGGCGGTGGTGGCTGTGCGGAGGTCAGTGACAGTCATGGTGGGGCGTCTCGCAATCGGTTAGCGGTGGCGGTGGCGCAGGGCTTCGTCGGTGATGTCGCCGTGTTCGGGCAGCAACACCCCGAGTCCGATGCCGGCGGCGAACAGTTCGGCGTGGCGGTCATAGCCGTTGCGCACGCCGAGGCGGGCGAACAGCGGCAACCGGTCGCGCACGGAGTCCACCGACGGGGTACGAGGGCGCGGCTCGGTGATCGTCAGCGTCGCGCCGAACCGCTGCAGAGCGGGCTCGAAGGTGAGGCGGATCGGGTCATCGGGGTGGATGGTCTCGGCGATCCGAGTGGCTCGCCAGGTGATCGCCAACCGGGTGCGCGGGGTGGTCGGGTCACGCTCGAGCAGCTGGGCCAGTACCGAACCCATCGCGTGGGGCGGTTCGAGCACGTGCGGAGCGATCACCCATGTCGCCGAGACCAGGTCGTTGTGGCAGAACACATCCCGCACCCGGTGCGGTGTCGAGTCCGGTGCGATGTCGGCGAACGCGGGCGCCGGGTCGTCGGCCAGGCCGCCGCGGTAGGCCCGCACTCCGACCGCGGCGACCTGTGCTGCGGTGAGCGGTGTGGTGGGCAGCCCGGCGGCGTGCAGGGACCCGATCAGGGTGTGCAGGCGCCGGCCCACTTCCACGGCCATTTCGTCGGGAGTGGACTTCATTGCTGAGGTGGCCGCGACGAAGGTCACCGCGAGATAGGTGTCGGTGGCGAGGTCGGCGACGTCGAGGTGGTGATGGCCCTCGGGGATCATCCACTGCCGGTGGGCGGTGCCGGTGCGGGGGAAGTGGTCGGCGACTGCGGTGACCGCGACGACATCCCAGGCGTCGGCGCCGAAGTCGATGCGGGTGAAGTCGCACAGCTGTTGCCAGTCGCGCAGTGTCGCGCCGGTCGCGGCGAGGATCACCGTGTAGTGGCCGGTGGCGTGTGCCCGGATCAGGCCGTAGTCGTGACCGCCGGCCGAGCGGTGTTCGGTGATCGACAGGACGGTGTTGATCTGGGGCAGGGATGCCGCCGAGGAAGATAGGCGGGCGCGGGAGCGCTGGAGCAGCGAGGTCAGGGCCGGGAGCGTCGGCATCGCAGGGTGGTCCTTTCTGTCTCGGGTTAGGCGGCGAGTTTGTCGGAGACGGTGCTCTCTTCGGAGAGCACGACACCGAATCCCAGTCCGGCGCAGAAGGTGACGAGTTGTTCGTCGCGGGTCGGTTCGAGTGGGGTGGCCGCAGAGAGGCCCAGATCGGTGACGAGGGTGTCGATCTTCTGGGTGTCAGCACCGATGGGGCAGGTGGCGGTGACGATCATCGACACCCGGGTCACACCTGCGCCGCGGGCCTGTTCCTGGCGGGCGCCTTCGGCGCTGTCCAGGCGCACCAGCGCGCGTTCGGGCAGTTTGCCGACGTTGGTGCGCACGGCCTGGCGGGCATCGTTGTGGTCCTTGTTGACGATGGTGGTGGCTTGGGCCGGGGTGTAGGGCTGGTAGACGAAGGTGACGCGTTTGCGTGGTACGTCGCTGTTCGGGGACAGCAGATCGGCGAGCACGTTGGAGTCGAACGGCGCCTCGGGTTCGTTGCGCATCGTCCACGACATCGACTGCGCCGCATCGTGAAGCAGGCGGCCGTGCTGGTCTGAGGCCGAGGTCGGTCCGCAGTCTTCCCACCGCAGGCGCATCGGTTCACCGCTCATCAGACCGATCTCGAGGTCGAGCTCGTCGGCCGGGGAGAAACTGCGGCGAGCGATCGCGCAGATTTCGCGTTCGAGCATCGGCCGTACCCGCAGACCGGCGGCGTGGCAGTAGTCCCGAATCCGGCCGAGTCGTCGTGCGAGCTCGTTGCCCATGTCGGTGGCGTCGCGTTTGCGGTGCATGGTGTCCGCGCGCCAGGTCAATCCGATCCGGGCTTCCAGGCGCACTTCGGCGGTCGGCACCGCTTCGGTGGCTTCGATGATGATCTTGCGGGCCAACGCTGGCGCGGTGTCCTTGAGTCGCGACCGCACGATGCTGGAGGCCCGCATCCCCGACTCGGGCAGGGTTTCCATGGTGACCGTGGCGGCCACGAAGTCCGGGGATTGCCCGAGGAAGGTGAGCATGTCGCCGAGGCGGGCGACCCAACGGTCCCGCACAGGCTGGTCATTCCACTCCCCGCCCTGGGGCCAGGTCCGCAGCACCAGGGTGTAGAAATTCTTCGACGACAACTTGATCAGGCCGAACGACGCCGATCCATCGCCGGGTGAGAAGTTGAACGTCTCGGCGGTGGCGAGCGGTCCCGGTGGTGGGGTGCCGTCGGGGATCGTCGTGAACGGCCCGGACCGCACCAGGGTCTCACCGGCACGGCGCGACTTCGACACCGCCCGTGCACCCATGCCCAGCTCCCACGCTGAGCGGCCGCGCAGCGACACGACCAGCGGCACGAACAGCACAGCCAGGGTGAACGGCAGCCCGAAGAATTTGATGATCCCGGGTAGCGGCAGCATCAGGCCGACGACGGCGATGAACAGGAACCCGAGCAGCACCATCGTCGAGAACATGGTGAACCCGAAAGCGCCGGAGGACCGGAACGCCGCCGCAGGGCGGTACAGCAGTCGGCGGGTGCCGGCGTTATCGGTCATGACAACCTCTTTCGACAGTCAGACAGAGATGGGTCAGTGGTGGTGGCTAGTGCGCCATGGCGTGTTCGTTCCAGCCCGAACGCATCGGCGGTGGGCTGCTCAGCGACGGGTCGGCACTGGTGGTGGATTCGACTTCGGATTCGACGCTGTCGGCGACGGTTTGCATTGCTGCCCCGGCCAGTCCGCCGGCCGATCCCATCGCGTCGCCCAGCCCGGAGGTGGGACCGCCACCACCTCCTCCCCCGCCGCCGGAGCTGGCTTGGCCGCCCTGGCCACCGGAGAGGGCGGGTTGGGCGCCGGGCCCGCCGCCACCGGATGGCGGTGGTGGTGAGGGTGCCGATGCCGTGGAGATACCGCCGGAGGGTCCGCCGCCGCCGCGACCGGCGATCGAGGACATGCCGCCTGCGCTCGCGCCGCCGCTGGCCCCGGCGGTCGCCCCGCCCGAGGCGGCCGCGGCAGCGACCTTGCCCGCCGCGACGCCTGCACCGATGGCCGCACCGGCCGCTGCGGCACCTGATCCGCCGCCGCCCATGCTTGCCACTGCAGGGGCGATCAGGCGCATGAGCGCGGGTAACACGAACGCGCACAGCATCATCAGCACCATGCCCAGGACCACCTGTTGGGCGTTGTCTTTGGAGGCCCCCGCACGGAAAGCCACGAAGTAGGTCAGCGCGCCAACGGGTTTGAACAGCAGGAACGCCACCGACCACGCGACGAGCCGCTGGTAGCTCTGCGAACCGGGTCCGGTGCCGGAGAATGCGGCGGCCACCGGGAGCGCGGCGACGACTAGCAGCAGCATCGCCTCGCGCACCACCAGCAACGCCAACTGCAAAAAGGCTCCGAGGAATCCGACGAGCGCGAAGATACCGATGGCGGTGGTGCCCAGCGCGGAGTTGGTCAGCAGGTTGAGTTTGAGGAAGTTCTTGATGACGTCGCCGTTGCCGCCGCCGGCGGTCACCGATTCGCTGACCAGCCAGTTGGAGATGCCGTCGGCGATCTGCCCGCCCACGGTCAGTGCCAGCGGGATCGCGGCGGTGGCCATCGCCGAGCGGAAGATCAGTTTGAAGCCCTCTTCGGCGTCATCGGCTAGGGAGCGTTTGCGGTCGATCATCATCCGCAGGCCGAAGAACATCAGCGAGAACGTCAGCCCCACGATTTGGATTTGCAGGGTGTGGTCGTGGACTTCCTGCATGAGGGAGGACTTGTTGTCCAACTGCGGGTTTGGCAGTTTGATCCACCACGCCATCGCCCACGTCAGGACCGTCTGGTAGCCCTCCAGGAGCGAGTTGACGATCTTCTCGAACGACCCGCCGACCACACTGCCGGCCACATTGCTCGCGGCATTGCCCGCGGCGCCGCAGACGGTCCGCGTCAACGGTCCCAGGGCGTCGCACAGCGGGTTCGCTGCGGCCGTGCCCGCACCGGCCCACGACGACACCGTCGCGACAATCAGCGCCACCACGACCGCGACATGGGTCCGGCGGCCGGTCAGATAAGTGCGCAGACGTCCCCGTCGGCCGGAACGCGCTTCCCGGAGGTGAGAGTCGTTGCGGTGGTTCACCATGGGGTCCACCCATCGCCAGTGGTCGAAATCAGCAGGCGGCTGGGATCGTTGCCGGGTTCGGGGACCACCCACTTCCACTGACCGTCGCGCCAGACCATGTCGACGCCGACCGAGATGGCGGTGAAGCCGTCGTCGCGGGTGAGAGGTTGGGCGAATTCGACGTGGGCGAAGTCGGTGGAGTATGTGGTGACGCGGACCGCGACCGGCACATCCCGGATCTGCGCGGGCAACTCAGTATTTCCGGCATAGACCTGCGCGCCATTGGTGCGCAGATTGTCGGCCTCGGGACGGGCGGCCTCGGAGACCACGGCCGCGCGATCGAGTAGGGCGACGTTCTGGTCATCGGGCGCCCAGGTGGCCCGCTGGCCGATCTGCCAGGCCGCCAGCGCCGCGCCCTGCGGGGTGTGGGCAAACCCGGTGGGTACACCGTCGGTGCTGATCGCAGTCGGACCGTCCGAGGTGGAGAACGGGATCGTCGCGCCGTACACGCGCTGCCACATCAACCCCCGCGGCGGCGGGAGCACAGCCTCAGGATCATCGGTGTCGGAGGGATCGGTGGTCTGCGGGAGAACCTGGCCGAGCGGGTTGGTCGGGGTTTCCACCCGGCGGCCGCGGGTGTCGGTGGTGGGCACCCCGAACGCGTCGTCGGGCAGCCGGGTCACCGGGGTTTGCGGCGGCAGCGACGTCGGTGTGTCCGTGGCAGTGACCTGCGGTGGCTGCGTTGACGACTCGTCACCGTCGCCGCGGATGGCGACCAGCACGGCCATGCCGATGACCATGGTCAACACCAGTAGCGACAGCACCAACGTGGTGCCTTTGTAGCCGCCGGACTGGCGCAGTGAGTGCAGCGCCGCGAGGCGGCCGAGGTCGTCGTCGCGAGGATCGGGGGTGCTCATGGGGTTACGCTCCTGTCAGTGCGACCATGTCGGTCGGCGTGGCCGAGATCGCGTCCACTGGTGAGGCGCCCGCCGCGGCGTCGGGCAGCAGCAGCCGCCAATCACCGAACGCTGGCGCCCACACGACCGTGGTGTGGTTGACCGTCATCGACCCGTCCGGCATCCGGGTGTAGATGTCGACCGATGCCTTGTCGGGGGTGAACGCGGTCAGTTTCCAGCCCTGTACTTGCGGGGCCTGACCGGCTGGCACGCCGGACGTGGTCGACAGCTGAATGCGGTTGGTGATGTAGTCATCTCGCGTCTGTCCCGGTGCGAGGAGTTCACGCACAACCTGGGGCCACTGGTCATCGAGCGCGACCGAGAGACGCACGATGGCATTGACCGCGGCCAGCCCCGCACCCGGAGGGGTGCGGTCGAACCCTCCCGGCGCGATGACATCGGACATCTCGTGGGGGCCTTCGGCGGCTTGGGGAAGGCGCATCCCGTTGAACTCCACCCACCGCAGATCGGTGGGTGGCGCGGTCAGCGGAATCTGTTGCGGCGTCGACGGTGTGGCGGTGTCGGGGTCTGATCCGCACCCGGACAGCAGCACGATCACCGTGCACACCAGGCCGAGGAGGGTGATCGGTGTGGTGATCAGCCGAATACCAGCACCGCCGTCGCGATGTTGCCGGCGATCGCGACCACCCACACCCCGAAGATGATCTTGGTGAACCACTCCCCTGCGGGGATCTGGGAGAACGGATGCTCGCGCACCTTGTCGAAGGCGATCGAGGCGCCCAGGAAGACCAGGTGTAGCAGTGCGAGCATGTTGGCTACGAACACGAACCAGCCGCCGATCAGGGTGATGTTGCTCATCACCTCGGGGGGTAGTTTCGCGTAGGCCACGGTCAGGGTGGTGTTCATCGCGGTGGCTTTCGGTCCGCACGGCTCACTGCCCGCCCGCGGCCTGCAGGATCGTGGCGCCCGTCGCGATCACCATCGTGCCGACGATCGAGCTGATCGCGATCTTCACGCCCTTGTTGTCACCGCGGTCGGTGATCTTGTCCCATGCGATGAAGCCGCCGCCGACGACGATCGCCACGGCGGTGGCGAAGTAGGCCAGGAAGGTGGCCCACCCGCCGAAGGTGTTGAGCCGGTCCGACAGACCGGGAATCGGGATGGGGTTGAACGCCACGTAGGTGGTGGCTGTGGCCGAGGCCAGGGTGGACTGGAGCATGATCTCTTCCTTCTCGTGAGGTGGAGGTTGTGGAGTTGTGCCGTTATGGGGTTGTGCCGGCGTCACCTGACATCACCGCGACCGCGGCGTCGCGCAGGCCCTGGCCGACGGCGGCGATGTCAGGGGCGACGACGGTGCGTGGATCGGCCCGCCGCGCCGCCGGCGCCGGGTCGGGGCCGGTCGAGGGCAACTCGTTGAGCGGGGTGTCGACGAGGAAGTCGTGCCAGGAGACGTGCCACACGTTCGCGAAAAGGCCCGACCCGACCAGTAATTCGCGATCCCGGCGGAGCCGGGCGGTCGGCTTTCCCTTCCGCCCGGCTACCAGCACCAAACCCAGCAACTGCACATGGGCTGGCGCATTGTTCGTCGCGTACTGCCGCGCGGCCAGCGACGCCGCGGCCAGGCCGCGCGCCGATTCCCGCGCAACGAGTACCGCGAACGGTGGCTCGTCGGCCCGCCCGGGCCACAACTGGCCGGAATCGCCGACATGCTCGAGCTGGGCCGCGAGCGTGGACACACCAGCACCGCCGTGACAGCCCACGGCCGCCACCAGATGCGCCGGTAACCGTGTCGTGCGCCGCCCCAACATCTCCGATGCGCTCGGCGGCAGAATCGACGCACCCCGAATCGCTCCGGCGTTGTGCGCCGACACAGTCTCCACACTCGCGGCCATCGTTGTTATGCCCCCTTCGGCGTGAGCTGCGGGAAGGTGACCTTGAGACCCGGGACCGCCTTCTCCGCCTGCCGGGAGAGGTCGACCGCGGCGTCGGTGACGGTCTTCTTCACCTGATCGGCTGCACCGCCGAGTGCCTTGTAGGGGGCTTCGGCCTGCTCAGCGGTCCAGTTCGCGGTGTAGGTCTGTCCGCCGATGGTGGTCTCGGCGTTGACATCTCCACCGACGTTGACCTGGTAATGCACCGCCGGTAGACCAGCCTTGGTCGCCTGGTCGGCAGGAAGGTGCAGCTCGAACTGGTTGGCGCCGGGGTTGGGCAGCGGAGCGGGCTCCGGTCGCTGCGGCGAAGGTGCGCGGCGGTTCGGGTCCGGCTGACCGGGCAGCCCCGGCTGACGCGGGTTCGCACCCGGATCTCCGGCACCCAGGGCGTGCGCGAGCAGCCCACCGGCCGTTCCGCCGGCCACCCCGCCGACGACCGCTGCGGGGATACCCAAGGCAGCGGCACCGATCGCCGCACCGGCTGCGGCGCCGATCGCTGCGCCCGGGCCGGTGTTCGCGCCGGGGAAGGGCACCACCATGGTCGACCCGATGAACGCACCCACGCCGGTACCGATCAGCGCACCACCGACGCCGCCAGTCACTGCGGCGGGCACGCCGAGTGTGACCGCACCTGCGGTGCCGCCAAGTGCGACGCCGATGATGGTGGCCGCGGCCTGGCGGGACGCTTCGTCCTCGGGTACGCCGACCGAGATGAGGCCCTGGGCGATCTTCGCTTCGCCATAGGCCGACCACTCGTTGATCGAGACCCGCTGACGGTCGGTCAGCCAGGGAGCATCGCGTTTGAGCTGGTCTTCCTCGACGAGGAAGTTGCCCACGCGCAACGTCTTCGGGGGCGGTGCAATCGGGCGGACCGGGGCGACCGGGCGGGGCAAGGTGTAGGCCCGCGGCGGCGCCGGGTTGTAGACGGTGTCGTAGTTGGGCTGGTTGTAGTTGGGCGACTGGTACGGCTGGTACGGCGCTTCCCGGGGCGGTGCCGGAATTGCGCCCGGACCGGGGTTGTAGTTGTAGCTCGGCGCAGTCTGCTGCGGAGGTGCGACCGGTGGGGTTGCGTCGTCGCCACTACCGCCGACCCCACCCTGCTCGAATCCATCGTCGGTCTCGCCCTGGTCGACACCGCCCTGTTCGTAGGCTGCGGCCGGGCTGTCGACCAGGAGTGTGGCGCCGAAGGAACCGGAAACCATCAGCGCGGCAAGCACTGTCCCGACGAACGGGGCGGCTGGTGGGGCGTTGCGGTGCCTGCGTTGTGCCCGCGACCGCCGGGGCGGGGTGTCGAACCGAGGCGACGTGACCGCTGGTGAGGTGAGGTACATGGGAGGGGGTGACCTTTCTATTTCTTGTTTCGTGTGACAGACGCGATGTAGGTGCGTTCGCCGATCTGGGTGGTGGTGATGTTCTGGACATCGGGGTCGGGGTCGCGGGTGCCATCGGGCAGGATCAACGTGACCTCTGTGCGGTAGGTGTTGGCGCCGGTCTCGGTGATCGACAGGCAATACCGCGCTTGGGGGTTGAGCGTGTCGATGCTCGACTGCAAATCGACAGCGCTGCCGATGCCCTCAACGGTTGATGAGGCCAGTGCCCGCGCGGCCGGTCCCGAACGCCAGTGGAAGTAGGCGTAGTTGAACGCCTTGATCACGTTCGGCCCGGACGTCAGGTCACCCGGGTCGCGGCCGGTGGTGGTGGGCCCTTCGGTGGTCGAGGGGCATTCCACCGCATCGGAGAACGGGTCCGGGGTGTCCATCGCAGCAACCGGATCGGTGATGCCGTCCTCGCCGCCGCCGCTGACCAGGCCCCGGATCATGACTGCGATCGCCACTAGCCCCATCACCGCCACCAAAGCGGCAGCCGCCACGATCAGCAGCCACCGGCGGTCCCGACGTCGAACCGGGGTCGGAGCGGGCGCACTTCGTGTGAATGGCGCTGCGGCATAGACGTTGCCGGTGTACGGGGGCTCCTCGACTGCGGGCTCGGCGACCTCCGCGAAATCGGCGTCATCAGGTTTAGCGTCATCGAGTGGGGCGTAGCTGTAAGTGTCGTCGACCTGGTCAACGCCCCCTGCTGGGATGTCCTGCTCGGGGCGCGTCGGCTCGTCAACCCACTCGGTGAGCTGGTCGGAGTGAGGCTCGCTGGTGTGCAGCCAGGAGTGCACGCTCGGGTCGTTCTGCCAATCAGTGCTCATCCGAACGTCACCTCGTTCCCGTGGCGGTATGCGCGGGTCCAGCGATCGCACGCGGCGAGGTGCCAGTGCAGGGGATGTTCGTCGCCGAACACACCGCGCCGGACCGCGGTCAGCGAGAACGGATCGATGGTGTGCAGCGTGTCGTCGAACACGTCGCGGTAGGTGGCGCCGACCAGCAGCTCGTCCGGCAACGAGCCGTTCGAGCCGACCACCAGCACAACGCTGTTCGCGTCGAGGCGGTAGCCGCGGTCACCGGGCAGTACGCACCGCGCCCGTTCGTCGTAAGCCTCTTTGAGCCGCGTGATGCTGAGGCCGTTGCCCATCCCCCATCGAGTCGACGCGCAGCCGTTCTCATCGGTCGGGACCACCGACGTGGCCGGGTCGGTGACTGCGGTGATCAGATCGATGGGACTCAACCACGCCGGCTCACCACCCTGCGGGTTGATGGGACGGTTCGGATGGCCGGGGTTGTGAGAGGCATGTCCCCCGAACGGGGGCCGGATTGCACTGTCACTGAACATGTACTCGCTCCTTCCGGAGTGATTCGCTGAGTGCGCTAGTGGAGAGGAAGGGTCTAGCTGGAGGTGGTGGTTCGACCACCACCACCACAAGCGCGGCACAACCCGCGCCCGCACACGCGGGAAGGGCTGGCCGAGAGGACGGTCAGACTCATTGCGAGGCCCCGCTGAGGAACGGCGGAAGGCCGGACGCGCCGCCAGGAGGTGTGGATTGCGGGACCGGTGAGGACCCCGAGGGAACTGTCTCGGACGAAGCCGATGGTGTTGAAGTGTCGAGCTCCCACGGATACGCCGGTTCCGACGTCGCAGCGCTCGGCGGCAACGACGTCGTGGTCAACGATGGAAGCGTCGACGAACCAGCGGACCCCTCGCCGAACAGCCACGAAAAGTCATCGCTGCCGCTGCCGCTGCCGGACGAGTTCGACGGCGCGCCGTCCTTGCCGGCGATGTCGCGCGCGGCCGCCACGATCCAATCACCGATCAGCTTCGTCGGGGGCTGGCCTGTCGGCGTGGCCGACACCTGCGAGTACGACGTGTGCTGCTTGGCCGCATCCCAGTACTTCAACAGCGAGGACACCTTGAACAGGTCGGAGTTCGCTTGGAACTCGGACTTGAACGCGGTAAATGCCTCAGAGACAAGACGTTCCTGGGTTGCCGGTGGAACCAGCGTGACCGCTGCCTGGCCCAGCTTTGCGCCCAGAATGCCGACGATGGCCAGTGGATTTGCAGCACCCGCAGTAGCGATCGCGGCGATGGTGCTCGGGGTGGCGACTGTCTGCACAACGGTCTTCACCGCGTTGAACCCGATCGTGCCCACCTTGATGACCGCCGACAACGCGTCCTGGACACTCGGCAACGGCGTACGAGGGTCTGAGGCCACGGCCAACCGCTCTGACAGGGTCTGTCGCGGTTGGTAACTCACGGATTCGAGGTTGTTCTCCGGCGCCTGGACATCTTCATTGACCACCGGCACCGCGGTCTTGACTGCGGTCAATGCCAGTGCTTCGGCGATCGTCGACAACGACCCGATCGGATCGTCCGGGTTGAGTTCCGATTGACCCGCGATGTTGGTGACCAACCGCGCCAGCGGTGCGTTCGCCGGGGCATCGCAGGCGAGGTCGCCGGGCGTGCACGCGGACAGATAGCGCCCCGCGATGGCCTGGTACGACGTGTCCTCGACGTCACCGACCGGGGCGATACCGCCACCCGGGGCGTTGGTCGTCGACACCGCCACGATCTTGGACACGTTCGCGCCGCTTGTTCCCGGCACCGGATCGGGAGAAGTCTGCCCCGGCTTACCGGGGAACAACGAAGCCCCTTCGGGACGGCCAGGATCGCCGAGGTTGGCCAGCAGAGCCAGTTTGTCGGCGCCGATCGCTGCTTTGCCACCGACGATGTCGTTCAACACGATCCGCGTGACGTGAGCGCCCTGGGAGTAGCCGACCAGACCGAACTTCGTGGCCGGGCACGCGGCGGCTTTGTCTTTGATCCAGGACAGTGTCTTGGCGACCGCGCCCTGAACGGACTGCTCGTACGGGACCTTGCCGCCCGCTACAGCACCACCGAAGCCGGCGTCGTAGGGCACATACGCGCGGTCCATATCACCGCGGGCGGCCGTGATCGCCGGGTGCAGTACCTGAGACAGGAAGCCCGCGTCCTTCGACGGGTCGGCGTCTGGCGACGACTGGCCGGTGCCCTGTACCGCGTACACCATCAGACCAGGGCAGCCCCCCGGCTGCGCTGGCGCGGCAGACACGTTCCCGACCCCGACATTGGCGAGGGCGATGACGGCTGTCGCCATGACGGCCAGGGTCGTCGCCCAGATCGAGTGTCGTGAGTCCTGTCCACCCCTCTGGACAGGACGATGCATCTCTACACTGGTCACCGGGACAGCCCCCCATCGACAGACAGGGAGCTGTCTCCTCGGGTGACCACGCGTGAGCCGTTCGACGGCAAATCAATCGCGCTCGCGCGTAGTCGCCAACCACCACTCCGGAGAGGGACTGTTCGACGGCAATCTGACCGTCCCTCTCCGGAGCCTGGGACCTGTGCCATCGATCGAAAGTCGACAGCGACACGCCCAGACCAATCTGGCCCACGAGGATCGGGCTCAAGAAGGTTCGTCATGCGAGTTCCTTCACTCCAAGGGTTTCCTCGAAGCTGTAGGAGCAGCCCACCCAGACGACCGTTGTCAGCGCATACCCGCAGGTACACTTTGCAACGCCCGCCTCGATGCCTGCACTTACCGCATCGAGCTGGTAATCACCCGGTCCGGACGCCGTTCGAGTCGCCAAACTTTGCAGCGTCCGGCCGGGGTCAAACTTCGAGACGGAGACCCTGTGCCTACCTGGTGTACATGGGTCTCGCAAATGGCCAAAAGCCGCTCAATCGGCAGCTTGACCCGTGCAGTAACCGATCAAATATCGAGCGTCGGTACGTACTATAGCCCAACAGTAGACCGATTGAAAGCCGAAGTTAAACAATCATTGGTGGCATACCGTAGGGGGCACGCCCCGGAACGGTCTATAGCGCCTAGAGTGCGGGTGTGGCCGATGCTTTGCGCTTTGGGCGCCTCGTGCAACGGCGCCGGCAGGAACTGGGAATGTCGCAAGCCGATGTCAGTCTCGCCGGCGGGCCGAGTGACCCGACTATGCGACGCCTCGAGCAAGGTCTAATGGCCAAGCCGCGGTTCGTCACGTTGACCAAGCTGGACGCTCCGCTGCGGTGGTCCCCCGGAAGCGCCGCGCGCGCTTTCGAGGGAGGTGACCCGGTACCTCTGCAGGACGAACCCACGACCGATCTGGCCCCGGGTACGAATGATCCGGTCTCTTCTCGCCCCACACGTCCTCTGACGCCCTCTGCTTACGGCGTGTTCATTCGAACCGACGCGCTGGCCGAACTCGCTCGGAAGGTACGCGCAGTCGATGACCTGTCGTCGTCGCTCGACGAGGACCAGCGCGTTGTGGTCGCGAATCTTCGTCATGCGACCGACAGGTTGACCCGAGCGTGGATAATCAGGCAAGCAGAAATAGCGCGTCGTGATGACACTCTCGCTGATCTAATCCTTGTTCTTGACGATCATCTACGAACGCCACCACCGGAAGGCGAGTCCACCTCTGACAGCGATGACCTCAACTACTTGAGGTGGCTAGCCGGCTACCCGATGTCAATGCCTCAGGTTCGGCGATACGAAGCGCGGTTCGCTGAGTTCGTAGCGAGTCAGTCGGAGCAAGCTGACTGACCCAAACTTGGAGTTCTCGTCAGGTGTTGCTAGGTGCGGTGGCCCAGCGGGCCGGGTTGGTCTACTGCAACCTCCAACCCGACCCGCGAGCACGATCCGGCAAGACCAGTCTTTAGGCTGCGCAGTCATTGGACATCGCGCCGCGCCACAAGACGCCATTGGTGGTGGCAAACCGAAGTTACACCGATATTAGACCAAAATAAAGGCGTGCACTCTCTGCGTCCGTCGAAGCGGGTGAGTCCCAGGCTCGCCCGCAACGGTATGGATTGGCAATTTACTGCGTGCCCGTTGCTTCGTTCTGATACGTACCCAGATATCAGACGCCCTTCGGCGACCCTCACCTATCGAACTGCGTTTAGTCGCGCGGACCCATCACCCTCCCCCGCGTGACTGCAGGGACGCCGCGGGTTTGGGTGTGCAGCTCGTGCCTGCGAACCGCCAGCCGGCAGGGATGAACCGTCGGAGGATTGGGTGTACCGGCTTACTCCGAATCCACCGACTGAGACTGGAGGTGGGCTTCTAGAGCCGCCCTACACAGCTGCGAGCGATTCTCGGCACCAACTTCGACAACTAAGCGATCGATGACAGTCAGGTTGCGACCAAGCATCCGGAATGTCAGCGAAGATCGCTCTTCTTCTGGTCTGGCTTCGATTCGTACGAACAGCCCATCGTCGTGGTGCTGGCGTTTGAGCTTCTCTACTAACGCCGGCAAGCGGTCGTGATTGGCGACAATCGCGTCCATCAATGTCCCGGCAATGGTTGTTTCGTTCTGCTTGTTGTGTGCCTTGGTGGCTGTGCAGAGTGGCGTGGGAAGCGACAGGGTGACTGGCACCAGCATCTCGTCTGGGCGGGTTTCGACGCGTTTCGGGCGTCGGGCACCTCGCGAGACAGGCCGAGGGGACGCTGCCGGTTGCGGTCGATTGTGCGGTAGCGCTGGGCCGTCGGGTACTGCTGGGGTCGCCGCCGGTGCGGCTGTAGGAGCGGTTGGTCTACGGGGCGGCGGCCCCGGGACGCTACCGGTCCTCGCGAGACCGGTGACAGGCTTGCGATCGGTGGCCATCAGGCAGGTGCTCCTTCGTGTGCCGGCTCCGCGGAGGAATCTTGTTCGGTCTCGCGTCGGTCGATCTCCTGGAGGATCTCCTGGGCGAGGAGGACGTAGTCTTCTGCGAGAGACGGCGCGGTGCCTGGCACACGGTCGGGCCGCCTGCCTTCCTTGAGGGCCTTCCAGTACGGCTCGGCGTTGTCGACCTGCTCGGCCAGCTCGTGGGCAAGCAAGCCCTTCTCCCGTACCTGAACCGAGGTCATGGTGCTATGGCGCACAACGGAATTGAACAGCGGGGCCACTCCTCCTAGCGCTGCGTCTAGCTTGGCCCGCGCCTCTCTACGAATGGCTTTCGCAGCGGCCTCGATACCGAAAAGCACGGCGCCCAGCACCTCGATGTCGGGGTTTGTTGATCTGGCACTAACCAGTTCGTCAGCGAGTTTTTGCAGGCCGTCGATGCTTGAGTCGTCCGGTTTCGTCGGGATGACGATCCAACGTGTTGCAGCCAGCGCTAACCGTAGAAGATGGGGTCGTGTAGGTGGGGTATCGATGATGATGAGGTCGTAATCATCTGCGATGGGGCTTAACGCATCTGCGAGTTGCCTGTGTGAACCTGGCGAACGCTGAGAACGACCGATCAGTATCGCTTCAAGATCGTCGAGTCCGCTCCCACCTGGAAGTACGTCCAAGTTGGGTCGGTAGTTGACAAGACTGGGTCGTAGTGGCTTCTCCTGCATGATCGCGTCGAAGATCTGTTGTCCGGAGTCGCCTGCCCCATCCATCTCGTAGCCGAGGTCGCGTCCCGCGTTGCCCTGCGGATCGAGCTCAATGAACAGGACGTGCCAACCGGCGGCAGCGGCCAAACCAGCGACATTTGTCGCCGTTGACGTCTTACCGACGCCACCCTTGCCGTTTGCGATCGTGACAACCCGAGATAGTGCGGGTTGAGATAGGTGTTGCACTGAATCCTCCAATGGGGTGCTGCGCATGGACCGCAGGAAGGCAGTGCCTCCCGGGCGCACTGGGGTCCGCTATGCGCAGAGGATAACAGCGCACATCGGTTCGCGCGGTGTACGACACGCTGCAGATGACTTGGCGTTCTACCGCGAGGTCTCCCGTGCGCGACGCCGCAGATACCCACTTGAGCTCGGCAATGATCGAGGCGTTAACAACGACAATGTGCCTGGTCGGCAGGCAACATCTACGTCCTGCGTTACGTATAGCCATAACTGCTTAGACAGAGCTGTCATCACTGCGCACGGGTATGTGTTCAGTATTGTGGTATGTGCACCAATCTACATGTACCGCATTAGCGGAGCCCGTAGACGAAGAAACATCTCGGCGCACAACCCCTGCGACGTGGGTCAAGATATGGCGATGTATGCGGACATGAGTGCTCTGTGCCGCATAGATCGCCTTGCGAGCGTCCGCGAGTAGCCGAGTACGTAGCACTTCACATCACCTTGTACTAAGCGCGACATGGTCTCTCGTAGTCGAGTAGATACGTGTCTTACCGCAGCGCGGCGTATGGGGGTAAGGACGCTGGGGCCTATCCCGTACATCGGTGCGGCACTTCATGCTGTATGTATGGCGCGCCGAACAGTACACGGTACGGCCCGGCAGACGTAGGAACGTATTTGTCGGCGTGCGGTCTAATAGGTGGCGCCCATTAACGCAGAATGTCCGGGCAGCAACCCACGAAGGTGCATTTCCTCGAGTGTTGTAGTTCGTGCTAGGAGGCCCATTTCGGGGCGTAGCGCGTAGCTTCGTGACCACAGTGTTGTCGCGATTCACCTAGACGGTCCTGGCGACTGCACTGAGCGCATGGCTGCGCGCATTGCAGCGCGAAGTAATGCGTGCATTATTACGAGCTGAACAGGCCGTTTGTGCGCACGGCAGTCGCCATCGACGCGGTCGGTAGCCACGTGTGCGGGGACGAGAGTCGGAGACCAGGATCGCGGATACGATAACCAGGACGAACGGAAGCATCGTGTCTGCACCCGGGAGAGATTCGCGCTCTCGACTAGACCCTTGTAAGAACAAGGTGCCGGGTGACATAGCCACACAGCACGGCTGTCGGGCCGAGTGGCTTTTGAGCCGACAGCTCAACGAAGCGGTCCCCGCGCAGACTTGCGCGTCTGCGTGACCTGACCCGGTGGGACGGGTTTGACCATTCGCGACACGGGTGCACCGAGACATAGAGACATGAGACCACAGCGCAGCTCGTTAACGACGAGTTTCGTCCCACCAATGATGACCGGGGGCTGGCGTCCGCCTTGCTCGATCGCTTGTCTACCTCGGCGCAGCCACCGCTAACAAGTAACAGCGGTCCTCGAAGTCTTTGAAATGGCCGGGCGGACCCCATTGTTGGGTCACGACACAGACATTGGCCGCTCTTGTGGTTCCACAACTGAACCGGGCTCACTTAGGATGACCTGATGGCTGACCGGGAACCAGTGCCACAACTACATGCGGCAGCTCAGGCGGGCACCTACAATCCGTGCTCTACGTAGATCACCGAGTCGTCTCACTCCCCCGGGGGCACCGGTGTCGCCGCCGGCCCCTCGAGTTCGGCCGCTAGGCCCAATGCCACAAAGCTCTCGGCACTTCGGGAGACTCCCTGAGTGATGGCTGCGGTGGGGTTCCGAGAACTGAGCCGACGTCGTCACCAACCGGATGACACCCGTATGGGTCGGCCGTATGGGCCGGCGGGAGATGTTCGACTCTGAAGGTGGGCCATCGCGTATCGACGACCCGTTGGGGCTGAGGAAGCAAGAATGAACGCTGAGTGCGGCTGACAGGAGTCCTGGCAATCGCGCTGAGACGACAGTCTTACGTAAACGGCTCCAGATCGCACCGTAACGAGCTGCCGCCTATTTTGGCCCTAGGGGATAGGACAACTCAGTTTCGTCGTTCTGCGGGAAACTGAGAGGCAGTTTTAATTTGCGCAGGTCACGGTGCTCGAATGCTGTCGTGATCCGATAATTGTAGTCACGCGCTGGCTCTCGACCGGCACCGCTGGCCGGTGGGGGAGCGGAGAACCGCGGCGGAGTAGATCTTTCTGACCCACCGACGAACTACTGCTGATGGCCCGCTTGAGGCGCGCCTGTGACTCAGTCGGTACCGCTTCTACCGACAGGCTTGTCGATTGCCTGCCGGTTAGCCCGCTCGATGTTGCTGCTGCGAGGGCTGCGCAGCACGAACTGCGTCCAGCAAGCGAGTGAACTCGCTTGCCAGAACACTCCCGTCTGAAAGCCCCAGGAGCACACCTTCCGCGCGGGCAACGGCTGTGTCTAAGCCAGCGACTGACGAGGGCTCCGGGGTGGACTTGGGTGACGCGGACGAATCGAACGCCGCGAGGTCGCGTTCGAGCATCTGCGCCATCTCGCGATGATGCTGAAGTTGCGCGGAAATTCGTCGAGCGGCGTTCTCGGCGGAGCGCCGGCAGGCATCCGAGCAATAGATCCGAGGCCGACCACGACCCGCGGTCCTACGAAACTCCTTTCGGCACTGCGGGTCAGCGCAGTACGCCGTCACTACCGGAGCTTTGGTCGACCGATTCTCGATAGCTGCCGGAACTGGCGTGGGTGCGCCAAGGCGCCCACGCCGGCCGTCAGCGGACCGATCCATCCACCCAGTGTGGCATAAATTCGCGCGAAAAGACAGCCAAACAATGCCTATGACCTGCAGCGATGAGAGAACCGCCCTACTTGTTGCCCCCTGACCCGCCGTCCAGCACCAACATAAAATCGCGCGGAAATCGCGCTCATACAATTACACCGATGTGATTCGAGCCAGCAAGGGGGTGTGATGAATGCAGGACGCGCAGGTAGCGCCGGTCCTAGCGTGGCCACTGCACCGCGGCTCGATCGTCCCTGCGGAAGATCGTGCTCGAGCTTGCGCAGTTCTTCAGCCCAACATCACGGTCGGTCCCTACTACCGACGACGGTCGATCAGCGTCGGTGCCGCGCCTTCGGCGCGAACCAGATCTTTCCTACCCTGCGCCAGCTTCGTGCTGCGCGCCTAGCATCGCCAACCCAGAAGGGAGCCTCCGAACCTTCCGAACGCTGACATCTGAATAACGCGCGAGGTCCAACACAAGGACCCCCCGATTACCAGTCGGAGGGTCCTTGATCTGAAGTTTCGAGACTGAGTTACCAGCTCGGTCTCACGGGCTCTCGCCCATCCCCGAAGGGACTGTCTTGCCGGACAGATCTCAGGGTAGCGTGCGCCCTCTCGGAGTGCCCGCAATCCCTGTGCTCCGCGTGTCGCACAACCACACGCGGGGAATCGACTGCATTCGTCCGCAGCACTCGCCCACTAGTGGGTGGACATGCTGAGTGAATGGAGGCAGTGGTCGCCCCGCTCCACAGTGCGTGTCGACGCAACAAAAGAACACAGATACCGATCAGCACCATGGCCAGAACGAATGCCACCGGTGCCTATTGCGACGTATCTAGCGGACCGCCATTCCCGGTACACGCTGCTCGCATTCGACCTGGATGCAGGACCGTACGGTCCCGAGGCCGTTGCTGTGGATGCCAACGTACTTACCGGCGTCCTAACCGACTTGGGTGTGAGCCACCTGCAAGTGCAATCGGGGCCCTCAGGAGGGCGGCACATCTGGGTGCGCGTCATTGACCCAGGGATACCCGCGGAGAAAGTCGCCGACCTTGCTCGTAGGCTGCGCGCGCACCTTCCAACCCTCGACATCTCACCGCTTACCAACCCCGTGTCGGGCGCAGTTCGGATCCCCGGGTCTGTGCACCGGTCGGGCGGAAACGCGAGCCCACTATTGACCGGACGGGAACTGGGCAACGCCGTCAGGGACATGCAGGCTCGGCCGGCGCCACCCGACCTAGCTGAGTGGCTGATAGCGAGGTTCCCAACAACCGCGCGGCAAAACTCCACGCAGCGAACGACGACTATCGGCCTACGGCTGGTCGGGCAGGGGCCTGCCACACGGGTTGATCGCGCGCGAACCGAACTATCCACAACTACGGCTGAGCGCCTAGCCACGCGGCTCACAGCCGCCGACGATCGCTCGGCACACGCGTGGTCGATCATGCTCGGGATGGCCGCTAGCGGTTGGTGCTGGACTGATGTGCTTCAACATCTGCACAAGCCTGGACTCGTCCGCTTGCGCGAAGACCTCCGCCAGAACGAGGCGCACGCCCTCACGCAATGGCACAAAGCACTGCGCACTGCTGCCGAGACAGCGTGGCCAAGAGCGCAAGGCGACCACACCGTCGACGACCCAGTCCGCACTCACATTGAGGCTGTCTTCGCTGCAGCGAACTCAGATCCCGCAACTTGGGCACGGAAGGGGTGGGCCAGTGCTGAACGGGTCCTGCACAGCCTCCTCGTTGTGTGCGCTCAGGCACACACAACGACCGTGAACATCGACGTTCGCCGGCTAGCCGAAGCCGCTAACGTTCACGCCGCAACAGCATCGAGGGCACTCCACCGCCTCCAGGCAGAAGGCTGGATCAGACGAGTCGCTGAGGCGCAGGGGACAGAGTCGGCAACTTGGGAGCTCGCACATGTTGCGCATGACACAGCTGCAACACAAGTGGAAACACGCCCCCCGTTTGCCAGCTCCACCATGCGACTCCACCATGCCCACCACGACATCTGGGTCTGGCGAGAAGGTTTAGGCGGAACCGCCGAGAGGATCCACGCAGCCTGGCAGGGTGGTCACGTATCCGTGGTCGGCCTTGTGAGTGCCACGGGTTACTCCAGCCGGTGCGTCCGTGCGTGGCTTCGCTACTTCAGGGAGCTGAACCTACTGACTCCCTCCAGAAATAGGTGGGACGAAGTAGCCGTCGCATTCGGATCTTACGGCGCAATGGTCCGACGGGCGCAGAGCCATCTTGTCGATCGACTGGTTCGGGACTGGTGGGATGAAGAACTTCGCTGGCGAAAGCAAAAAGGGAAGCGAAGGTATCGAGGACCGGGCAGAGTGGCAACGGATCCGCAAGCGATCGCACTGCCAATCGCAGCGCCCTCGCGGACACGGTATGGGCGGTTCCCGACGCGGCCCAGCGGAAAGGTCGACTATCCGTCGGCTCGTTCGTTGGTGCGTAGTCACATGCAGACAAGTAACGCTGCTTAGGTGTCACCGCGATCATCAGGACTCCGCGTGACAGTTCAACGTCACGCCACAGCGAAGTTCCCGCGGAGTTTAAGGAGATAGTGCTGGGCCGAATTGGACGCCTGCTCACGCCGGCACAACTCCGTTGGCGGGCCGTAGATGGTCGGCCGGGTGTCGGGCGTCGAAACTCGGGAACATTTAGGTGACGACACAGCAACTGACGGGTGTAAGGGTCGCCGCAGCGGCCACCTCTCACCCGATTGGAGAACCAACCTATGGCAACAACCTCGACTCGTCTGATCGCCGGCGCTGTGCTCGCTGCGGGACTGGCCGGCCTCGGAGCGGGTGTCGCGACCGCGGCGACGGGCCCGTTCGTTTCGGACTTCGGAATCCACCAAGTGCACGGCGGTGCCACCGAAAGTCAGGAGCCCTTCACCTTCACATTCGGTGCGGAGTACGGCGATCCAGTTAACAACGACGACTTCACCCGCCGTGGCTACGGCGATCCGATCGGTGACGCCGGGCAGCCGAAGGTATTCCGCCCCTGACATTCGGGGTGAGGTCGGTGCCCGGACCCGCAGTGGCGGGTCCGGGCACCACTGTCTGCAGGGAGACGACGACGTGCGCGATGTCGTCGGTCAGTGTGCTCGTTGGTCGGCGGTCGTCAGGATCAGGTATTGGGCCGAGGCCTGTTGGTGAGCATCGGTTTTGGTGTTGCCGATGACCTGGGCGCCGTATCGCCCGACCGTCAATGCGCAGCTGTGTGCCTGGCTGGTCGGGTGCTTCTGGCAGGAGGCGATGGGCAAGCCTGGTGGATTGTCGGCGCCGGTCCAGCCGCGGGTGCGGTTGGACCCGAGGAAGCTGTCGAGATAGGTGCGCGCGCCCTCGGCGGTGTCCGCTCGGAAGACCGCCGAGTTCTCCACTGCGTTGGCATCCGAGCCAATCTTGGTCAGCACCTCGAAGTCGGTGACGGGGTCGGTGCTGGTGTGGGCGATGCCGCGGGGCCCGTACACCGCTCCGCGGTCAGGGGAGTCGGGGTTCGCCCGCAGGTAGGCCGCGGTCAACGGCAGCGCGTAGATGAGAATGGCGTCGGGGTCGATCAGCGGAGTTTCACCGTCGGGGGTGGGCGTGAACTCGTCGATGAAAATCTTCTGCTGAGTGATCGCGTTGGCCATACGCACCAACGACTCTCCGCTGCGGAACTGCGTCGTGGGGCCGTAGTACCGATCGAAGAACACATACAAGTCGTGAGCGGTGACAGCCAGGATCGCTGTGGACGCACCGAAATCTTGAATGACAGTTCGGGTGCCCGGCGCCCCGTCGAGCGGCACGATGGGCTTGTTGTCGATTTCGGCGACCGCGGCACTCATCTGCTCAGCGGCGGCCGAGGCGTCGGCAGGGCTGCGATACTTCAGGACCGCATGCCGCAGCAGGTGACGAGCAGCCCCGACGTTGGCATCCCCGTTGTCGGCGGTGGTGACGAACCCGGTGACGAACTCCGCGTTGGCCGGAACGTCGGCCGCGCCCGGGACGACCGCGCGACCGATCCCGGCAGCGTCGTCGAACTCGCCGACAGGCCATCGCCCGTTGGTGAGATCGGGATTGACCTCGAACGGCGCCAGCACGAACTGCGCCATCCGAGACGCTTCGACCCGCTCGGGGTCGGTGACCGCGCGTCCGAACGCCGCTCGCGCCCGGGTGGGGTAGTCGCCGGTGTCGAGGGCATCAACCTGCACGGCAGGGTCGGCGAATATGGCTGAGCTGGGCTGCCCGTCGACAGTGCAGCCGGCCAGCACTGCGGTCACCGCCGCGGCCGCGGCGATGGAGCGACCGAGGTAGCTGCGCGTCATCGTCGCCTCTCGTCCCGTCTACTTCGCGTTCTGGTCGGCCTTGGTGAGGATCAGATATTGAGCCGCGGCTTGCTGGTAGACGTCAGTCTTGTTGGGCGACTGCACTTCTCCGACGTAGCGGCCGACCTGCACCTTGCAGTGATAGATCGTGTACTTGCCGTCGGCGCTGGATTGGGCAGAGCAGTTGGCGGCCGGCAGCCCGGGCGGTGCGTCGATCTTCTGATCGTCGGCTTCGCTCGTAGCGGCCAGCGTGGCGGCCTGCTCCTCGGTGTCGGCGCGGTAGACGATGGAGCGCTCGATCGCGTTCGCGGTCGATCCGGCTGCACGAAGGTCGTTGAAGATGCCGGCCGGGTCGTTGGAGAAGTGCGACAAGCCGCGCGGCCCGTACACCGCGCGCATGCTCTGCTGCGGACGGCCGGTGATGCCGTTTTCCATCTCGGTGTCGGTGTAGGGCAGGGCGTAGATGAGGATGCTGTTCTCATCCATCTTCGGCGGCTGAAAACCTTCGCCGTTGCCGCGGGCGGCGTTCTCCGCAGCCGTGGGGGTGCGTGGGAACTGGTCGATTAACGCCGACTGCAACGTGATTGCTTTGCGGGCCATCGGCTCGAGCTGGTCGGAGTGGGCCGCCAGGGAGGAGGCGAACTCGTAGATCACGTACACCCCGTGCGGGGTGTAGGTCGTGAAGTAGCTCTTGTCGTTGCGGGTGGTCTTGAGGGCGTAGGCGCCCTCCACGCCCGGCAGGCTGGTGACCGGGCTGTTCTGCTGGCGGGCGCTGACCTGGGCGAGTTGCTGTGCGGCGGCGCGGGCATCAGCGGCGGTTTCGTAGCGCAGCACCATGTTGTGCAGGCCACGCGGGTTGTCCCGTTCGGTTGGCGCGGTGGTGAAGAGGGACGAGAACCCGCCGAGCAGTGCGTCGTTGGCCGGGATCGCCGCCGCGTCGGCGTTGATGTGTGGCACCAGGTTGCGGCGGCTGGTGATCGGTGCGTTGGATTTGTCCGGGGCGGTCAGGTCCGGGTCGACCTCGAAGGGCACCACGATGAACTGCGCCATCCGCTGGCTTTCGACCTGCACCAGTTGCGAGTCGTCGGCAACACCGAACGGTGGGCGCGGTTCGGTGGGGTAGGCGCCCGGATCGAGCGCGGTCAGATCGACCGTCGGCTCGGCGCTACCGGTGGTCGAGGATTCGGGGGCGGGTTCGCCGCCGGTGGAGCATGCGGCCAGCATGCCCGCGGTGACCGCGGCTGCGGCCGCGAGTGGGTACCAACGCTTCATCAGGGTCTCGCTTTCTCTCCTGCAGCCCTGCCGCGGAGGACCAACGATCTCACCCGGGCCAGCGCTGCACACTGGTGTTGTTCCAGTGTGTTGCTGCGCGAACCCCGAACGGTTCCCCCGAAACCCGGATCTGCACGATCCTCTTGTTCGGCTGCAGAATAGTGCGCCCACTGTCGCGCCCACACAGTCGGGTCTGCCATCGCGGGCGAACGGTCCGCGGCGGTAGCCGCGGCCAATGAGTCCGGGCCTGGTCTCACGCGATCATCTGGGCCTGCACCGCCGGCGCCTGACACCCACCGTTTTGCGTTGTCCTGCCGCTTCGACCAGCATGCTTTCCATGACCGGTCGGGGGAACGGCGGCACCGCTACGAGACGATGGTCGGCGTGAACGCGCCCGCAGCACCCCAGACAGGGGTTGATGCGGCCGCGGCGGCGGTCGTGGCTGAGGCGGGAAAGGTGCTGCGCGCCTACAAACACGACGCCGTCGCCGACCTCGCCGAGACGAAACTGCATCGCGCGCCGCAGCGCACCGTGGTGGTGGCCGGCGAGGTGCAGCGCGGCAAAAGTTCCCTGGTCAACGCCCTGGTCGGCTGCCGCGATCTGTGCCCGGTCGGGGTTGATGTCACCTCCTCGGTGGCGGTGTCGGTCACCACCACCGGTGATCTGCCCGCCGCCCATGCCGCCGAGTTGTTCTTTCCCTCCGGCCCGCGCCCGGCGGAGATCGGCGAGCTGGCCGACTGGGTGACCACCGGCGGGCGCATGGTGTGTGATCGCAGCGTCGAGGAGCTGCCCACCGCGGCGGCAATCGCGCTGCGTGAGGCTGCGGTGGCCGAGATGACCCTCATCGACACCCCCGGTGTCGGCGGCCTGGACACCGGGTTGGCGAAACTGGCGTCGCAGTCCACCCAGCAGGCGTGCGTGTTGGTGCTGGTCTGCGACGCTTCTGCCCCGATCACGGCCCCGGAGATGGATTTCGTCCGCGAGGCCAGCGCGGGTGTCGATGCCGTCGTCGTGGCCGTGACCAAGACCGACAAACACCTGGGCCGGTGGCGGGCGATCGTCGCCGAGAACCAGCGCCTGATCGGCGAGCACCTGGGGCGCACGGTGCCGGTGATCGGGGTGTCGAGCCTGCTCGCCGTCCTGGCCGCCGAGACCCCCGACCCGCGGGCGCGTCACGGCCTCGAGGTCGACTCCGGTATCGCCGCCCTGCGCGCGGCGATCACCGACCGACTCGATGCCGCCGCGGCGGCCCCGCACCTGGATGCGGTCCGCACGTGTCTGGACGGGCTGCGCACGGTGCGCACGACCATCGCCGACGAGCTCGCCGCGCTGGCTGCTGGGGCGAAAGCGTTGCCGGACCTGACCGCCGAACGGGACCGGCTCACCGACCTGCAGGCCCAGTCACGTCAATGGGAGCAGTACCTCGCCCGGGACCTGACCCTGCTGCGGCAATCGGCGGTCGATGACCTCGAACGTCGCCTCGATGGGGTGCGCGAGAAGTGGACCACCTACATCAACAGCAATGGTATGCAGGTGTTGCGGCGCAGCGAACAGAAGTTCACCGCCGACATGCAGGTCGATCTGCAGATGGCGATGGCCGAAACCCTCGCCGGGTTCCTGCAGGAGCTGCACGACACGATCATCACCCCACGCTTCGCCGACGACCCTGCGGTGTGGGAACAGATCAGCGACCGCATTGTCGCCTCGATGCAGGACAAGAAGATCGAAACCCACCAGGTCACCAGCAAACGCCAAGGGCTGCTCGACCCGACGTTACTGACCATGGGTGTGGTCGGGTCCTCCACCCTCGGTGGGCTTGTCGGGCTGTCGGCGCTGATGGGTGTCGGCGCCGTCATCGGCGCGGTGTGGGTCGGAGTGAACTTGAGCTTCCGGGCGATCCGCGCCGGCAAAACCAACCTGCTGGCCTGGCTGCGAGAAACACTGGCCGCCACCAAGACCGCCACCGGCCGACTCCTCGACAGCGCCGTCGCCCAAGCCCGCCCCGACATCGTCATCCGCTACCGAGATCACCTGCGCGCCAGCATCGACCAGCTCCAAACCACCATCACCCACGTCCAGGAGACTGCGGCCGCGGACGCCGCCACCCGCGAAAAGTCCACCCAACGCCTCACCTCGAACCTGGCCATCGTCGACAAACGCATCACCGCCGCCCAAGCACTGCTCGACGGAGACCCGACATGAGTAGCGGGACACCGGATTCGGTGCACACCACGCTCGACCGCGGGCTGCACCAGCTGGCCGCGCTCGGCGGGGACTGCATCGACCACGCCAACGCGATTGGCACCATCTTGTGGTCACCGCCGCGCGTCGTGGTCGTCGGCCGACTCAAAGCGGGCAAATCCACGCTGGTCAATGCGCTGATCGGCGCCCCGGTCGCCGAGACCGCCGCCCTGGAGGCCACCAACGTCGTCACCGTCTACCGCGACGGGTCCCCGTCCCGGGCCGAGGTCCTCGCCCTCGACAGCACCCGCCACCGCGCCGCGCTGCGCCCCGGCGCCGGGATCGAGTTACCGATCCCGTCAGCCGAGGTCGCCTACGTCGACCGGTGGCTGCCCTCGGCGGCGCTGCGCGAACTCACCCTCATCGACACCCCCGGCCTGTCGACGCTGACCGCCGCCAACGACGCCGCCACCCGCCGAGTGATGATCGACGGCTTCGAACAGACCCGCACCGCCTCCATCGATGCCGATGCCGCGGTGTTCCTCTTCGACGCCGCACCCCGAGTCGATGAGATCGAGTTCCTGCACCGGCTGCCGTTCACCCCGTTGACCATGCTCGGGGTGCTCTCGCGCGCCGACTCCTTCGGCGAAGGCGCCTTCGGCCGCCGCGACCCGCTCACCCACGCCGCCGCCCACGCCGCCACCATGGCCGGCCCGCTGGCCGGGATCGTCCACGCGATCGTCCCGGTGTCCGGTTTGATGGCGCAAACCAGCCACACCGGCATGCTGACCGAACGCCACGCCGCGCTGCTCGCCCAGCTCCGCGACGTCCCGCCGCTAGAGGTGCTGCGGATCTTCGACTCCGAGGACCCCACCAGCGGGGGAGTACCGCCGGCCGAACGGCGTGCACTCCTCGCCCTGCTCGGCGAGTACGGCGTCCTCAACGGCCGCCGGGTCGCCGCCGACGGCGCCGCAGCGCTCAACGCCTGGCTGGCCGAACGCTCCGGGATCGCCGCCCTGCGCCACGCCCTGACCGCGGCCACCGGACGGTTCGCCGTGCTGCACCGCGCCCACCGCATCCTGGCCCGCCTCGATCAACTGGCCTTCACCCATCCCGCCCGCGACCACATCCGCACCCTGACCGCCGGATTGCGCGCCGACCCGGCGCTGTCCGCGGTGACCGTGCTCGAGGACTACCAACGCATGCTCGACGTCGACCCCGACGCCGCGGTCACCGACGAACTGCGCACCATCCTCACCGCCACCACCCCCGCTGGCCGCGTCGGCCTCGACGGCCACCCACCACCGGCCGCCGTCACCGCCGAAGCCCACCGCCGCCTGGCCGCCGCCCAGCAACGCACCCTGGCCACCCGCTCGGCGGCCGAGGACGCCGCCCTGGTCACCCTCATCCGCACCTACACCGCTCTGGCCGCCGGCCACTGACACCCCCTCCCGCACAGGACGATCCGACACCATGACATCTGCCACCCAGACATCTGCCACCCACGCCTGGTCTCTGGCCATCGACTTCGGCACCTCAAACTCGGCGGCCGCGCATTCGGGCGCCACCAGCCGCAGCATCGAAGCGCTCTCGCTGACCCACACCAGCAACCTGATGCCCTCGGCGGTGTTCGTCGACCCCGCAGGCACCGTCCTCGTCGGGGGTGCCGCCCTCAACTCCGCCGCACAGAACCCGGCCGGGTTCATCGCCTCACCCAAACGCCTCATCGGTGCGCAACCGGCCGTCGCAGCCAACGGGCACACCCTGCCGATCTACGCGCTCGTCGCCGCCGTGATGCGCACCATCATCGGCCGCGGGGTCGCCGCACACGCCGGCACCATGCCCGACCGGGTCGTGCTCACCCACCCCGAAGCGTGGGCGTCCCAACAGATCCAGGTCCTCACCGACGCCGCGAGGGCTGCCGGCATCCCGGCCGAGCGGATTACCACGATCTCCGAACCCCGCGCTGCGGCGGGGCACTACTCCCGCTCCCACGCCCTGCAACACGGCACCAGGATCGCGGTGTTCGACTTCGGCGGCGGCACCCTCGACGTCGCCGTCCTTGAGGTCACCACCACCAACACTTTCCAGGTCATCGCCGCCCGCGGCGACAACGGGCTGGGCGGCAAGAACTTCGACGCCCTGCTGCAACGCTGGGTTGAGGACCGCCTCGCCGACCGCGACCCTGACCACGCCGCCTGGCTGCGCCGCACGGCCCCCATCGACGCCATCCAGTCCCTGCAGGACTCCATCCAGCAGGCCAAAGAGCTGCTGTCGGAAACGCCGTCGGCCACCATCACCGTGCCCGGCCCGAGTGAACGCACCACCCTGCAGATCACCCGTGACGAGTTCGATGAACTCATCACCCCAGCCGTCGACGCCGCTGTCCAGCTCACCCGAACCACCCTCTCCGACGCCGGCCTCACCCACCCCGACCAGCTCACCGCCCTCTACCTCACCGGCGGGTCCTCCCGCATCCCCCTCATCCAGCAACGCCTCGGCGAACTCGGCCCCGTCGCTACCCTCGACGACCCCAAAACCGTTGTCGCCCAGGGTGCGCTGCTCACCGTGTTGGCGGACTCGGCGCCCACCCAGCCTCGCGGCATTCCCGAAGCCGCCGACCTCATGCCGACCTGGCACACCCAACCCCGCACCTTGGGCTCACCAGCCCAGCCCGCCTCGACGCGGCGGCGCTGGCTGCGGATCGGCGCCGCCGCGGCCGCCGTCATCGCCGCCGCCGCGATCGTGACCACCATCGTCACCACCGCCAGCGGAAGCGACGACGACCCCACCGATGCACCCCAGGCCACCGAAACCCTGGACACCGACGCCACCGCCGCCGGACCCACCGGCGAAGACGGCGGGCCCATCCTCACCGACCCCGACCAAATCCGCCAGCAACTCCCCGGCGCCCTGCAATCACAGATCACCGACTGCACCAACGGCAGCTTCACCGACAACGGCGCTCTCACACTGCAATGCACCCTCAACGAGAACGGCACCCTCAGCGGCCTCAAGGTCGCGGGCGGCCTCTCGCCCTCGTTGCGGATCCACATCAACGTCGACGACAACGAAGCCGCCCGCGAGGTTCGTAACCTGCGTAACGGGGTCTACAGCGCCGGAAAAGGCGTCGTCGTCGAAGACACCAACCGCCAAGCGGCCGCCGAGATCGCGCCAAGTCTCAGCGACAACGAATACGACATCAGCTACGCCAACACCGGTACCGGACTGATCCTTTCGGTCTCCGAACTGTCCTCCGAGGAGAACGCCCGCACCTTCCTCACCCGCTCAGGCCTCATCAACTGAGTGCGCAGAAGGTGTCGACGTGATCGGGCAAGCCCACCGTGAAGGACTGGCATGACGAAGTCGCTCGAGCGCGCGATCGCCCGTGCGGTCGCCACTCGGATCGCCCAGCTCGATGATGGGCCACGCTACGCCGTCTATGCGATCGCTGGACTGGTTCTCGCCGCCTGCGCGCTCCTGCTCCCGGACTCCCTCTTCCTTATCGTATTTCCATTGGGGCTCGTCGCTTTCGGCATCCTCGTTGCCGCTATCGCTGGTGCTAAACCGGCAGAGAAGATCGCGTTCTGGGCGGGGCTGACCTTCGGCCTGGCGGTCGAATGCATCTGGGTAGGGCTGGTATTCGACGGAGTTTGGTGAGTGGTCGCTCGCCCCAGCTGACTCAAGCCGCTTGCGCCTGGCTTGGACATTGGAGACGGCAGCGTAGGCGCGCGGCCGATCTCGTTCGGACACCTCTAAAGCCAGACCGACGGCCCGTACCCCATGGTGGCGTACGGGCCGTCGAGACCTAGCGGAGCGAAGTTCAGTGCGGCGCTATGTCGTAGGGGGACGTGCCGCCCTGGTGCGGAATCTTCTTGGGCGAAGGGCCGGGCGCGACGTCGTGGGGGAGCGTGCCCCCCTGGTGCGGCGCGACGTCGTAGGGAGAGGTACCGCCCTGGTGCGGTACGGACGGTTTGGCGTGGGTGGGCGGGGTGTAGACGTAGCCGTTCGGGCCGCCCCCAGCGCTCGCACCGCCGGATACGAGAGCAGAGGCCGCCACTGCTCCGGCCGCGAGCGCGGTGAAAGCGGCGATTGTGAGCCGGCGGCTGCGGTGGCGTTGTTGTCCTGACATTTGTAACCTTCCATCGTTGTTGCTCATTTCGGGAGAGGCCGCGTGTTGCGTACTGCGACCACGTCCTGTCCTGGTCCTGAATGGGACTGCAATGAGTTGCCGGCGACTGTTCGGAATGTTCCCTGCGGGCGTCCGTGTGCGGCTGCGCGGCACTCGATGAATCTGGACGGCACATATGGGATTTGCCCGCTGAGGCGTCCTGCGACTGACTCGGATGGGATTCGACTAGCGATGCCTGTTACGCCGCAGTGGCGGACCGCTCACGACGTCCTCGGCAGGGACATCGCCAGGGCCGCCCGGCGGGACGGCCTCACGATCACCAGCGTGGCGGGACTGGTCAACACCAACCGGCGGTACCCCAGCGTGATACCTGTGCTCATCGACTGGCTCAAGCATGCCGAGCAACGCGTACCCCTGACCGGCCCCGTCGATCTTGGTCGCTTCCGCAGCAGCATTTATCGGGCACTGACCACGATCGACGCGATGGGAACCGAGGCCGTGCCGCTGCTCATGAGCGAGTTCTATCGCGATCCGCAGCAAAGCCCGGGAACCCTGCATGCGGCGGCGAACGCACTGCGCTACCTCGCGGTGCCCAGCGACTTCGACCGCATCGCCGCACTGGCATCCGATCGGTCGTTGGGCTCGGGCCGCGCCGCGCTACTGGAATGGCTGATCACCCAAGGCACCCCCGAGGGACTGCAGATCGTCCTCGAGCAGATCGACGACGACACCGTTCGGGCACTGGGTATCAAGTTCATTCGGCAGTACCAACCGCTCCCGGCCGGTCTGCGCCCAGTCATCGAGCACTACCTCGACGACCCCGACAGCGAGGTCCGCAAACAAGCGACCGCGACCCTCCGCAAGATCCTCGACTAGCGGCTCGGCCGTCGTCGCTAGTCGATACGCTTCTAGCGTGGGTGCGCACGATCAATATCCGACGCCGCTGAGCTACCGGTCGATCCATCCCGACGGTGCGCCCATTGAGCCGCGCCCGCAGGTGATTGCTGCGCGTGCCGCCGACCTTGTGGCCACCGAGCCCGGCTCGGTTGACGCCGTCGCAGAGGCTACGGCCGAGCTGCCCAGCTACGTCGCCGACGTGACCAGATGGGACTTGGTGACGGCCGTGGAGAAGGCCGCCGACAGCATTGCGCGTAGCCGGCACCCGCTGCTCGGCGATGTTCTCGGGCCGGGTCCGGTGCCGTGGGCGTGTTGGCAGGGCGAGCTCGTCGAGTCGTGGCCAATCCTCGCCGATGCTGCAGCCCGTCTCGGTTCGGCGCTGCCGTCCCGGCACCCGGATGCCGGACACTGGTCGGTGACGACCGATTGAACGAAGACTGCGGGTGGACGTAGAACGTCCACCCGCAGTGATCGGTTCAGCTCTGTCGAGCTGGCTGTCAGGGCCAGGTGAAGTTGCCGGTGCCGCCGACGATGACGTCCTGGCCGTCGACGCCGAAGTCGTAGGTCGTCAGCCCGTCGTCGCCGTGCTGCAGCTCGATCGGGGCGGCCGAGGCCAGTCCGCCGCCCAGCAGCGATAGTGCACCGGCCGCCGCGACGGCCGCCACGGTGGAACCAGTCGTCTTACGCACTCGCGTCTTACCTACTCGCATCTGAGTGTTCCTTTCGTCATGCCAGCTCTTCGGCTGGACTTCGGTGTTGTGCACGTCTGCGGTCGCAGACCGTGCGCGGCGCACCGCCGGTGGTGCGTCCACAGATGGGTTGCCGCGAGAGTGCAGGAATGTTCCCGCCGACCAGCAGATTTGGGGCCGATTGGTTTACAGGTAGACGACGCGGCCGTAGACGGCGTTGCCGTCGTTTGCTTTCGGGGTGCTGGTCTTGAGGATGGCGTAGGAGCGGACCGCCACCGGGCCCGCACACCCGTCGATGCTGATGTGACCTTCGCGGGTGGTCGTCGACGCACGTCCGGCACCGACGGCCTTCTTGTCGAAGGTGACGGTGGTGATCTTGCCCGGTGACATCGCCACCGACAGACTCGGCTGCAGCAGGGCCTGCGGACTGATCGACAGGTTGCCGCTGGGGCCGGCCGCGCTGACACCGCCACCGCCGCTGCCACCGATGCCCAGGCTCGCCCCGACACTGCCGGTCACCGATTCCAGCTGCACCGCGCACCCGATCATGTACCCGGCCTCGAGTTCACCGGTGATCGCTGCACCGGCCTGCCCGGCCGGCGGCGTCAGCGTGGACACCGCACGCATCGACATGAACGCTTCCCGCGACGTCGGCACCGAGGACAGGGGGGCGACTTTCTGCACCTTCTCCTGGGTGGAGGCGATCGAGGCCTTCCAGCCGTCGTCGGTGACCCAGCTGCGCTGGTGCCCCGGCTGGGCCTCGGCGGTGCCGGCGGCGAACCCGCTCGCGACAGCGCCCATCGACACGGCGGCAACGGCAATGGTCATGGCGGTCTTGTTCATTCGAAGTGTCCTCTGGTCCTGTCGCAGCGAATCGCCGCGCCCTGTGCTGGCAGTCCCGCCCCGTTCATCGGTGCGAGAAATGTGCTCTGCGTGAGCAACTGAGGATTGGTTGCCACGGGGAACCGAGAATGTTCCCGGCAGCACGATGCAGGATCAACGCCGTTGGGCAGGCGGATGTGTCGTCGGCGTGATCGATCGCCGCCGTTCGGCCCTAGGGTGGCGGCGGGGCAGCCGCTAGAAGAGCGTGCTGTGGGGGTCGACAGTAACGAGGGGTGGTTGTGGAGCTGGAGCACGTGCAGTACGAACATCGGACGGCTGATTCATCGCTCTCACTGGCGCATTCGCATCATTCGAGCCAGAGCATTATCAGAGCTGGTACACCGGCCAGCATCGGTTGAGTATCGGCATTCAGGACACCAAGGACTACACGCTCAGCTACGAACCTGGTAAGCCGGGGTTCGATCCGCCGCGGCTTCCCGAGTTGACGTTTCTGATCCCTGATGCGCCGGCCCCGGTGGTCGTCGATCTCATCACTCACGGCGCCGAGCCCGGCCCTGTTGGATGCTGCCGACGGGTGGGTCCATGTCGAGCAAGGTGGCGCCGAAATTCGGCTACCTGCCTACGATGCAGCCTCTGGTGTGGTCGTCGCCGAGCGAACACGAGCGCATAAAGCCTCTGGTGCAGACGATTTTTGGTCCTTGGAACATGGTTCGCGTGTCCTGCCGGGACCGGCGATTCTCCGATCCCGTCGTGCAGGTGCGTGTCGACATCTGGCCGATCCCCGGGCGGCCGGCCTCGAGGTCATCCGCTACACGCCGACCGGCCGCAACACTCCGGCCGCGTCACATGCCCCGGCCCAGCCCGTCGAGGTGCGAGAGCGCATCGACGCCGCCGTGGCGGCCGACTCTGCGACCTCGGTGTCTGGACCGCTCGACGCCGACCATCTGTCTGGCCTGTCACTGTTGATCCGTGGTGATTTCAGCGATCTCGAGGCGTGGACGACGGTGGCGAATGCGGCGCTGGCTCCCGATCCTGTCGACGGGTTCACTGCCGATCTCACCCTGGTCGATGACCCCACCTACGACAACATCACCGTCGACGAGCTCGCGCACGCGATCGGGGAACCGCCGCCGTTCTACGTGTTCCTGTGCGATACCCAGACTCTGTCCCACCCGACCACCCGATCCTGGCCATCAATCTCGACGGCGAGGACACCTCCAATCGCAGCGTGCGGGTCGTGCCCGCTGCGATGTGGTCGATCGAGAACAACCTCGCCCTGGCCAACATGGACTTCGCCGACTTCGTCGGCGCCGCCGACACCGACGGCATCTTCCGCGGATTCTGACGCCGAGGCCGTCACCCCCACACACAGCGATGACCGACCCCCAGCTGAGGGTCGGGCATCGACGTCGGTCACCTCGGGCGGGGTCAGACGAGGGCGTCGCTGTCGTGGCCGCCGGGGGTGGTGTCTTCGGGGGCGTCCGGGGTGTCGCTGTAGGTGCCGGTCTCGTCGCTGTAGAGGTCGAGCTCGCCGTCACCGTCGGTGTCCTGGCCGTAGACATCGGCCTGGCCGTCGAAGTCGGTGTCGAGCGCGACAGCGTCGAACTGCCCGTCGCCATCGGTGTCGACAGCGACGGCGTCGATGGCCCCGTCGGCGTTGGTGTCGACGAGCAGGGTGTCGGGTGCGCCGTCGCGGTCGGTGTCGGTCAGCACGGTGTCGGGGGCGCCGTCGGCATCGGTGTCGAGGGTCTGGGTGACCAGTTGCCCATCTTCGTAGGAATCGACCTGGGTGAGGTCCCCATCGGCGTCGAGGTGGGCGACCTCGTCAACCACGCCGTCGCTGTCGAGGTCGCTGGCGATGACGGCGCCGCCGTCGGCGGTCGGTGCCGCCGCGGTGTCAACCTGGCCGTCACCATCGGTGTCGGCCTCGATCAGGACCACCTCGCCGGCTTCGTCGTAGTGCACGTCGATGGCGTTGCCGGCGTCGTCGGTGGTGTGCACCACCTCGCCAGCCGGGCCGTCGGCGGCTTCCGGGGCGGGTGCATCGGCGGGGGTGGCGTCAGGGTTGTAGGGCTCGTCGGGGCTGATGATGGGGGCGTCGCTGCTGGGGGTACCGGACATGGTGGGTCCTCTTTCGAACTGGAGTCTGTGAGCGTGTCGGGAATCTGTTGCCACCAGGAATGAGGAATGTTCCCGCCCACGATCGCCGCGACCCCGAATCCGCGTCTATCTGGCGAGGAGGATTACATCACAGCTGTCGGGACCGGGTCGGGAACACCAGGGGTGGGCCGTAACATCTCACCTGGTGACCGGGCCGACGGCGACCTTCGTCGGCGACCACCTCACCAGAAACGGAGGTCAACACATGCAGGAGGACGAACCGTCGCCGGTTCTGGCGTCACTCGGCATCGACCCCGCCACCCTCGCCGCTGATCTCCCGCCGGGAGTGTGGGACAACGCGCTGCAGGCCGCCTTCGACCCGACCGCCGTCGCCGACCCCGACACCGTCCCCGACATGGACGACACCCCGCCGGCCGATCCCGATGAGGACATCGACCTGGGCGACGACAACCCCGACAGCCCTGACGACGAGAAGCCGGCTGATCCGCCGGTCGCTCACGCCGCCCAAGACGCCGCCGAGGAGGGACAGCTCCCGCCCGCCGACGAGGGCAGCGCGAATGTTGACCTCGCCGACGCCGGTGTCGAGGACCCGCACCCTGGTGCCCACGACACGCACGACGACATCTGAAAACCCGGGTTGGGGGAGTTGATGGACGAAGCACGTCTGCTGCTGCAAGCACGTAACGGCGACCAGCACGCCTTCGCCGAGCTCGTCGGCGCTCACCGCACGCACGTGTGGGCGGTGTGCCTCAACATCTGTTCCAACCCCCATGACGCCGAGGACGCCCTGCAGAACACCCTCGTCGCGGCGTGGCAGAACCTGCACAAGTTCCGCGGTGAGTCGAAGTTCAGCACCTGGTTGCACCGGGTGGCCGCGAACAACGCCCTGATGGTCGTGCGGCGCCGCAAAGCCAACACCACCATCACCGACTTCACCGATCCCGACCAGCCGATCCAACTCGTCGACGACACCCACCAGTCAGCGTTTGACGACCAGGTCGCGCTGCGCGACGCGGTACGCGAAGCGCTGGCACAACTGCCCGAGGACTTTCGAGAAGCCGTGGTGCTGCGTGAATTCGGCGATCTCACCTACGCCGACATCGCCGCCCACCAAGGCGTTGGTGTTCAGACAGTCAAATCCCGACTCAACCGAGCCCGCACCCAACTCGCCGACCTCCTGCGCGACACCGCCGCAGCGACGGGACACTAGCGAGCTTCCCGCAGCGTCAGGCCATGACGATCGAGTGCGGGACAGATTTCTGTCTCGGTGGGTGTGGCTAGTGGATGCGGCGCTCCAGGAATAGGACGAGCTGCTGAAAGCCGAGCCAGAGGGAGATGCAGACGAAGAACAGGCCAGAGCTGATGTAGACGAAGAGGAACCTTTTGTTGTGGCTGACCTGCTCATTCAGGCTTCGGTATCCCGCGAAGTCGCCAGCCGGATAGTCGAGCTCTGAACTTCGAACGAGGGTCTCGGAGCCCCTGCTTCCGGGCTTGCAGAGATCGGCTGAGGTCATCGCTTGGAGATTGCAGGTTTCGGGGTTGGCCACCAGCGAGATCCCCCACCACAGGGCGAATATGCCCATGCACAGGCATATCGGGACGGCGAGAAGAAGACGAGCGCTCAGAAGATGGGAACCCCCACGACCCGGGGCGGTCCGTCCTGAGGAGTGCCTACCCAAGAATGTGTGCTCCTGTCATCGGGTTGGGCCCTTTCTCGTGTGCGTCTGCGCATTTCGACATGGGGCAGTAGTCCGCCCCAGCAGTCGTGGACGAGGGCGATCAGCGAGACTGACCCTTGTCGAGGAGGGCTGACGGTAGATCGGTCAGGCGTGGCGCGTTCGGGTTTCGGCGGAACCGCTCCGAGGTTCGGGGGTTGGTGGCGACCTGGTGCTGCTGCCGCTCGCGAATCTCGGTGGAGACCAATCCGATGCGCTGTTCGATGCCGTGGCGCTGTTTGTACTCGCGGGCGGTCAGGTCGTGGGTTTGCAGATGGGTGCGGGTCAGCGCACGGAACCGCTCACCACATTCATGGCACGCGATTGTCTCGCCGTCGTCGTCGAGGTGGCCCCACCAACCATGTCCTGACCGGCGAGGAGTCGGCGTGGTGGAGGAATCGACGCCTGAGGGGTCGAGTAGCACGCGCTCGCGTCGCCGCTGGATCGCGTGCGCGTAGCAGCGGTCTTGTTCCACCGCCCACCATTCGCATTCGGGCACAACACATTGACGCGCCTGGCCGTTGCGTTCTAACAGGTGAATCAGGGCGGTGGACAGATCGTCTCCGGCTCGGCCGGCGATGGTGTCGAGGGCGGCCGACAGCGCAGTAGCCACGATGTGCTGGACCCGGTCGGCGGTGAAGCGCCGCTGCCACTGGCCGCCCCAAATGGTGGCCGCCAACAGGTCGTCGTCGGTGACACCTGCGGTGCGGTAGACCCGGTCGAGGATGGCGCGCGCATCGCAGACCACCGTGCGCAGGCGGGCGCCGCAGGCAGCGATCGCCGCCACGATGGCGTCGCGATCGGGGCGGTCGGCAGCAGCGATGGCGATGTCGGCGAAGTAGCCGGCGAGGTCATCGACGAGCCGGCCACGGCTGTCTTGGCCGAGGTCGCGGATCGCCGCGGCCGGGGTGAACACAGGCAGGCCATCGACGATGTCGACGTCGTCCCACGACAACGCTGTCGAGCGGCCCAGATAGCGCGCGGTTGTGGTCGTACGTGGGCCGTTTCTGCGCTCCTTGGTGATCGCGAGCTGCGGCAGCCCCTCACCGGGCTGGCCGAGGCCATGGATGGCCACGGCGGTCGTGCCGGTGACCACACAGTCAGGACGGGACGCCGCTAACCGTTGAGCAGGGGTCGAATCCCGCACGGCCGCTACCCAGGCCAGCTGCGCCGCGGCAAGGACGCCCTCACCGGGATGGTCGGCCTCGCGCATCACTCCGTTGGCGACCGGAACCACCAGGCCCGCGTCGCGCAGCTTCACGTGATCGCTGCGGGTCACGCCCTGCTGCTGGAGCTGGACGCTGGTGATCAGTCCCCACTGGGCCGTCCGCAGCGACGCGGTATCGGCCCATTTGCCAGCCAGCAGCGGGGGCAGGGGAGACGACGGGGCGTCCAGGCGGACACCGGTGGCCGCGATCGCGGCGACGATGGCGGCACGATCGGGGCGGCCGGCCGCGGCCCCGGCGACAGCAGTGAAGTAGTCGGCCAGGTCGTCGGCGAACCGAGCGCCACCGTGCGCGGCGAGATCGCGGATCGCCGCGGCTGGGGTGAAGACGGGCAGTCCGTCGAGGACCGCCACGTCATCCCACGACAGATCCGCTCGGCGAGGAACGATCGCGTAGGTGGCGGTCTGCCGGTGCTGGAAGCGCCCGGTGACTGCCAGCTGCGGCAGCGTCTCGACTGGGGGATCGGCGAGTCCATGCAGGGCCAGCGCGGTGTACGCGGTGACCACATAGTCTGGCCGCTCGGCCGAGAGCCGTTCTTCCGGAGCCGAACCTGGCGCTGCCGATACCCAGGCCAGCTGGGCTGCGGCCAGCAGGTCGTCCGCCGGCGGGCGGGATTCGCGCATCACACCTCTGGCCACCGACACCAGCAATCCGTTGCGCCGGAGCAGAAGCTGACTCGACCCGGCCACGCCGAGGCGCTGGAGTTGGGCGCTGGTGATCAGGCCCCACTGCTGGGCACGCAACGGTGCAGAATCGGCCCATCTCCGAGCCAACACCGACGATTGCGCAACCACCGGGAAAGGATAGGTCACGCCGAGCCGATGACAGATGTCAGCGCCAGCCGTGGACTCAGCAGAACTCGAGAGCAACCAGCTGCCACCGATAGGCGACACGGCCCAGAGTGGATCGGCTGTCCGGCCGCGCGCCGGCACGTATCCGACACGGTCTTCGCTCGACGCGGGCGGCGAATGGCCGCACCTGGCCGGCAGTGGTTAAGGAACCGAAGATCTCGGCGCCGCAGGGGTCACACAGCTGTACATGGAGTCGATGCACCGATGGCCCGATCGAGGACTTCTGGGTCCTATTTGCCGTCGCGGCAACCGTCTTCGCGATATGGAAGGCGTCGTGACGGACCAGTACCGCGATCTGGTCCGCGACCGTCGGAGCTACCGTCTCGCCAAGACGAGACGGTCCTCGCCGGCGTCCGATCACCTCGCACACCAGCTGCATGACAGCAACCGAGAAACGGTGGGCCTCCCTCGCGGCTGACGATGCCGCCAGTGACGCGTTGCCCCTGTGCGCAAGCGGGTCTCGCACTCGGACGGTGCCGCTCGGGGCCGCCGCGCGCACGGACGTGGGCGCAGACGCCGACCGCCCTCGGGTGCTCGGCGGCAGGGATCTCCCTGTCGGCGCCGCGCGAATCAATGGCTGCACGGTGATGAGTTGCAGCAAGGGCCCCGCCCGGTTCCCAGCCGGTGTGTGTTCCGTCGTCGGCGACCCCGGCGGTATGTGACCGATCGGCGCCGCGGCGATCCGGTGCCTTCCCTTCGCGGTCTCGACCGGTACAGTCCCGCAGCAAGCAAGCAGATCGTGAGCCTCACGACCAGCCCAGGGGGAGACAGAGTTATGGCTAGCCGTCAGCGTTTCGTGGTGCCACTGCTGGTGGCATCGTGGGTCGGCCTCGTAGTAGCCGGATGTTCGGAATCCGATGCCTCCGAAGCCGCGGATACGCGGCCGGAGTTGTCCAAGATCGACATCCCCTACGCCGAACTCAGCGTCACCGTCAATGGCCAACCACTCCCGGGCATCGACCCGGCTGAGTTCATGTGCTACCGACAGAGCGATTCCATCAACATCACCGGACAGGACCCCACCGACGGGCAACCCGGGCTCGCTGCCGATCTCCAACCAGGCAATCCACCGAAACTCGTGAGGGTGTCGTTCGGACTCAATGGAGTCCTGTACACCGCCAAGCAGGGCAAAGGCTCAGTCGAAGACGTCGACGAAGACGGTTCCCGAATCACGGTTCGCGGGACCGCGGAAAGCTGGGATCTCGCCGTACCCATCACCAAGCAATTCGAGTTCTCGGCAACCTGCAACTGACATCGAACAGGTTGTGGATCGCCCTGATGTCGGCGGTGATCAACTTCGGGCGCCGCCAGCTGTTTGCCGGTGGGTCATGGGGTCGGTTCTTCGCGTCGGCGGGCACACTAGATCGCCGTGACCAGCCGATTCGATGAGGGTATCGCTCACCTGCATCGGTATCGGGCCGTGCACGGGACCAGCAGCCCGCGCCAGCAAGACGTCATCGACGGATTCCCGATAGGCCGGTGGGTCAACACACGCCGCACCCATTACCGCCGCGGCGTCTTGTCCGCGGAGCGGATCGCGCGACTCGAGTCCGAGTTCCCCGACTGGCAGTGGAAGGCGAACGCCCGGACGTCCTTCGCTGCCGGCCTGGCCCATCTACGCCGCTACAACGCCGTCCACGGCACCAGCAACGCCCGCCGTCACGACATCATCGACGAATTCCCCATCGGCACCTGGGTCGCCAGCCGCCGCGCCAAGTACCGGGCCGGACAGATGCCCGCCGAACACGTCCAACAGATCGAAGCCGAGTTCCCCGACTGGCAGTGGACTCTCGGACACGACCACCGTTCCAGGTCGGCCTGGGCCACCTGCACCGCTATGTCGCCGCACACGGCACAAGCTCGCCACCCCGCCACGCGACGATCGACGGCTTCCGGATCGGCGCCTGGGCCGCCAAACGTCGCACCGAGTATCGACGACGTCGCCTCCCGGCCGACCGGATCACGCGGCTCGAAACCGAATTCCCCGACTGGCAGTGGAACATTCGCCGATCTGGTACTCGATCTGCCGACTAGCGGTGCGGACGGCGCGGTAGGCGCGAGGACGCGGCACTACACCTCGGTCTCGCCAATTGTGTGTGCGATTCTGTCGGCTTTGAGGTAGCGGTCAGGGTCTGCACGACCGTTGGTGAAGGCGATACCCTCCATCTCAAGTGCTTGCTGCTGAGAATCGGTTCGGAGTGGATCAATGCTCCAACGGAACCGCGGCGATGGCGTTCCGCCGACACCGAGTACGCGGTGAGCGTTCGGACACTCCTCACACTGAGTGACGTGATTGCCCAACGGTTGAGGGGCTGTACCGACCAGTTCGGCGAGATCGCCATATGTCGTCCACATGCCGGAAGGAATCGCAGCCAGAGCTACGTGCAACTTGTCCCACTTGAACGGAGCAGGACTACTGCCAACGTGTTGCGTGAGGTCTCGGCCATCGCCGGTGACCCACCACCGCGGACCGCGTACGGTTCGGTCAAGCCCGGCAGCCTCCCGCAGTATCTGGGTCACGATCGCGGTAGGACGATAGCGCTTCTGGTCGTACTCCCATTTCAACGGTGCGGCGGGGCTGTTGAACCAGACGGCTCGGCCGCGTTGAGCGTCTTCGTCTATCCAGGTGTCGATCCGCGCACGAGCGTCAGTGTCCACTTCGTTAGTGGTTCTCAGATGCAAGGCGGTGCCATCAGGCAGCAGACCGCTCTGGGCCAAACGAACAACCGTCGATTGTTCCCTTGCGCTTTTCTGCTGTCGTTGCGTCAACGATCTCGCCTCAGCCTGAATGGGTGAGATGGTGAAATCTTCCACGTCTGGAACGGGGTAGAGCTGCGAGACAGTCATCACCAGCCCGTGAGCCATGCGGTAGGCCTGCACCTGCTGCAGCGTGACGTTGAGACCCATCTCGTTGAGCCACACGGCACTCGCGGTTGTCGTGGCGTCGAAATCCCCCGCCACAAGGACGATGCGGGGTCGTCTGAGGGTGTCCAGATCGAGCGCGCCGGCGTGTTCGATGAGTAGATCGCGCGCGTCTTCCTCGGAGACGTCGCCGCCCCGGCTGTTGAGGTAGCGCTGGTGGTGCGCTGCGAGGTCGGTGGGCGTGAATCGCGATACCATGGCCGCATACTTGATGGCTTGCAGCTGGACAGTGTCCGGTGCTCGATCACGTTTTAGCTCAGCAAGGACGAGTTGCCCTTCGGTGTCGATGCCCAGGACATCGAGTCGGTCAGCGTGGCGTTGACCGGCTCCGGATTGCCACCGATCGAACTCCATCGTGACCACCTTGACTCCGGAGCCCAGAATTTCCGGATGAGCGATCACCCACTCCTGCAGATCCCTACGTTCTCGAAGCCCTACCTCCGCCAGTGACACAGGTTCGGCTGGCACGGCCTGGTTTCCGTCGATGCTGAAAACTCGCTCGTCGCCCATGCCATCGACGCTACGACGGGTCGAGTAACGAACGGCAGGATTCTGCCGAAGATGCCAACGTTGGATGTGGAGTTGGGTCTGGTGCTTCCACGGGTCATAACCGCGCGACATCGTTCACCCAAGCTTCCGGGAGACGGCAAGCGAATCGAACACCCACCCACCGGGCGGCATAGCTTATCGAGCAGAAAGGTGGTCGCCGATGACCACGCTCGCGTTCGGTTCGATACTGGAGAGCGCCGGTATCGAACCCGGCCAAGCCCATGTGCTCCGTCACGCATACGTCCAGGAGCGCGACGACAGCGGACTGCCCGGACTCGAGGCCACCTCCAGCGACGCCGACATTCTGAAGTACACCAGCCATCAGTCCGCCCGATCACGCACGTTCCCAACGAATCCGCCCCGCTTCTGGGTGGTGTTCATACGCGAGGGCGGCGACAGAGCCCGCCTATGGTCGGTGTTAGAAAACCGCGGTGTCGTCTCGGACGATGGGGCAGTCCGAATATTCGACCTCGTTGCGACCGAGCACCTCTCAGATCTGAGGAACCGGCTCGTCATCGGTTGGAGATCGCCGCGTACCTGGAGGATCAACGCCTCAACGGCATCTGGCTATCCCGTGTTGGAGATCGCGCACGCGGAGCCTGTGCCATTCCCTGGTTTCGACCGACTGATCCTGTCCTACACCGAACTGCAAGGCGTGATGCGAGAGCACCGATACGCAGCATGGCGTACCGCGCTTGCTGCCGTCAGAGGCGTCTACCTGATCACAGACACCCGAGACGGACGGCACTACGTCGGCAAGGCCGACGGAGGCGAGAGCATCCGCCAACGCTGGAACGTCTACGCGACGAACGGTCACGGCGGGAACGTTGAACTCCGCAGTCTCGACCCAGCGACCTTCCAGTTCTCACTGCTGCGGGTGTTCGACCCCGCGACTCCCACCCGAGAGATCAACGCAGCGGAGAACCACTTCAAGGACGCGCTCGACTCCCGCAGACACGGTCTCAACCGCAATTAGCAGGTGGCGTCGTTCGGTGACGGAGTCATTCCAAGGCGCGTTGCCAGCACCCTTCGCGCCGAGTCTCATGCATCTCGTCTGGAGACGACTTGGACCGACGTGAATCCGGTCGGCGCGGCGACCGTTCATAGAATCAAGAGCGGATCGCGCCGTCCCAGTCCAGGAACTCGGTCTCCAGGGTCCAGACACGCTCGGCCCGCAGCCGCCCTCGGTGATGTTGCGCGGCGGGTTTCGACCTAGTACCGGTCGAAACTCGTCGATGGCGTCGCGCCGGCGGGCGTTGCTGGTGCCATGGGTAGCAACACAGCGACGCAAGTGCGCCAACCCGGCCTTGAACGCGGCGTCGAGCGCCACGTCCTGAGGCGCCAGTCCGACAATCCAGTTGCTAACAGACGCTCCGAGGCGCGCGGACCCACCGAAGTCGATCCGGACAAATTCTCTCTGGCCGATCGGTCGGTCTGGCGGAACATCCCAGCAGCCCAGATGCATCAGACCCTCCGAACAGCCAGCCGATCCGCGGCGGCTCCGGACGGTAAGGACTCGCGATGCCAGGCTGCGTTCCAGCGCTACCCACGCAGGTAAAAGTCGACCGCCGATCGACAGGACCGATGTGACAGCGTCGTCGAGGCGAGAGCGCGTCTACCAGCGCCTCGCCGCCGACCTTGCCCACGCCGCTTCTCCGCCGCACTCGCACGGACACCTCGGCGTAGCCGACATGCGGCGGACGTCCTATCCCACGAGCGTTCTCGTGGATTGGTTGGGCCATATCGAGGAACGGTCCGGGTTCACCGACAGCGGCGAGGTCGATCAACTCCGGATCGATCTCTGCCGGTCGCTGGCCAGCACCGGCACCCGCGATTGCGGCGCCGCCGAGGCCCTCATCGACCAGTTCTACCTTCAGCCACCAGTGAGCGCTGAAGCCTTGACCGAAGCGGCGCAAGCGCTGCGAGAGTTGGCATCCCGCGACCATCACGACGAACTATCGAGACTCGCAGCAGACCGCACACTGGGCACCTGTCGATCGGGGATCCTCGAGTGCCTGACCGAGCATGGCCAGCAAGAGGATGTGAATCTCATTGCCGACCAGATCGGGGACCCCAGCGTGCGGGCGACAGCGATAGCCTGCCTCCGACGGTTCCGACCGACCCCAGTCCATCTCATCGAGACGGTCGAGGCTTACCTCCACGACCCCGACAGCGCTGTCCGCGAGCAAGCATCCCGGACCGTGGCAGTCCTCTACGCCGCGGTGTTCGCGGCGAACAGCGGCGCAATCTGAGTCCCCGGGCACCGTCGCGAGGCCCCTGGCGAACGGCCCGGCAGGCCGGATCGCCACGCCCTTTCAGCAGGTCGCGTGACGATCCGACGATCCAGTGCGGGGTCGAAGATCTGCGGCGGCGATCCCACCGCTGCATCACGGCGAAGAGCGGCGGGCCGCGAGGTGCGCAGACGTCACGGGTCAGTCCTGGTCGAAATAGGTCTCCATCGCCTCGATCATCCGATCCTCGTAGGCCTCCTGGTCGATGAGACGCGCCTCGAAACCCTCTCCGGTGTAGCGGCCCTGGGCGGCCTGCTCCCCGAGGGAGATGATGCGTGCGGTGCGCTCGTCGTCGTCGAGGAGGGATTCGAGCTTCTCGCGCAGACGTTGGAGAGCGTCCTCTTCGGAATCCGCTGTCACAGACCAGTTTTCTCCGCCATACCGGCCCGTCCAGACACCGTTGTCGTCCTCGGTGAGGATGGCACGTTGGGTCACGTGCAACCGTGGTCGCGCATCCACCGATTCACCTCCCAGCGGTGGGAACGGCGGGGGTGCGTACGGTTCCGGACTTCCCTTCCGGTCACACCCCCGCCTACCCGTACAAACTACACGACCATCGAACATCCATTCGACCCGTGGAGTTAAACTGTGAGCATGTTCGATCGCTGGCCCGACACCCGAACACTACGCGTGGTCGACCCGCCCAGGCCCGTGCTGATCGACATGGCGATCGCTGACCCGTCCTGCGGACGGTCATATGCCGCCGGCGGGGGAGTGTCACTGCGGGTGCGTGCCTCCGGTGCCCGTATCGAACCGACCATGCCCGCGCTCCTCATGGCGTGGTTGCAGGTCTCGAATGGTCTGTGGCGCGGCATTTGTCAGATGCCGGTCGAAAGCGCCAATCACGTCTCGTCGGCCGTCATCACGATGTGGGTGCCGCCCGAGGCGCTGCAACCGCGAGAGGACGCCGCCGAGCGATGACCGAGAACAACGATGCCGGGGCCGGGCCCACGAATCGCGTCGCACCCACACGCGGTCGCGTCGCGATCGGGGAGCTGACGTTGATCGTGCGGCAGCCCGGTAAGCCGGCCGGTGTTCGGGTCTACACCGACGACGAAGCCACCGAGGCCCAGGCGTACGCCGACGAGGTCGGCGGACAGGTCGAACGACTCGGAGAAGCCACCAGCTGACTCCGCTGGCGCTGCGCTGCCGCCCTCCCGGCGGGTCGGTTGCCACAGGGCCATCGTGGTGCGTGCAGGTTGGTGAGTCGACGCCCGAGTAGTCAGGGCTTGGTGTCGTGTTCGGGCCAGATCACCTCGTCCGGGGTCTTGTCGGTGCGCAAGCCTTTCCACGAGGGATGCCGCAGCCGGCGGGTGAGTTCGCGGTACTCGATGGTGCCGATCAACACCGGTCGCACCCACCGCACGTTTCTGATCCTGGTGGGGAAGTGCTCGGTGGTGAACGGATGCTCGGGGCGCGCTATCGCCGCGAGTTGTTCGGCGATCTCGCGGCGGTGCCGCTGGGTGAACCCGGTACCGACCTCGCCGAGATAGACCAACTCACCCGAGGGCCGGTAGCCGCCGACCAGCAGCGACCGCACCATGGCCGGCCGGCCGGTCCACCCGCACACGATCACTTCGGCGCTGAGCCGCAACGGGACCTTGACCCATGCCGGGGATCGCTGCCCCCGCACGTATCTCGACGTTGCTCGCTTGGCGACCACGCCCTCCAGGCCGAACGTCGTCGCGAGCTCGAGCATCGGTTCTGCGGAGCTGTCAGGCCAGTACGGAGTGACCTGCACCGCGCCGATATTGGTGAGCGAGGTGTCGAGCAGTTCGCGGCGCTCGAGGTAGGGCAGCGGTGCGACGTCGGAGCCGTCGAGCTCCAGGACGTCGAACAGATAGAACGCCGCCGGAACATCGGTAAGCAGCCGCCGGCCCGGCCGCGGCGTGTGCATGCGTCGTTGCAGAAGCGAGAACGACGGCCGCCCGGCAGCGTCAAGCGCCACGATCTCACCGTCGACCACGACGTCGCGGCCACCACTGGCGTTCACCAGAGCGGCCGTGATCTCGGGGTAGGTCGAGGTGATCGGGCTGAGGTTGCGGCTCAACAGCAACACCTCGCCGCTGGCGACTCGGGCGACACAGCGCTGACCATCGAACTTCATCTCCCACGACCAGCCCGAACCCGACGGGGGAGGACCCGCAGTTGCGAGCATCGGCGCCATGGAAGCCATACGCTCCACTGTCCTCGCTCACCGCCCGGTCGGTGTCTATCCTCAGGCCGTGATCGAACGCGTACGCATCACCGCAGAGACCACCGCGATCAACTACGCCGCCCGATTCGGCTACCCCGGCCGCACCCTCGCCAACTATCTCGACCAGCTCGGCGGATGGGACGGCCACATCGACGACCCGTTCGGTGCACGGCCGTGGATCTCCCTGCGCGCCTTCGACGGAGCCGACCCCGGCCTGTTCCTCAAACTCATGTTCGCCGTCCCACAGATCCCCGGCGACGACTTCCCATCCGTCTACGGCGACGAAGTGATCCTCGCCGAGTACGACCTCCCCGAAGGCACCGTCATCCCGCGGTGACTGCACACACGGCGGTGCCGGTGACGACTGAAGCCGCCGACCCCGAGTGGGGTCGACGGCTTCAGTGCGTTGAGGGACGGTGCCGGTCAGTGCGCCTCTCGGCGAGTGGCCGCACGCAGCGGCGGAAAGGGGTGAGGCCCGGGGCAATGAGCCCGCCACCGTCGCACGAGTCAACAGAGGCCCCACCCGTGGTTATTCCGCGCAGCTGGCCGATCTATTCGGCGAGCTTGGCGACCGCCTGAGCCCAGAGAAAGAACTTGTTGGTGCCCAGGTCACGCACGGTCTTGATGTTGAACGCCGCCTGGAGCTTTTCCGCGTCGCCGTCGCTGACGCCTTGCAGCGCCGCGACCGGCGCATCGGCCAGCTCGGCCAGCGACTTGTCTTCGTATGCCTTGTCGAACTTGTCCGCAATTCCAGCCATGACCACTCCTTGAGAGTTCTCGACGACAGGGTTCGCAACACCCGGGAGGGTGCCGCGCCCGCAGCCTAGACCGCCGTCACGACGATCCGAAAGGACCGTCGTGACGGCGTGTGGGATGGCGGGGTGACTATTCGCAGGCGACGCCGTCGCCGTCGCGGTCGAGCTTGCTGCTGTAACCGGGCTGGCCGGCGTAGATCGGGGCCGCGCCCGCTGCGCGGACTGCCGAGCAGTTGGCGTAGTAGACCGACGACGGCGCCTCAACCGCAGGTGGCGGGGTGTAGGTCGTCGTCGGCGGCGTGTAGGCCGGTTCCGGGATCGGTGTCGCCGTCGAGGTCCGGGTGTTGGGGACCTGGCGGGTTGTCGGTGCCGGCACCGCGGCGCCGCAGCTACTGAGGACGCGGGTGATGGCGTCTTTCTCGGCCTGGGTTACCCATAGCTGGTAGGCGGCTTTGACCTCGACCTGACGGGCGACGTAGGTGCAGCGGTAGGAGCGGTTCGGCGGCAGCCAGGTCGCGGCGTCACCGTCGCCCTTTTGTTGGTTGGTGGGGCCGTCGGTGGCTTGTAGGTTACGCGGATCGTTGGCGAAGTCTGCTCGCTGAGCCGCGGAGAGCTGCTGGGCGCCCTTCTGCCATGCATCCGACAAGGCGACGACGTGGTCGATCTGCACCGCCGAGGAAGTTTGCTGGCCACGCACGAACTGGATGGTGGTGCCGGTGTAGGGGTCAGCAAGGGTTCCGGACTGCACCGCGCAGCCGTTCGAGCCGGGCTTGAGCACGATGTTGGTGAGGTCGCGGCGCAGGATGTCGTTGCGGGTGTCACAGCCGTTGTGGCCGCTGTCGACGTTCACGTCATCGGTCCAGGCCTGCCCGAACAGAGCTCGGTCATACCCGGTCTTCGGTGCGCGACCCTTCACCTCGAGGGTGTCCAGCGTAACCAGCGCCTTGTTCGCAGCCGGTGCCGCCGACACCGTGACGACCGGCGTCGCGGTGGGCAGCGACACCACCTCCGACGCCGTCGCGGCCGACGTCGTCACAGGCAGGGTCGAGGTGTCGACGACACGCTCGGTGGTCGTGTCGGTCGTCCCGCACGCACCCAGCCCCAAGACCAGGACAGCGGCGCAGCTGCCGACCAAGACCCGCGTGCGAGTCCTGCGAGGTGAAGGGGTGGCCGGCGGCTCTGACGAGGAGACGGCAGGGAGGAGCGGGGGCATAGCCATTGAGCGGGAGAGCCTTTCACACAAGCGGCGACCGGCGCGCACTGGCCGATCGAATGTCAACTACCTATAGCAACCCACTCAGACATCGTTACCGAACCGGACAATCCCGTCTCACGTTTGCTTCGGTGCCCCCGGGGGCAGACTCGAAAGTGACACTGGACGGGTTGGGGAACCGTTGGGTGGCGGTCCGACCTAGGGCTATCCTGCCGCCCGGCGTCGACCGGGTACGGGCTAACGGTGGCCTTTAGTTGCGCTACGCGTGTGAACATTGCATCGAGTGTCGCTGGAGGACGTCGATCGGGCGTCGAAGAGACGCCTCGACAGTTGAAGGGTGGTCGGGTCCCCTCTATGGCCTGCGAACCCACGAGACTAGTTATCGTCTGTTGTCATGGACGCTGCAACGGTATCGGATTACACCGCGGACGTGCGGTCGCGCTACGCCAGCGGTCACGCCCGCGAACACGCGTATCGAGGTGCTCTTCAGGTTCTATTTGAGTCGGTACCTGACGTCCTAGCCATCAATGATCCAAAACAAAGTGACTACGGTGCACCAGATTTCGTCCTGCTGAAGGCCAGCAACCCCGACATTATTCTGGGGTACGTCGAGGCAAAAGACATTGGTAAGCAGCTCGATCAGGTCGAGAAGTCCGAGCAGATGCGCCGCTATGCCGGATATCAGAACCTGATTTTGACCGACCAGCTTGAGTTCCGCTTCTACTCTGACGGGCGACTATATAAGAACGTCCGGGTCGCCGAGTTGGCTAACGGTCGGATCGTTGCCGACCCCACCGCCTACAACAGCCTGACGGGTGAGATCAGCCATTTCGTGGCACAGCTGCCGCAGGCGATCACGAGTGGAGTTCGCCTTGCCGAGATCATGGGCGCTAAGGCACGACGGGTCCGCGAGGACATCCTTGCGTACTTCTCTGATGATCCCGACCCGGGTGACGACCTGGTCAAGATCTACAACTTGATGCGGACTGCGCTGGTCCACGACCTCGACCACGGCCGCTTCGCGGACATGTATGCGCAAACACTCGTATACGGCCTCTTCGTGGCCCGGTACAGTGACCCTACTCCAGAGACGTTCACGAAGGATGAGGCCCGGGCACTGGTTCCAAAGACCAACCCGTTCTTGTTGAGCTTCTTCGATCACATTGTGGGTCCCAGCTTTGACGAACGGCTGGCCCGCGCAGTCGACGAGCTGTGCGAGGTGTTTCGGATCAGCGATGTCAGAGAACTGGTTCAGCGGCACCTGCACGGCGCGAAGCCTCGCACTGACCGCGACCCGATTATTCACTTCTACGAAGACTTCCTCCACGCGTACGACGAGGACCTCCGGGTGGCGATGGGTGCCTATTACACCCCGCTTCCTGTCGTCCGATACATGGTTCGGCAAGTCGACGCCCTGCTTCGCAACGAGTTCCGCATATCCAAAGGAATCGCAAACTCTTCGACTATCAAGTACAAGGTCGATGATGGTCAGGCGCGACGGTTCAAAGATCCCGTCACCCGCCGCTGGAAGACGGTCGTCGGCCAGGAGATCGCTTTGCATAAGGTGCAGATTCTCGATCCAGCCGTCGGCACTGCGACGTTCCTGAACGAGATTATAGAATTTATTCACGCCGGTTTCTCCACGCAGCAGGGGCGGTGGGCCAGCTACGTTAACGAAGACCTCGTGCCGCGTCTCAACGGGTTTGAGTTTATGATGGCCCCGTACACAATAGCTCACCTCAAGCTCGGAATGACCCTAGAGAATAGTGGCGTCACCGAGCTCAATGACCGACTGCGCGTGTATCTTACCAACACTCTGGAAGAGGGAATCAAACACCAACCCGACTTGTTCACGTTCGGGTTGGCTGATGCGGTCACCGAAGAATCCCGTGCGGCGGGAATCATCAAGAGTGCTCATCCGGTGATGGTCATAATCGGCAACCCTCCCTGGAAAGCGCAAAGCAGTAACGACACTACTTATGCCAACTCTCTTGTCGCCAAGTATAAGGTTGAGCCCGGCGGACAGGTCAAACTCCAGGAGCGAAAACACTGGCTGCACGACGACTATCTGAAGTTCATCGCGTTCGCCGAAGACGTGATCAATCGCAACGGCGAAGGCATCGTCGCGATGATCACCGCGCACGGATACCTCCACAACAAGACTTCTCGCGGTGTTCGATGGCACCTAGCGAAGACGTTCGACAAGATCTACGCATTGGATCTACACGGAAATGTTAAACGCAAAGAATATGATCCAAGTGGCGCCCGAGATGAAAACGTTTTCGACATTCAGCAGGGCGCAGCGATTATCTTTGCTGTCAAGCACCGTGGGGGCAAGAAGGACAACCTCGCCGAGGTCTTCAGCGCCGACCTCTACGGCAGCCGTGCCAAGAAGTTTGGTGCACTCGACGCCGACGACATTGCATGGACACCTGTAGTTCTCGACAAGGGATCGATGCGCTTCACGCAGTTTAACGATGAAGGCAGGGAAGTCTACGAGAAAGGTGTCAGTCTAAAGGACCTGTTCGTCGTCTCCAATTCCAGCATTGTCACTGCCCGCGACAAGATCGTCGTCGACATCGACGAAGGCGCACTGCGTAGAAGGATGGAGATGTTTGCCGACTCGTCCAAGACCGACGACGAGGTACGCGCCGAGCTGTTCCCGAATCGCAAACGCAAGAGCAACGGTTACCCGCCTGGAGATACTCGCGGATGGAAGCTAGGCGAGGCGAGAGCCGCTGTCCGCCACGACGATATCCCGGGCAATATTCAGCACCTCGGCTACCGGCCCTTCGACACCCGCTACGTGTACTACACCAGACAGATGGTCGACTGGCCCCGCATGGACGTCATGCAGCACATGACCCGTGGCCACAACATCGCGCTCGTATACCGACGCCAAATGCCTGAGGGCAGGTCTGCGCAGTACTTCTTCATCACTGACACCATCATTTCCGACGGGTTCATTAAGTCGGACAACAAGGGTAGCGAAACTGTCGCCCCTCTGTACCTCTACCAGGAAGACGGTACCCGAACCTCAAATATGCACCGCGATAAGGTGAAACTGCTAACCGTCAACCTCAGCGACGATACTACGGATGAGGACGTCTTCGACTATATCTACGGCGTCATGCACTCTCCAGTTTATCGGAGCAAGTTCGTCAATCTACTAAAAGACGACTTCCCCCGCATTCCGATAGCGGCCGACGACGATGAGTTCGCGACGTTCCGTGACGCTGGCGCGCGACTGCGTCAACTGCACCTAGTCATTGACTACGCGGTGGATGACTACATCACGAGCTTCCCCATTGCAGGCAGTGACTCCGTCGACCGTTATCAGCTGGTTGGCGACCGAGTATGGATCAACGAGTACCAATACTTCGGCGGTGTGCCAGCCGCGGTGTGGGAATTCGAGATTGGCGCCTACAAACCCGCTCAAAAATGGCTGGAGCAGCGAAAGGGCCGAAAGCTCAGCAACGCTGAACTGGACCATTACCAGCGAATCATCAAGGTGCTACACGACACTTCCGCGATCATGGAGGATCTGAAGTCCTCTCCCGCTCTGTGGTCCGATGAGACGGATGATAATATCGCCTGACACGTCACATCCACGTCGCTCGGCACGTTCCCGTTGCCTCAGCGCAGCGGTCTGCTGTGTCGGATCAGGCGCGGCTTCGGATCGTTATGCCCTGATCGGCCACAGCACCGACGTCGGGCAGCCGGGATATAACGGCCAGTAGGTCATGTTCCGCGCTGACATCGCCCGCCAGTGAATAGCTTCGTTTCCGGTGGCGAACACTTGGGGATAGGGGTGCGGCTCGATGATCTCGAACGCGAGGATGTGGTAGGCGGCAGCCTCGATATCGGTGACGGGTCCTGCCTCTGGAGGGTGGAAGTCGAGGTCGTAGACCACGCCGAACAATTGCGTGGGGTTACCGACGAGGCGGGAACGAAACACTACGCACACGCAGTCCCCTACGGCCCACGCGGCGATCACGGTGACGTCGTTGCTGCGGGAGGCTGTTCAGCCTTCGTTGCCACCCGTTCCGCTACTGCCGCAGCAAGGTTCACCGCATCTCCTCATCGCTCCCGGCGCCGCGACGAGCACCCGGTCGGTGGTGGCCTGTCCATCGCCAGTCGTCGAACTCGGCCTCGAGGCGGTGTGCCCGCTCGGCGGGCATGGTGCCCCGACGGTAGTTGGCGCGACGGTTGGCGACCCACTGGCCGATCGCGAAGCCGTCGATCACGTCCTGCTGGCGTGGGTTGCTGGTGCCGTGCACGGCGCGATACCGGTGCAGGTGAGCGAGGCCGGCGTCGAACGCGGCGGCCGATGCTGCGTCCTGGGGGTTCCACTGCCAGTCCGGGAATTCGTTGTCGAACAGCGCGATTCGGTCAGCGGGTAGTCGTCCTCGACGGTAGTCGGCGCGACGGTTCGCCGCCCACTGGCCGATCGGGAAGCCGTCGATGACGTCGTGCTGGCGTGGGTTGCTGGTGCCGTGGGTGGCGGCGTAGCGGCGCAGGTGTGCGATCCCGGCCGCGAAGGCGGCATCGAGCACGTTCCACTGCCAGTCGGGGAACTCGGTTTCGATGCGGCGGATCCGCTCGGGCGACAACCTGCCCAGCCGGTAGTCGGTGCGGCGGCTGTCGACCCAGGCGCCGATCGGGAAGTCGTCGATCGTTGCGTGGCGGGCCGGTGAGCTCGACCCATGCGCGGCGGCGTAGCGGTGCAGGTGTGCGATCCCGATGTCGAACCGCCGATCGTCCGCACGACGGCGGCCAGCGGTCGGGGAGTCGTGCTTGCCGGGCACGGTGTCACCGCCTGCTTTTCGTGGCGGCGGGTCGTACCGTCCACCGCCAGTCCGGGAACTCGGTTTCGATGCGGCGGATCCGCTCGGCCGACAATCGGCCTCTGCGGTAGTCGGCGCGGCGCGTGGCGACCCAGGTACCGATAGGGAACCCGTCGATCACATCTCGCTGAGGGACCTGGCTGGTCCCGTGGGCGGCGACGTAGCGGCGCAGATGGGACAGTCCGGTCTCGAACGCGGCCGCAAAGGCTTCGTCCTGAGGCAGCCACTGCCAGTCCGGGAACTCGGTTTCGATGCGGCGGATCCGCGCCGCCGACAATCGGCCTCTGCGGTAGTCGGCGCGACGGGACGCGACCCAGGTACCGATCTCGAAACCGTCGACCACATCGCCTTCTCCAGCGTTGCTCGTGCCGTGGACAGCTGCAAAACGGCGCAGATGGGTCAGGCCGACGTCGAACATCGCGTCACGCACATTCCACACCCAGCCGGGGAACTCGGTTTCGAGGCGGTCGATCCGCTCGGCCGTCAGATGGCCCCGCCGGTACTCGGCACGGCGGTTGACGACCCACTGACCGATCGCGAACCCGTCGATCGTCGCGCCGCGGGGAGGTGAGCTGGAACCATGCATGGCGGCGTAGCGGTGCAGGTGGGCGATCCCGGTGTCGAAGAGTCGGTCGTAGGCATTACCACGGCTGGTCGAGCCCGCCTCGTGCTTGTTCGACGTTGCGGGACAGCCTGTTTCAGGTCGGTCTATGCGGGGGTCCACTCGAGTCCGAGGAGGGTCAGGGCGCGGGCCAGGTGTGGATCCGCGGCGTCGATGGGGCAGTGGTCGACAACGTCGATGTTGGGGCTGATGTCGGGGTCGGCAGCGCGTTCGTAGAGCGCCCACATGCGCAGCTGGTCGCCGTGGCGGGAGTCGAACTCGATCCCGTCGACCGCTGCGTGTCCGTGGTCGGTGAGGGCGTAGATCCAGCGGGAAATGGCCTGGGTGAGCCCGCGGGGCCGGCCGTCCCGCAACGCGGCGGTATCGAGGTCATCGAGCCCGTAGCGGATCGCGAGCGGACGAAACACCGTTCGCAGGGTGGCGAGGCTGTCCGGAGCAGCGGGCACCGCAAACCGTCCGGTCAGGGTGGCGTGGCCGAGCATCCTTGCCTCACACCACGATCGCGGGACGCGCCCGGGCGGCAGCGTGGGATGGTCCTGCTCGTCTTCCTCGTCGACGACGATGTCGTCGAGCTCGGCGATCAGTTGCGGGCTGGGTCGGGCGAAGGCGAGGACTTCGAGGTAGCAGGCCAGGGGAGTGTCGGCGCAGTACAGGGTGCGCCACACCCCGTCGGGGTCATCCCACCGGCCGGCGAAGCGGCCGTCGGTGGCGTACTCCCACGGCGTCCACTCCCAGGGACTCGGCGCGTACCCGACCCGATAGATAGGCGTGACGGTCTGGGTGCTGGTGGTGATCGGGCCGTGCAGGGTGCCGATCGTCGACGTGCGGGGTTGGTTCATCCCACCGCGGCGAACTGGCGGGCAGCGTTGAGCACCTGGGGGCCGACGTCAGCGAGCTCGCCGTCGCGCAACAGCAACGCCGGCGCCCGGTCGTCGAGGACCGGGTTGAGGCCCTGAAACCACGCTTGTGCGACGGCGGGGGTGTCGCGTTCGGTGATCAGGCGGGCGGCGCGGTAGGCGATCCGGAGCCGTTCAACGTCGTCGGGGTTGGCGATGGTGCGGGTGCCCTCCGCCCACTGCCGCACCGCCCGGGTCTCGCTCACCCGCCCCAGGTAGGCCACGAGTTTCGCGCCGAGCAGATCGCGCAACGCAGCCACGAGTTCGGGCTGCGACATACGGGCCGCTTCGGCGTAGGCGGCCAGATCCGGCCGGGGATGCGCTGCTGTCATGGTGATCACCTCTTGACCCCAGTATAGATCCCATACCGTGTGACAGCTAGACACCAGAGGGATTGTCCACCAGCGACCCCCTCGATGGTCGTGGAGAGAACTCCGGGTGGGTGGTCGACCCGCCCGCCGGCGACAGGCACACTAGGACTGTGACCAGCCGATTCGATGAGGGTATCGCCCAGCTACATCGGTACGTCGCCGTGCACGGCACCAGCAGCCCGCGCCAGCGGGACGTCATCGACGGCTTCCCGATAGGCCGATGGGTCAACACCCGCCGCACCGACTATCGCCGAGGCGTCTTGCCCGCGGAGCGGATCGCGCAACTCGAGTCCGAATTCCCGGACTGGCAGTGGAAGACCAACGCCCGGATGAGCTTCACCGCCGGCCTGACCCATCTGCGTCGCTACGTCGCCCTCCACGGCACCAGCAACGCCCGCCGCCATGACGTCGTCGACGGATTCCCGATCGGTACCTGGGTCGCCAGCCGCCGCGCCGAGTACCGGGCCGGACAAATGCCACCTGGACACGCCCGTCAGATCGAAGCCGAGTTCCCCGACTGGCAGTGGACCCTGCGGACACGTGCACCGTTCCACGTGGGCCTGGACCACCTGCACCGCTACGCCGCCGCACACGGCACCAGCTCGCCACCCCGCGATGCAACGATCGACGGATTCCCGATCGGCGCCTGGGTGGCCAAACGCCGCACCGAGTACCGACGACACCGGCTCTCGCTCGACCGGATCACCCAGCTCGAAACCGAGTTCCCCGACTGGCAGTGGAACCTCCGATCTTCGCGCCGGCCGCCCGTGCATGATGATCGCGGCGCAGAGAGTTCTGCGACTTAGTACTAGCCGTGCGGCAGATGGTCTAAGGCTCGAAGTACGTCAAGCAGTATCCAGCCGGTGTCGGCTTCGCGGCGAAGTACTCGACCTGTCCCTCTGTGCATTCCGGAGCCGCGGCCACCTTGGTCTCGACCTTGAAGTAGTTCGTACCGCCCGGAACCAGCGTCACCCGCGAACAGTCGACCTCGTTGACCTTGGCTAACGGGTTTGACACATCCGTTGGCGGTTCGGAGTAGCAGAGCCCCCGCTGGTACACCTGGGCGAGGCACAGTACTTCCTCGATGCGTGGGCGGGCGCCGGCGTACGGGCGTTCCTCGTACCAGAACGCGGCGTAGTCGATGCCACAACCGTTTCGGGTCTGCACCCGTTCCGCGACTGCGTAATGAAACCCTCGGTAGCTGCAGTCCACTGTCTCGATCTCGAGCTCCCCGGCGAGTTCGCCTACCGTCAGACAGTCACCCACCCTCACCTCGGTGGTGTCAGCGACGTTGTTTTCGAAGTCGCTGGGGTCCTCGAGGGCCACGCTCACCGCGATCATCAAGGCGAGCACCGTCGCGAACCCGAAGAGCCCGGCTAACAGCCATAATCCCCTGCGGCTCTTCTTCGGTGGCCGACCACCGGGATGCGGCGGGCACACACCTCCCGGATAGGGTGCAGGCGCTCCGTACGGGACTCCCCGTCCCGGAAAACCGGCGTTTGGCGGATGCTGCCCGGGCTGTCCGGGCGGGCCCTGGAACCCGTAACCGGGATGGCCAGGACCAGGTGGTGGCATGGTCACGCGCGTAGCCTAACCCGCCACAAGCGGTCGGTCGCCAGGGACTTCACAGCGCGAAAACTGACGTACTCCCGGACTCTTCGACTCGCCGGTATACGGATAGTCCGCGGTCGCAGACCTTGAGGTGGACAGTTCACGGGTACTGTCTGCGATAGGTTCTCTGCTGCAGATCCCTGCTGGTTGCCGTCGGTACGGGTCTGTTGAGAATCGCAGGTTCACAATCGAATCGAATCGAAAGGTTGACTGATGCCGTCCAGTCACTCTCGCTCCACGCTGCCCACCCGCAGCCTCCGCACCCATCTCCTGGTCGCCGGTTCGGCGCTTGCCGTCGGGTGCGCGTCGATCCTCGGCGCCGGCACTGCCGCCGCCGGGGCCTCCCAGAATGGGTACCCGCTCATCACTCAGGTCCAAACCACCCAATGGGCCGTCAACGGGGTCAATTTCTGGACCGCCCCCGGTAAGCCCACCGAACTGCTCCGCGAGTTCGTCACCTGGTTCGACGCCAACGTCGAGCCCATCACTCTCGGCAACGGTGACGACTGGTCATGGGCCGAACCGGCACTCGTCCCGCCGACAAATACGGCCTACTCCAACCACGGCAGCGGCACCGCCGTTGACCTCAACCTCGAAATCCATGGCGGGCAGGGCTTCTCGGGCACCTTCACCCCCGAGCAAACCGGAAAGATCCGCGCCAAGCTAGCCAGCATGGGCGGTCAAATCGTTTGGGGCGGAGAATGGTCCAGCCTCCCCGACGATCCGCACTTCGAAGTCAGATAGCGACTCCACCCGGAATCGGCTGTACGGGCGTCGGACTCTCCCCTCAGGCAGGGACTCGGCGCCCGCACGAACGTTGAGCGGTTTCCGGTGACAGGCAACGGTGGTCCCTCGTCCTCGACCAGACCGTCCCTGTTCCGAACCCTGGTTCATTGAACCTCGCTCTTGATCAATCGCAGTAAAAAAGGTTGCCAAAGGAGATCAGTATGAACATCACCAACAAGGTGCGCGCCGTCGTCTTTGCCGGTGTCGTCGCCGCCGGAATCGGCGCATCCGCGCTCGTCGGCGGTCTCACCGCGGCACCCGCGCAGGCGAACACCTACACCTACAGCGGTGTCGTGGAATGCACCGCGTGGCGCAACACAATCCTCACGCAGAACCCCAACCTCGGCGCAACAGCCTGCGCACCGGGCTTCAAGGGCTGGCAGTTCGACACCTACCAGGCGCCGACGAAACAGCCGCAGCTCACCTGGTGACCCCACGCCCTGATACGTACTGCGCCCCGCAACCGCATCGGTTAGCGGGGCGCAGTCCTACACGGCCGACACTCATGCAGGATTGCAGTGTCCAGGCCATTCACCCCTCAGATTTGGCGATCTGTTCTCTGATGGTCGTCGTAAGGATCGGAAATGCGGGTCGGTCGAGGGCCTCGGGGTGGAACCGCAGAAGGTGGGGTTGTGCACCTCGATCGCTGAATCCATCAACCTTTCCGTCGGCCGAGCGCTGGAAGTCGGAGATGACATCGAGAACGTGGAGGTAGGCGAGCATGCAATGGCCAGCCTCGAAGGAGTCTCGACTCAAACCGTAGTTCAGCTTCCGCGGACCAGAGGGGAGCGGCTGAGGCTCGTCGCCGTGCGCAGCGCATTCGAGCAGCGATGAGCAATAGCACCAGTTCGCTGTCCTCGAGGACGTGGATCTGGCTGCCTTACCCTCCGTCTCGCGTGCGCGTTGGACTTGTGCTTGCAACAGCTCTTGGATGTCCTTCGTCACCGTTCTGCCTGTAATCCTGTACCAGGATGCATCACCTCGCGGGGGGGCGACCGCGACACTACGAGGAGGGGAGGCCTAGTTCTCTAATTAACTCGAACCGAGAACGAAACTCTTGCTGTGCAAACTTTGTGCTCGATTGTTCGAGCTCTCGGTTTAAATCAGATGGTACCGAGCCCAGAATTGGAATAACCTCGACCAGGCTGGTGTATGCGCCGTTGTAGGTTGCAATTGCATTCCAGGCGAAATTGACCGCCGCAGGGGAGGCGAAACTTATCTCGTCTTTAAGGTTCAACGCATGATTGCCCAGCTCACGCCCATTTGAGGCGTCCGCTTTGCAGCGCGCAATCCGGTCAGCATTAGTGCCGTTTGCTATGTCCTCCCGGTCGAAACCAGCACACCATTCCCAGTCGTTCAAGCGATCGGCCATCTGCTCAAGGTCGGCGAGCAGGTCCGAGTATTTGTCACCCAGCTTGTCTCGCCGGAATTGCTCGACCGATTCCTCCTCGGCCTTGCTCGTCTGCCACCAGACCGCTCCGACGGTCGCTGACCCACCAATTAGCGAGCCTACGAGTGCAGCTGCAGCCGCTACAATTCCTAGCCTCAACATCATAGTTTTCTCGCCCGGGTGAAGGTCGGGCTGCGTGCCGGGGTCCGTCATGAGCTGGAACAATAGCAGCGGCACGACCCGCGTGGCTCTTCGTGGAAGCTGATGTTTTTACACAGTCTGGTCCTCAACGGTGCTAGACAGTATTCGGTATGAAGCGGACCCGCCATCCGCCTTCGAACTCAGAACTCAGGCGGTGGTCCGAACAGGCATGGACGGCTACGAGGGTGTACGTGCGGTCTCCTACCTCGGTTTTCGCAGATAACACGGAGAACACCCTTGGACGTGTGCATGCCGACGACGTCGAGTTCATGAGGCAGTCCATCCGTCAGCTTCAGGTGTCGCTGATGACCGGTCTAATCGGGCCAGGAAGCGACGCAACAAGCAACAGCGAGTCTGCAACTAGGGAAGCCGGTGGCCGAGGTCATGGCAGTGTAGACGTCGGAGTCGGTGGAGTCGCAGCTGTCGAAGACGGCGCCGGTGCAAGGGTATGGGGTCGCCGAAGTAGATGTGCAGCACCGCTGCGGCCGGTCGCGGGTCGTCGATAGCGAACGTTTTCGGGGGCAATGATTGCCATGATCCGAGCCGTGCCACGTAGCAGCCGATAGAACTGCGAGCCGCAGCGCCTGCACGTCTGAGAGACTCGGCGGCATGGTGATCCAAATCCGATTGAGCGACCGAATCGATCACACACCCGAGCAGATCGCATCTGATTCATTAAATAGGTCATGGTGCGGTTTCGACCCGTCCGCCGGCGACGGGGAATTGTGGCAGCACAACCGCGGGCGGTGGGACCTCAACGAGGCGAGGATTGCCGAGGAGACGTACGCGACGTTCGTTCACGATGACCGGACAGTGGCGGCCTTCAAGATCAAGGGCTACGAACGGGTCTCCGACCCTGGCCCCAAAGCCACCAAGATCGCGTTAATCGGTGAACCGCTCACCTCTGCTGATCCCCTGTACGACCTCCTCGTCGATCAGCCCGCGGTCCACCGCGGTCGTAACGCCATCAACTACGTCGCGGATCCTGAAACTGAGGAGAGCTCGGAATCTGTTGCGGGGCATCGCGCATTCCTGCTCACCTGGAATCCCGATAGCTCGGACTGGGCCGACTACCGCGATTGTGTTCTGACCACTCGGGAAGGACACATGGTCGATGGTCGGTGGTCGACCGGCAGCAGAAGGACGGGAATCCGCCGCGGTGACCGGGTGTTTCTGCTGCGTCAGGGGACGAGAGGTCGAGGTCTTATCGGCAGTGGCGAGGCTGTCAACTTCGCCGACCCGTCGGAAGTTCACGACGAAATCATTTACACCGACGCGCACTGGGATAACACCGGCGCAATGGCCAACTACGTCGATGTCCTGTGGGACCGACTCGTCGAACCCGACAACATGTTGCGGACTGACCAACTCCAGGATGAGTTTCCCGTGCAGAATTGGACCCCGATGGCCAGCGGGACGGAGATCCAACCCGAAGTGGTCGTTGACCTCCAAGCGAGGTGGTCAGAGCACGTCGGCCACACTCGCCCACCAGGAGAGGGGCAGGGGAGGCTCGTCGACGCCGCCAGACGCAAAGCCATCGAGGACGCAGCCCAGGACTGGCTCATGGAGCACTACCGAGACGAGGGATGGGTGGTGCGCGACACCCGCTACGACGGGCCTTATGACGCTGTCGCCACCAAAGGAAGACAAACGCTCTATCTGGAAGCGAAGGGCACGCAGAGCAACGGAGACGCGGTGCTCCTGACTCGTGGCGAGGTCGAGCACGCCCGACGGCACCGCGGAAGCTGTGTCATTGGTATCTGGTCAGGAATGCGATTCGCCAGCGACGGGATCGTAGACCAGGAGGCCGGCGAGGTGCTTATCATGCCGTTCGACCCAGACGCCGGCACGCTGACTGCGCTGCAATACCGTTGGGACCTGGGCGACAGTGATGTCGTCTGACCGATCGACCCGGTTGCTTACGATCACGCAGAACGTCAATGACAGCGGACCGTGCGGCGACACCCGGTGGCCGCACGGGATCTCGCAGTCGATGTCAGCGACCGATGAGGCGCCCAGTTTCTTGCCTGACCTACGTGGAGGCCGAGGCTCTGCGCGGCTGCCTGCTGCTGTGATAGTCCAACCTACGTGATGACCTGAGCTGGCAAACGCGGAATATGGGGCTCGCCGTTGTCGGTCCGAATCCAGCCGAGGGGCGGTGCGATACCCTTGCCTACCGCGCGGCATTCGGTGCCATCCGCGTCACGCAGCTGATAATCGCAAGGAAGCCACACTAATTGATTCATCGTGGCGATCTCGGACCATTCCTACCAGCGAGTCTCGATGCCGACTCCTACTGCGACAGCCACTAAATGAGCCCTCCAATTCAGTCGGCTGATGAGTCTCGGCATCGGCGCTACCGAGAAGTACGAGTTCGAGTTGCCCTCGGTGCCCGGCGAATCTGGCCAGATCCTCGTGTTCTCGGACCGCAAGATCTACACCAAGACAGTCGCCGCGTATGACGAGGCTGCGGCACTCGCTGGCCCGCATCGATACGGGTCACCGAACGCCCTGGTGGTCGTCCAGATCAACGAAGGTCTCTCGGCTGCTGAGGGGCAGAAGGTCGAACGGCTGGTCGCAGGTCTATAGCGAGCAAGTCGCGCACGCACGGTCCGCTAAGCCGGTCACGGCTGGGTCCGTTTCATCCGTAGGCGGGTGGACGTAACTTTATCGGCGGCCCTCGATTAGGCCGACCGGTCGGCAGTTGCGAGGCCGTTACCGGCCGCTCAGTGCGGCGGCGACGATCAGGCCGGTTGCTTTCTTGGTGAGGTAGTGGGTGGCGTCGTGTGGCTGAGCGCCGTTGTCCAGGGTCGAGTTGGTGTGCGGGGTGACGGTCGCCCCTGGTGCGGGTGGGAAGTAGGGCGCGAGATCGAGGTGTGCGGCGACCAGGTCATCGACGTCGACGAGGTTGTCCCATCGGGTCACTAGTTTCGGAACGTGAGGCGGTTGAGGCTGGAGTCTGTCGTAGATGACGGTGCGTAGCCCAAGGGGAGATCCCAGGGTCAGCAGGGCGGTCGGCTGGGTGGTGTGGTGTAAGGCTTCATAGGCCACGACAGAACCCAGAGAGTGCCCGATCACGATGCGGGTGTCGGGACCGATAGCGTCGAGGACCTGCTGCTGGGCGAAGCTTCGGATGGTGTCGTCGGCGAGGTAGCGACTGACCTGGGTCAGTGCCCGCCAGACGAACCTGCCGGCCACCCCAACTCCGACGGGGGCCAGCCAGCGAATGCGGGCGAGCCCGTTCATGGCCGGCCGCAGTACCGCTTTGGGTCCCTGGGCACCCGCCTCGCCGCGGTCAAGACGATGCAGCTCGTTGACGGCTTCTCGCCGGTCCCGGGGGTCGGGCGCGTGTTCGGCAGCGGTATGTAGCCAGGCTTCGGCGAGGTGCTCCATGAGCTCGAGCTCGGCGTCGCTTAGTCCGGTGCTGTCGCGGACACCCTGGGCACCCTGGCGCAGAAACCTGTCGCCGTAGAAGGCCATGCGGACCCCGACGTCTCCCGCCGGGCCGATCCGGTCGGCTAGCTCGGGGTGGGTCTTGCGGATCCCACCCACAAGGTCGGGTACCCAATGTTTTTCGAGTGTGTCTGCCGACAGTTGCTCCTGGCCGATGCCATGAACCAGCACGATTGCCGCCACGTGTCTTCTCCTCCATCAGGGGACACGGCCGCCCGAATCGCTCGCCGGGATGCCGTTCACGGTCCATCATGTCTGATGTGAGTGGGCGGATGGCGTTGGTGATCGGGTCCGATTGTGCCGTGTTCAAGAAGGAGTTGAACTTCGGTGGTCTTGCGGCAGGCCTGTATCATCGACTGACCGTGGCGGGTGGGTGGACGCCGGCAGTTCCGAACCTCAACGGTGCTCAGTGCCATCCCGACATTTCGACGCTGAAATCGACCGTGAAGGCTGCATTCGCGGCGGCGAATGAGGCACATGCGACACTGCTCATAGCCTTTATCGGTCACGGACTGACCACCGCGAACGAAGACTTCTATCTTCTCGCCGCCGATTCGCCCGCTGATCCGGATTCAGATACCGGTTATCATCTCGCCCAAGGGATTCGGGAGCAGCTGCTGAAGCATTCGTCTCTGGACGGTTTGATCGTGCTGGTCGATGCTTGCGAAGCGGGGGAAGGGGTCTCGGGTGCGGCTCGCCGCTGGGTCGAGATCATGCAGGAGATTGGTGGTCGTATGGAGGTGATGGTCGCCTCCGGCGATAGCAGCGCCTATGACGGGTGTTTCACCCGGACCCTGGTCGAGACGTTCGACTCGGGCGTCGCACAGAGCGGGGAGTATCTTCTGTGCGCCGACGTGAAACCTCATGTCGCCCAGTGCCGAGGACAGGACTCCCAGCACCTATCGTTCAACGGTCAATGGGTCGAGGTGGGAGACCCCGGCCTGTGGCTGGTCCCCAACAAGGCACGCCGTCGTGATGCGGCCGCTGGCAGTGTCGCGGCCGGAGTCATCGATCATCTGACCCGCCACGTTATCGTCACGGTTTCTTTACGTGAGGTTCTTGGAGAGATTCTCGATGCGGACACGAGTTCGTTAAGGATCGTTGAAGGGCCCGCTGGCTGCGGCAAGTCCACCTTGCTATCAGTCTTGGTTCGGCCCGAACTCGTCGAGGATCTTGAGATCAATTCCCACTACATGTCCGCCGTCGCCTTCTTAGATAACACCAGCACACTGGAGTCACTCGCCGACGAGTGGAGTAGCCAACTGCGCGAAAGGATACCGGGGTTCTCCGAGGCCAGCGACCGGGTGGCTGCGGACGTGGCCGACGATGAGGACGTGCCCTTCTTCGATCGAAAGCTGGTGATGCCGTTGCAGCAGTGTGAGCGCCGAGGTCGCAAGATCCGCCTCCTCGTCGATGGCCTGGACCAACCCGAGACGGGCAGTCGGTGGCTTGTAGAGGCAGCAATTCTCATGCTTATCCGCGATGAGAATTGTCGACACGTCCGCGTCATCGCCAGCCGCAGAGCGCCTTCCCCCAGTGACAAAGCAGTAACACTGCTGACCGACACAATGCTGACCGATGACCGTATTCAGACCATCCGAGTCGCGCCGCCCGCCCCCGCTGACCTTGCCCGCGCCGTCCCTGTCTCAGCCTGGGCCGCGCGGGATGTGGCGGCCTTAATCGGGCCGGCCGATGGTGGCTGGCTGGTGGCGCGCTTGATATCTGAACTAGCTGACTCTCAGGTTGATTTGCGCAACGCCGACCTTGCGCGTCTCGTTCGTATGCGGTTCGAGCAGGCCGTCGGTCTGGCGCGAAGCCAGTCGACACTTATGACAGTCACCAGACTTATTGAGGCAGGCGGTGCCGGTCCAGTGCTCCCGCTGCAAGTCCTCACCGCCGCGACACAAGACCTCGGCGCTGACGCAACCGAGTCAACTGTCCGCGACTTGATTGCCGTATCGGGAGCGCTGTTTGCCCGTAGTCGCCCGGGCCTGCCGGCGGAATCAGTCGGACTAGCCCACGCCGCTCTAGCTGAACCACTTCACGCGGCCCTTCAGAACGCCGCGATCACCGCAGAGGATGCCCATGCAGCCCTCGCGCGAACCCTCGAGGCGCTGGAAAGCACAGGTGACGCACCTGCTTCCAGCGCTGCGTACGCCCGAATCTCCGCACCACGCCACCTCCTTGCCGCGGGCGACTCGCGAGCCGCTTTGAAGGCAATCAAGCGCGCTGAGACCCATCGGGCGGCCGACAACCGAAGCTGGTGGATTGCGTGGGTACCGGCCTTAATCAACGAGCTCGGGGCTGAGCACCCCGACGCTCTGACTGCCCGCCACTATCTCGCTGCCTGGCGCGGGAGGTCGGGGGATGTGGCCGGGGCGATCGACGACTTTGAGGTGTTGTTGGCCGACCAGGTGAGGGTGCTTGGGGCTGATCACCCCGACACCTTGACCACTCGGGGCAATCTCGCTGCCTGGCGCGGGGAGTCGGGGGATGTGGCCGGGGCGATCGACGACTATGAGGTGGTGTTGGCTGACCGTTTGAGGGTGCTTGGGGCTGATCACCCCGAGACGCTGGGCGCCCGCCATAATCTCGCTGCCTGGCGCGGGGAGTCGGGGGATGTGGCCGGGGCGATCGACGACTTTGAGGTGGTGTTGGCTGACCGTTTGAGGGTGCTTGGGGCTGATCACCCCGAGACGCTGGGCGCCCGCCACAATCTCGCTGCCTGGCGCGGGGAGTCGGGGGATGTGGCCGGGGCGATCGACGACTTTGAGGTGGTGTTGGCCGACCGATTAAGGGTGCTTGGGGCCGATCACCCCGACACCTTGACCACTCGGGGCAATCTCGCTGCCTGGCGCGGGGTGTCGGGGGATGTGGCCGGGGCGATCGACGACTATGAGGCGGTATTGGCTAACCAGGTGAGGGTGCTTGGGGCTGATCACCCCGACACCTTGATCACTCGGGGCAATCTCGCTGCCTGGCGCGGGGAGTCGGGGGATGTGGCCGGGGCGATCGCCGACTATGAGGCGGTGTTGGCTGACCGTTTGAGGGTGCTTGGGGCTGATCACCCCGCCACCTTGACCACTCGGGGCAATCTCGCTGCCTGGCGCGGGGAGTCGGGGGATGTGGCCGGGGCGATCGCCGACTTTGAGGTGGTGTTGGCCGACCGGGTGAGGGTGCTTGGGGCTGATCACCCCGAGACGCTGGGCGCCCGCCATAATCTCGCGGCCTTGCGCGGGGAGTCGGGGGATGTGGCCGGGGCGATCGCCGACTACGAGGTGCTGTTGGCTGACCGGGTGAGGGTGCTTGGGGCTGATCACCCCGAGACGCTGGGCGCCCGCCACAATCTCGCGGCCTGGCGCGGGGAGTCGGGGGATGTGGCCGGGGCGATCGCCGACTTTGAGGTGTTGTTGGCCGACCAGGTGAGGGTGCTTGGGGCTGATCACCCCGACACCTTGACCACTCGGGGCAATCTCGCTGCCTGGCGCGGGGAGTCGGGGGATGTGGCCGGGGCGATCGACGACTATGAGGCGGTGTTGGCCGACCGGGTGAGGGTGCTTGGGGCTGATCACCCCGACACGCTTATTGCCCGCCACAATCTCGGGCTATTGCGAGAAATGCGGGAACCGTAGCCTTAGGCCGCTTGTGTCGAGTCTCAATCTCGTTGGCATAGTCGGCTTCCCGATTAGTGTTTGCCGCCCGGTCGACCGCGATGAAGTACTCCAGGTTAGCCTCAACTGCGTTGTCATCCGACAGTAGACCCATGAGCGACACCGGATGTCGGATGACAGTCAACTCGAGACAAATGACTGGTAGTTGAGACAGGCTTGTTCACAGCCACCTATTGGAGTTTGTGGCGGTCGCTGACGAGATCGCGGTGTGGTGATTGGTGACAAGGCGGGGTGAGATTGTTGGATGACAGCAGAACTGACACTAATGACAGCTACTTGAGACCGGGTACAACGGAAGCACGCGAACGAGACGCGTTCTCAGAGACAGATCGAATTGAGACTCAACATTCGATGCGCAATGGATGTCAGCTAAGTGCTTCGAGCGTGAGCGTGGCGAGACGATCGGTTTTGGTTGCGTTCTTGAACAGGCTCGCGGTGTAGCCGCCATACTCCACCTCACCCTTCTCCGTGATTAGGTGTAAAGCTCTCGCTGCCAGCTCGGGAACTCGGGCGACAACAACCCCCCAGTTGGCCGCAGGATCTTCGATTCTGCTCAGGTCCAGCTCTGCGAACACGACGTGAGCGACGAGGCGGTTCCCGTGAACTGCGTAACCTCGTTCCCGAGTTCCAAGTCCATCCCTCACCCTCAACCGCTCAAGTTCCGTCTCGACAGCGCGAAGGATCTGAACGGAACGCCACATCCGCAGATACGTAGTGCTGGCGTTGAACAGGGCCTTGTAGGGCGCCTTCGATGTGTCGTCCCACAGCCGGCTCACCTCGCGCTTCGCCTGAGTGGCGAGTCCCGATGAATGGGCGCATGCCAGGGCCACTGCGGCTTCGGTGAATTCGCACCCTTTGTCGGGGTCCGGGCGTTGCTCGCCGCTGCGGATCGCGTAGGTCAGGCCGTCGACCGAGAAGTCGTCCCGTAGACGCGTCTGCTCAGGGTCGAGACCGACAAAGTCGCGACCGCCGATTACGTTCTGGGTGTTCGTTGCCCGCGTGACGCGCTTGCCGAAGTCGTCGGGCGCGGATTCCAGCGATATGAACCGCACCATGACACGCACTGCGTCGAGTTCCTGCTGCTTCCCCTGCCGCAGGGCGCGTGCGAGCGTTCCCACCGTCTGCGCTCCGTTGACGATGCTGATGCCCTTTAGTCCGAACGTTCCCTGACGCCGCTCAGTGCCGCCGGCGGGGGCCTTGTCAATTGACTCGCACAGCGCCGTGACGCCATTGTTCAAGTACCAGAAGCGATCGGGGGATTCCTCTATCGTCTCCAAGACGGAAGCGTTGACTTCCGAGTTCGATAGCACGAGCCGCACGTTGCGGTCGAACAGGTGAGGTCCATGCTCGCGTAGCCAGCCCGCTACTTCCGCGCCGCCGACATGGCCGTACACGGCATCCGGAGGCCCTTCCAGCCGTCCCCAATCCGACAGCTCGACGGTGAGATCGATTTGTGCCGAGAGGGTCTCGTCGACGAGAAGCTTGTAGAGGGCGCCCTGGTTCAGGTATGTGAACAGAGCGACCTCGGTCGGATCGTTGAGTGTGGCGATGTAGTCGTCCATATGGCCGGCCACAGCCGGGGCCACTTGTGGTGTCCCCATCGTCACGAAGATGACCTCGATGCGCAGGTCAGTATTCAGAAGGGCGTTGTCCAGCTCCGGGACGCGCGCGGCCACCTTCTCGTTGAAGCGCTCCCAGTTCATGGTCACGAGGTCCGACAGTCCCTTCTGGAACTTCATCATCTCGTCGAGCGTCGCGCCGCCGCCGTTCCCGGCGTCTGTCCATTTCGACTGGATCAGGTAGAGACGTGGAGGGTCCGAGTCGACGAACGCGATAGCGTCGACGCCGTTGTCGTTCGGGCCGTCCGTCACGCACGACGCAGCGTCCTCAACGCTGAGGCTTGCCACTTTGGTGAGTACGAATGCCGCGAGTGCCCGAGTCAGTCGCGCTTGTTCGACGAAGTCGTCACCGTGCTTGCTGAGATCTGATACATCGATGTGTGGGTAGGTCGTGTCCTGTAACCGTCGCCTGATCTGCGCCACGTGCAAGTCACCCAAGGCCTACCCCTCTCGTCGCCGGTGGCAATGAAGTCTATGAGAGGGTACCCACGCCAGGACTGCCCGGCTGCGTCCACCAGATCACCGGTCCTGGCCTCCCTGCGTTTCGTTCACCTGTTGCAGCCAGAGCCTGACAAGCGGTCTTGCACCACCCGTCGGGCGTGAGTCGTGTCGGCACGGTGACCCGCGGCTGAGTCCTCCTGCGAGTCTTTCCGTGGGCGCCCTTTGAGGGAGATGCGCATGCACCACATTCTGGTGGAGTTGGCCGGGACTGCGCGGCGCTATGGCTGGGTTATCGGAGGTTCGAGTGCGGAACCGCCATTCAGGACGTAGCAAATGCTGGATAGCTTTCGCTACGTATAGTAAATGACCATCCCGGTGTTGTGGCAATTCCGATTGAGTGACACCAATTTGGGAGTTGGTACCGGATAGCGGCAGGTGGGCGAGTGCTGAGTCTCATGTCAGTGTCACCGAGTCTCAACTAGGGTGGCCAAGTCTCAAGTAGGGTATCATCCGACAGCCGAGGTGATGCATCTGATGCAATATGCAGTGCCTTACTTGACATAAGGTAGATTATCGGCGCGAACTAGGACGAGTGAAAGTGATTGTGAGGCAGTATATTTACCGCTTCTTGAGTGGCTACCGTAGCCGCCACACCGCAAGCCAACAGCGGATCTGTTGTGGCCGTTATCGTTTCCTCAATCGCAATCCGATGAACTGTTGGTGATCCTCATGGCGCGGCCATCGCGCTCGGTGAACTCGTGTCGGTTGTCGAATGTCGGCAGCTGGCGTCGTTGGTGCGCGAACTCTGCTGCCACCGTCTGGCGAAGGGCCGCGGGAGCAGCCGCGATCGCGTGTTGCTCTACGTGGGAACGAAGGTGCTCAAACAGGTCCCATCCTCGCCGGTGCTCACGCTGACTCATCGGTGAGTCCGGGTATCGACGATCTAGGAACTCACTCAACGGCACAGGTAGTTGCTCACGCCCGAACCGACCCAGAGCGTCAATGTCGCGCCAGCGTTTGAGCAGGACAAAGATGTCGACGCCGCGTTCGGCTAGTCCATCGAGTCTGAGTAGGTCACGCCAGGTGAGAATTGCTGGCACGTGGACTTTGGTGATGTTGGGATTCTCGTTGTACTTGACTACCAGGCCGAATGCTCTGGTGTACACAGCGTTCTCGACCGCGATGTCGCCCGGGATTCCCGCGTCGGGAACAACCACGATCGGGACGAATCTGGTGCGGCCAGTGACCGCCGTACGCAGCCTGTTCCAGCCTCGGTTCATGAAGAGTTCGACGGTGCTGAGTAGCTGTCGGAACTTGGTTGTCGTGAACCGCTGCTCGATCTCGAGTTGCAGCGATTCGATCGTCGCCTCACCTTCCGCGAACGGTTGGGGCAAGTTACGCATGTTGGCGTCGATCAGAATGCAACCGTGCCCACGGAAGAGTGCGAAGTCGCAGATCTTCGGCAGCGTCGACTTTTTCGTTCGCCAGACTCGCTTCATCTCGGCTTCGTCAACAAGGACTGTCTCCCCCGATTCGTCGTAGGTACAGATGCGTTGGAGGACCTCGCCAACGCGTTCCTCGAAGATGTTCCGCATTGCCTCCGCGTAGTGGTCGGCCTTCTTCGAGTCGGTCGCACGCAACATGTGTTCGGTCTCGAGGTAGAGATGGTCTCCGAAGATGCGCTGGATCACGTACTGAAATCTGATAGGCAGCAGTGTGCCGTCGTCGATACGCACAAACGGGGTCTGTTGCAGCTTGTACCGAGTCCACAGCGACGCATTCTCGGATCGTTCCTGCGCCAGCTGTGCGCGCAGGTCTGCGAGCGACACCGTGCAATGGTCCATCAGGAAGTCGACGGCCGCTGGTGGAGCGGCGTATCGAGCGAAGAATTCAGGCTCAATACACGTGAACCCTTCGTGCTTCCAAAGGTTGTAGAACAACCACCCGAGTGACAGGAAGTCGTCTGCTCTGGAGTTGCATGCGACGACCCACCCTGGTCACTCAGCCACGCATTGAGCTCAGTAACTCGTGCTTCCCACTGCTGACGAGTAGGTCGTACCTCCCACTCTGACCTCGCGGACCTCAACACTTCTGACGCCTTTTCCAGGAGCTGCGCTGCACGAATGAACGACGCGGCGCGATCGGAGTGTTCCTCGACGTTCAGGAGCCCGGACGTAAGTCCGCGCAACGCTGTCGACTGTTTGTTCGCTCCGAGTTCAATCTCGGTCGCCAGTTCCTCCGCTGACGCGGATAGCCGGAGTCTGCTCTCAAGCGCCTCGAGTTCCTGGTATTCATCACTTGCCTTGAGCTGCTCGAGATGGCGCAGACGACCCCGCACCTCTTCCAGCTCGCCTCGAATGCGGTCGGCCTTCTCCAACTCGGCGAGCAACTGCCGCAGCTTGTTTCGCTCAGCCTTAAACTTCAGCTGGAGCGATTCATACTCCTCGTCCCACTCTGGTCGCCGAATCTGCGGCATATCATCGAGGATGGTCAGGAAGCTCTGCGGCTCTGATGCCAGCTCATAGATCTGCTTTTGACTGAACACGCGAACCGGCACCCGGTCGGACACACGCCCAGCCTGTGGCTGCCATTGGGATCCGTCCCAAAGCTCGATCTTCGATTGCGTTGGATCAGACCCGGCCCACGTCACCTTCAATGAGCGTCCGTCTCTGACGTACTCGACGGTGATTCGAGTCTCGCTGGTCCACCACCGATGATCCGACTCGACGACGGGATCAAATCTAACTAGATCACCGGCAATGCCTTTTGGCAATTCGCTTGTCCGGCCGAGCGCGAGCCGGAGGAGCTCGATGACAGTTGACTTGCCCACACCGCGGCCGCCGATGAGGCAATTCATCCACGGGCCGAACTGGTACGTTTCGGTGGCTCCTCCGTGGCTCACCTCGAGCGAACGGATATAGCCGTGGTCAACGTCGTTCGGATCGTCGTAGTCCTTGCGGCACCGCCGGATCGACTCGAGCGGATCTGTAAGCGCCAAGCGCAGACCCTCAAGGTCGAGGCGTTCTGCCTTGACGAGGGTGAGGTGCGTGCCGGGTGCCTTAGCAGAGTCCGGGTCTGAGTGAGACCCAGTGGTGAGATGGTGTGCGTCGGAACCTAGGAGCGGCACCCAGCCTGAGGCGTCGGCAGTGCTCAGCGCACTATCATCGATCACCTCAACGGCGTGAATGTGAGGACTTTCACGCAGGACGGCCAAGTCGCGTGGATCGATCCCGAAAACACCCTGCTTCTTGTCTGCATGAGCAGGTACGAACAGTCCACCTAGCTCGTTGACGATCTTCGCCGCAGTTGCAACCGTCACATCGGCCGTTTGGTCACTGCCTCCCCGGGTGCCCTTGTACTGGCACAACGTCAGCGTCTGGTTGACAACCTCGGCTGGGCTCTGGGGATCGAAGATCGCGAGAACGTGAGTCCCATTAGTCACCGTCACCTCGACACCCGGGAAGATGACGAACGGCCTGAGTCCTGGATTCTCGGCCTTAAGATCGGCCAGCGCATCACGCGCTTGCTCGATACCTTCATGAGTGTTGTGATCGGTGACGACGATGCCATCCACGCCGGCGTCGATATAGGCTTGAATCCACTCCTTGAAGGTTGGCTTCGGAGCGCTGCTCCTCACGTCGGCGATACCGCCGTAATCAAATGACGCCGGGGAGTGCGCATGAATGTCAAGACTCCACCAACGCGCCCCCACACCCACCACACCCACCCCTTGATCCGTCATAGCATCGGTTCCGGATTCGTCGGAAACTCCAGCCTGCGTTCGCCCATGCTGAATGTTGTCACGCTAGATGCACTTTCGTGAAACATCCTCGTGCGCATGTTTCGAATCCGTCGAATACCCCGTCCTCACCGTAGGCACCAGGGCCCTTCGGTGTGGCCAAGCGCCCAAGCCCAGGGAGGCCCCAATACTGTTACTCCAAATGCGAGCGGTACCGAAGTGGTGGAGGACAGAGATGTGAGATCCAGTTGGAATCTCGCAAGTCGCTAACAACACCTCTCGGCCATGTCCGGCACCTCTTACGTAATCATCGAACACTGCCGTGCAGCTGTCTATTTCATGGTCTCGTCGATGAAGGAATGCGGTCAGGCCTTCCACCGGCATCTCCACTAGTCACGAATGCGTGAGGAAACTGAACAACATCGAAGATAGACCGACGTATCGGAGTAGGTTTCAGAGTTCAACCGACCCCGTCGACGCATGGCGACTTGAGGAAGACAGCCATCACGCGGTGACGGTGTACAAGCCTGACGTCCACCACACGATCCCATACGGAATGGGGATTCGAGCTTCGGGATTCCGCGTCGGAACGCCGATTTGAGTGATCTGAAGTCTTTCCGACTCGTCAGTCCAGATAGACATCGCCGACATGTCCTGGCGGGGCTCCCTGATCGACCGCGTCGACTACGCCTACGTCGACGGAGCACGCGGCATCGTGCCCATCGGGAGCGGACATCAGGGACTCGTGGTGACTAAGTATCAAGCAGCCGGACAGCGTGTTGCCGTGATCTGGTGGGCAATCTTTCAGTTCTTGGTTACGGTGGCCTACTCTGCGGAAGCGATCCTGTGCATCTCGGCGCGGGCGATCAGTTTCAGGCGTGCCCTGCCGAGAGCGTGTCCGGCGTCCAGTTCGGCGTTGTTGATCCGTTGCCAGCCGTCCAGCCCGATTGGTTGTGTTCCGCGGCCGTCGAGCAGCGAGACGAGGTCCTCGCGGTAACCCTCGCGCGGTGTGTGAATTGGCCTGGCCTGGAAGTCGTCGATCACCGCCCTTGCTACCTCCCGCGCGTCGAGTTTGTTCATGCCTATCCCGCCGGTCGACCCTCGTCGTATCCAACCGGTCACGTAGATGCCATCCATCACGGTGTCGTCGTCTTGCAGCACCCGTCCGCCATCGTTTGGCACGGTGTTGGTGGCCGCGTCGAATGGCAGTCCTGCGATCGATGTTGCGGCGTAGCCGATTGACGGAATCACGAGGCCTGCAGCGGTGATTGTTTCCTGGCCGTCTGGCGCATGGAAGGTGATTGAGTCGACCTGGCCGTCGCCGCAGATCTGTACCGGCGTCGCGTTGTAGTGCAGCCGGACTCGCCGTCCATCGTCATGTGTAGGTCGTGTGCACTGCTGCAGTAGGTCGACCTTGGTCTGGATCGTCGAGTCCGCAGCAGCCTTCATATCGGCAAGAGTCTCCGGATCGACGACGACACTCACCCCGGGCGTTTCCATCAACGCCGCCAACTCTTGGTTGGTGAATGCGCTCTCGCTGGGGCCGCGGCCTCGAGCGAAGTCCGGCCAGCTAGTCTCGCCCGCCTGTTTACTACCTCCGCAAAGCGATGACAGCAATCCCGCCGCCGCGCAGCCTCAGCGCCGCCCTGGCCCGTCGGTCGCGGCCTGACGATGGTTTCCCGGCGCCGCATCTCCCGGCTGATCGTCGCTGGCGAACGGCCCAGTATCCGGGCCTGCCGGTAGCCGGCGTCGGTCAGTTTCTCGATCCGGACGCGCTCGAGCCAGGTCAACGCGTCCGCGCGAGGAACCCCGGCGGGCGATGGGGTAATCGAATGTGGTGGCACCACTTGAGCGTCCCTGACCGCTTCGGCCAGCCGCGTGCGGCCCACTGACACTCGGTGGCCGCCGAACACCCCTGCGACTAGGCCGGTCTCGGTCGGGGCTGACGCCGGCATCGATCTCGTCGAAGAATCGGGCCTTGACCAGTGGCGGCGTTCGGCGGCCACCGGTAATCGCCGGGACGATGCCGAACACACGCGTCCAGATCAGCGCAAGGGTCTGGGGCACACCCGCTACCGATACTCGACCGCGGTGCTGCAACTCACGAAAACCCGCTCCCGAACCTCAGGCGGCAACGGTAGTCGATCTCTGCCTGGCATACAGCACTCCAATCAGGAATGTCGCAGTCACCGATTGAGCCAAGACGTAGCGCCACCGCAAAGACCAACTGCGGCAACTGTATTGTGCAGGTTTCGCCTGCAGTACCGGCGCGGGTCGATATTGCCATTGGTGTGAAATGGACCTGTCCGACATCGGTGCAGACTCTTGGACGGTAGATGTCCAACAGGTGTAGTCACGTGTTAGCGCAACCTTCTATCACCGATTAGGCTATGAAGGCTCCGCTGTGCGAAGTCCTTCTGGGGCTCCGACATTGGCGCTGGCGCGGACGATCAGTTGCGGCTTGCACGTCTTTTCGGTATCGAGCTGAGCCCACATCGCATCGATCATCGGCTGCAGGAACAGATGTCCCAGCTGCCGCACCATCAGCCCGACCACCTGATCGGCGACTGGTCGGCTGGTCGATGCGGCACCTGCCGTGCGCAGTTCGATGACCTGGTTCCGCGATAGGTCGGTGAGCCGTTCCAGCAACCGGCCGTCGCCGCTCGGGTCGAGTAGCGCGCGACGCATGTAGCCGATGAGCGCCGGGTGCTCGTCGAGCATGCGCCGCACCGCCCCATCACGTGCGGCCGCCACTTCGGCAGGAGCACCGTCGCCCGGCACGGACGCGATCGCCGCGGCGTGGCGGTCGACGATGTACTGCTCGACCGCCGATCGCAAGCCGTCCTTGGTCTTGAAATGATGCTGCACCAGTCCGACCGCGACACCCGCGCGCGCCGCCACCGCTCGCATGGATACCGCCGAAACCCCTTCGGCGGCAAAGAGTTCCAGCGCAGCGTTACGAATGCGCGCCTTGGTCGTCAGATCGCTGTCGATCGGCTCCCCGCTGGACATGTCACCTCCACTCGAATGGACATCATACAGATTTCCGCATTTCAGTACATTTGCTCATATTCTAGGACATTCGTATAGTACGATGATCGATACCGTAGCAGGAGGATTTCATGGCAGCTCGAGAAGCAGTGATCGTGGGAGCGGTCCGCACCCCGGTCGGACGGCGAGGCGGCGCGCTGCGCAACTGGCATCCAGTCGATCTGCTCGGCCAGACACTGCGCACGCTGGTCGATCGGACCGGCGTGGACGCATCGCTGATCGATGACGTGATCGCCGGTTGCGTACTGCAGAACGAGGAGCAGGGCGGCAATCTCGGCCGGCACGCGGTCCTGGCCGCGGGACTGCCCGAGTCCGTGCCCGCGGTGACGGTGGACCGGCAGTGCGGCTCCGGACAACAGGCCGTCAGTTTCGCGGCGCAGGCGATCGTGGCCGACTGCGCCGATCTCGTGATCGCCTGCGGCGTCGAGTCGATGTCCCGGGTGCCGATGCCACCGGCGATGAGGCCGGGCGCGCCCCTCGGCCCGCAGTACAGCCCGCGCGAGCTGGTCCGCTATAACGTCGATTCGGAGCGCGGCGAGCTGATGGCGCAGGGCGCGTCGTCGGAGCTGATGAACGCCCGATTCGGCCTGACCCGTGCCGAGCTGGACGACTTCTCGGCGCGTAGTCACGAGCGCGCCTGGGCCGCAACACAAGCCGTCAACAACCGGTGAACAGCTAGACGCCGAACTCAGCCAGTGAATTATCCGCCGATGGTGGCGCTCTGGTTCAACCCCGTGGCGTTGCGATCCACGCTCTGCATGAGTGCGACGCAGCACACTATCCCTGGTTGGCTAACACCCGATTTCTTAAACGATTGGAGTAAGTGATGAAAATGCAAGCAGCGGTTCTCTGGGGTCCCGGTGAGGACTGGAGCGTCGAGGATGTCGAGCTCGACGGACCCCAGGAAGGTGAGGTGCTCATCCGCTACGAAGCGAGCGGGCTATGCCACTCCGATGATCACGCCCGCACTGGTGATATGCCGATCGCGGTACCCACCGTCGGTGGTCACGAGGGTGCAGGAGTCGTTGAAGAAGTCGGTCCGGGAATCAAGAACCTGCAGCCCGGCGACAAGGTCGTCTGCTCGTTTCTGCCAGCATGCGGGCATTGCCGGTGGTGCTCGACTGGGCAACAGAATCTTTGCGACATGGGCGCGTTCATCCTCGCCGGCACCATGCTCGACGGCAGCTACCGCCGCCGCGCCCGTGGAAAGGACCTCGGCGCCCTATCGTTGCTGGGAACCTTCGCTGAGTATGGGACGGTCCACCAAGAATCCGTGGTGAAGGTCGACGACGACGTTCAGCTTGATCGAGCGTGTCTGCTCGGTTGCGGAGTGACGACAGGTTGGGGGGCAGCGGTCAACACCGCAAAGGTCCAACCGGGCGACACAGTTGTCGTCATCGGCTGCGGCGGCATCGGCGCCAGCGCGATCCAAGGTGCCCGAATAGCGGGCGCCGAAAATATCGTCGCGGTGGATATCGTCGAATCAAAGAAGCAGCAGTTAATACCGCTCGGGGCAACACATTTCTGCACGAGCTTCGAGGAGGCCACTGCGCTTGTTGCAGACCTCACCCGCGGTGTGATGGCCGACTCAGCGATTCTCACAGTGGGGGTTGTCGCCGGCGAAATGATCGGACAGACGCTGGAGTTGGTGCGAAAAGGCGGCGTCGGGGTTGTTACTGGTATTGCCCCGGCAACTGAGAACACTGCAACCATCCCGTTGATGATGTTCACGCTCTTTCAAAAGCGTTTGGCTGGAAGCCTCTTCGGCGAAGCCAACCCGAGAGCAGATATTCACCGGCTGCTCAGACTGTACCGAGACGGCCAGCTGAAGCTTGACGAGACTGTCACCGCCGAGTACCAACTCAGCGATATCAATCAGGGATATCAAGACATGTTCGATGGCAAGAACATTCGCGGGATCATCACGCACAGCCACTGAGATGCAAGCACGCACGGAGGAACACATGATCGACCAGAACACGCTGTTCATCGGCGGTACATTGTCACCAGCCCACGCGCCAGAGCGGATCGAGGTATTGTCCGCGGCCACCGAAGAAGTCATAGGAAGCGCACCAGCAGCAGATGCGGACGATGTCGACGCCGCGGTTGCCGCGGCACGACGTGCATTCGACGATCCTCGCGGCTGGTCGGCGTGGAGTCCCGACGAGCGCGCAGCAGCGATCGAGCGGTTTGCTGATGAGTTGGAGGCGCGTGCGCCGCAGCTCACCGAATTGGTCTCGTCCCAAAACGGGATGCCGATTGCCATCGCCGGAATGCTCGAGTCCGGGCTTCCCGCGACCGTATACCGGTATTATGCGAACCTCATTCGGACTACGGAACTGGAGCAGACACGTCCAGGCCTACTCGGTGGCCGCGCGATTGTTCGCCAGGCCCCAGTCGGAGTGGTCGCCGCGATCGTGCCGTGGAACTATCCGAACCTGGTCACTGCACTGAAGGTGGCGCCTGCGTTGGCCGCCGGCTGCACCGTAGTGGTGAAGCCCAGCCCAGAAACAGTCTTGGATTCCTACATTTTCGCCGAAGCGGTCGTTGCTGCGAACATACCGGCGGGAGTCATTAACATCGTTCCTGGGCGGGCGAGTACTGGCTCATACCTCGTATCCCACCCAGGCGTCGATAAGGTCACGTTCACCGGATCGACCGCCGTCGGCCGTCAAATCGCAAAGACCTGTGGCGAGCTACTCCGCCCAGTCACGCTCGAGCTCGGTGGAAAGTCGGCAGCGATCATCCTCGACGATGCTGACCTCACTGCGAACATCGAGGGACTTTTTCAGGCGACGCTACTGAATAACGGTCAGACCTGTGTGCTGAATAGCCGAATTCTTGTTCCTCGCACGAGGTTCGACGAGTCCCTCGAACTCTTCGCCGGACTCGTCAACGGTGCCGTCATCGGTGATCCACTTGATCCGAGTACACAGGTCGGACCGTTGGTCAGCGCTGCGCACCGCAACCGAGTGGAGGCACACATCGCAAAGGCCAAGAGAGACGGTGCGAACATTGTTGCCGGCGGCGGTCGGCCAGCCCACCTCGATCGTGGCTGGTATGTCCAACCCACCCTTTTCTCAGACGTTGATCCGTCAAGTTCCCTTGCACAAGAGGAAGTATTCGGACCGGTACTCGCTCTTATGCCATACGACGATATCGGTCAGGCGGTTCAGATCGCCAACGACTCCGCATACGGATTGGCTGGCACCGTATGGACCGCTGATGAGTCTCACGGTATCAAGATCGCCGAACAAATCGAATCCGGCACGGTAGGCGTCAACTACTACATGCTCGATCCCGTTGCGCCATTCGGCGGTATCAAAGCGAGCGGCTTAGGCCGCGAACTCGGTCCCGAAGGTCTCGCGGCGTGCATGCGGACCCACACGACGTATCTGTCAACGAGCGCGTAGCCGCCCGCGTGTCGTTCCTGCCGCACTGTCCACCGCGCGCAGGAACGACACCGCACTGATCGTGAGGTTATTTACATGACGGCGACCCACAACGACTGGCGCTACGGCGACAAAGTCATAGTGCCAGCACCGTACGCAGTGATACCGGCGTTTGGCTACGTCATCGGTGAACCCGACCGTCTCGGATCCATCCCCATTCGCATGGACGACGGATCCGCCAGCTGGTACCACGCAGACACACTCGTCCGGCTTGCAAGATGATGACGTAACCGCGAGGGATGTCCCGGCGATCTTGTGAGACTTTCTTACTGCTAAGAGCTGCGCTTCGCACGGTGCCGGAACCGTCGGTGATGAATCATCCGGCCAGCATCCGTCAACTGACGAAGTGAACCGTCCTGGGTCTGGTGGAGACCGTGATCTCACCAGGAGAATGCCGGTATGGCTGCACCAAGGAAGTTCGATCCAGAGACCCGCGAGCGGGCTGTGAGGATGTATCACGACCACCTCGCCGAGCACGGCGGCGCGAAACTCGCCGCCCGCGAGCATGTGGGCGCGCTGCTCGACATCAACCAGGCAACGTTGCGCAACTGGATCGAGAAGGATAAGCCGATTGTCACCACACGGGGAACGACGACGGTGGGCGAACAGGACGCCGAACTGGCTGCGCTTCGCAAGGAGAACGCCGAATTACGCAGGGCAAACGAGATTTTGAAGACCGCGTCGGCGTTTTTCGCAGCGGCGGAGGTCGACCGCCGACTGCGGTGATCGTCGACTACATCGACGCTCACAAGGGCCGGTTTGGGGTCGCCCCGATCTGCCGAGTGCTGACCGAGCACGGCGTGCAGATCGCCCCATCCACCTACTACGCCCGCAAACACGCGGGTCCGGTCTCGGCAACACAAATGGCCGAGGCGTACGACGCTCATACCGTCTACCAGGCGTTTCAGCGTAATCGCGGCGTGTACGGCGTTCGTAAACTGTGGCACACGATGCGCCGTGAGGGCCGGGTGATGGGCCGCGATCAGGTAGGCCGGCTGATGGAGATCTGCGGCATCACCGGAGTCGTGCGCGGCAAGCACCGCACAAGCACAACCCAGCGTGATGATCGCGCGCCGCGCCATCCTGATTTAGTGGATCGGCAGTGGTCGCTGCCGTCGCGTCCGGACCAGTGGTGGGTGGCGGATTTCACCTACTGCTGGACGCTGTCGGGATTCGTCTACACAGCGTTTCTGGTCGATGTGTACTCGCGACGGATCATCAGGAGAGGTGTCAAGAAACCATGTACAGTGTATGTAAAGCGTAACTTTACATAATCTAAATTATCGGCTAACAGTATGGCTAGTTTCTGGCCAGTTTATCGGCTAGGCTGGAGGCATGACGACGGTGCCTCTCGGCGAAGCCAAGGACAAGCTCTCCGCGCTCATCGACAGCGCCGAGAGCACGCACGACATCATCACGATCACCAAACACGGCAAACCCGCCGCGGTGCTCATGTCGGCTGACGACCTCGAATCGCTGCACGAAACGATCTACTGGCTCTCACGTGCCGGCATCCGCGAAGCTGTCGCGGCCGCCGACGTCGAGTACGCCGCCGGTCAAACCGTCTCCCTCGAGGACCTGCGCGCCGAACACGGCATGCCGCCCCAGTGAGCGACAACCCCACGGACTCGGCCGATGAGTACCGCGTCGAGGTCGCATCCCCCGCACGCCGCGATCTGCAACGCCTTCCATCCCGGATCGTCCACGCTGTCATCGAGTTCATCTCCGGGCCCCTCGCCGGCAACCCGCACCGCCTCAGCAAACCGCTACGCGACGACCTCGAAGGCCTTCACAGCGCACGCCGCGGCGACTACCGCATCCTGCTGCGCATCGACGATCCCAACCACACCATCGTCATCGTCAAGATCGACCACCGAGCCCACGCCTACCGCACCTAACCCACAGCGCCACAACACGTCCCTGACACCATGAGGAGCATCGTGAACGACTCCGGCCGGACACTCGACCACGCCATCGACGCGCTCTACGACCCCATCAACGCCCTGCAACGCCAGGTCCTCGACATCGAGCGCAGCTACCGCGACCTCGCCCAACGCGACGACCTCGCCACCGACACCCTTGGGGCTCCCACCACTCCCGCCGAAGCCATCGCCGGCATCACCGAAGCACTGGCATCTCTCCGCGATGCGCTCCGCGCCGCTGAAGGACGCCGCGACACTGCCAAGCAGCATGCAGCACGCCTCTACATCGACCACTGACACCTGTCAGAGGCCACCGGCACAATTAGTGCGAAGCCCTCCATCCGCAAGCCATCGACCGCGAGGTGTTGGGCATGCAGGTGGCCACCAGTGAGAGGGGCCTGACCCCGGTTCTTGGACACGCTGAATCCAGCACTTGGTGCTGGGGAAGCGAGATGATCGGAGAACCATGGCCAGGAAGAACTACTCCGAAGAGTTCCGTCGTCAGGCCGTCGACTTGTACGAGTCCACCCCGGGCGCGACGCTGAAGGGCATCGCCACCGATTTGGGGGTCGCGCGGGGCACCCTGAAGCACTGGGTGGGCCAGTACGGCACGGGCAAGAAGACCGCACCCGACGGCACCACGATCCCGCGTCTCGCGAGTCCGGGCGGGCCACCGCCGCCGGACGGACCGGAGACGCCCGAGCAGGAGCTGGCCCGGCTCCGGGCGCGGGTGCGTGAGCTCGAGGTCGAGACCACCAAGCTCTCCACCGAGCGCGAGATCCTCCAGCGGGCGGCCAAGTATTTCGCCGGGGAGACGAACTGGTGAGTCGCTTCCAGTTCGTTGCCGACAACTCCACCACCTTCGAGGTGAAGCGACTGTGTGAGCTCGTCGAGATCGAGCGCTCTTCCTACTACGCGTGGGTCAAGGCCGCTCCCGGGCGTGAGGCCAGGGCGGTCGCGGACGCGGCGCTGGCTGAACGGATCAGGTCCGCACACCAGCAGGACAAGACCTGCGGCGCGCCCCGGATCACTGCCGAGCTCAACGACGGCGCCCCTGCCGGCGAGCGCGTGAACCACAAGCGCGTCGCGCGGGTAATGCGGGCCGAGGGAATCCGTGGCTACGTGAAGAAGCGGAGGGTGCGGACCACGATCCCCGAGCCGTCGGGGCAGAAGGTCCCCGACCTGCTCAAGCGGGACTTCACCGCGAAGGCGGTCAACGAACGCTATGTCGGGGACATCACCTACCTGCCGATCGGGGACGGGACGAACCTGTATCTGGCCACCGTGATCGACTGCTACTCACGCCGGCTGGCCGGGTGGGCGGTCGCCGACCACATGCGTACCGAGCTCGTCGAGGACGCCCTCAAGGCAGCCGCCGCCACCCGGGGCAGCCTCAAGGGCGCGATCTTCCACTCCGACCACGGGTCGGTCTACACCAGCAAGGACTACGCCAAGCTCTGCAAGCAGCTCGGCGTGACCCAGTCCATGGGAGCCGTCGGCTCCTCGGCCGACAACGCTCTGGCCGAGTCGTTCAACGCCACCATCAAGCGCGAGGTCCTCCAAGACGCCGCCTGCCGGCCCGACGAGGCCACCTGCCGCCGCGAGGTCTTCCGCTGGCTCGTCCGCTACAACACCCGCCGCCGTCACTCCTGGTGCGGCTACCTGTCCCCGTCCACCTACGAGGCCCGCCGGGCCGCTACGCTGCCAACCGCTGCGTAATCACCCACCGTGTCCAAGATCCGGGGGTAGGGCCCAGACCAGGGCATCGTGGAACACCTTCTTCGCCGACCTGGTGGCCCGCGACCTGGGCGGGGTGCGCTTGGTGACCTCCGATGCTCATGCCGGGCTCATCGAGGCGATCGCAGCGAACCTGCCCGGCGCGGTATGGCAGCGCTGCCGCACCCACTACGCCGCCAACCTCATGGCAGTGTGCCCCAAGTCCATGTGGCCGGCGGTAAAAGCGATGCTGCACAGCGTGTATGACCAGCCCACCGCCACCGCGGTGCACGAGCAGTTCGACCGGCTCCTCGAATACACCGACAGCCGATTGCCCGAGGTCGCCGACCATGCCCCGGACAGCACAGTGCAAGAGTTTCCGACATCCCCAACCACATCTGATTTGACGAATCGACGATCCACCAGCTCGAATGCGAATCGCGCAATCGAATGCGCAATCTCGAACGCGGTGTCGTGTGACCGTCAGGGGAGGTCTTCCAGCACAGACCCGATGAAGGGCCGCGGCGCCTGACGTCCTCGCCCGACCGCATCGATGTCGGGCAGGCGACCATGACAAGATGGGTAGGCCGGTGCAGCAGGCAGCCGTCGTCATGTCGTCGGTCGGGACCGTGGCCACTCACCAACTGTGTGGCCCCCTTCGATGGAAGCGAGAGTCACCAGTGCAGCCAAACAACCCTGACGCCGTGGTCAACCCTGACGCCGTGGTCAACCCTGACGCGGTGGTCGTCGACGACAGCGGAGACAACGCCGGCCGTGCGTTGCTGACCATCGTCTCCGCCCAGCACGAAGAACTGGTGATCCTGACCGTCCAAGGCAGCATCGACGTGCTCACCGCACCACAACTGTCCGAAGCAGTGACGAACGCGTTGACCGGTCAACCGCGCGGCCTGATCATCGACCTGACCACCACCGACTTCCTGGCCTCGGCCGGCATGGCCGCACTCGTCGCCGCGCACGAGGCCATCGCACCGACCGGACTGTTCGGAGTCGTCGCCGCCACACCCGCGACGTCGCGGCCCCTGACACTCATGGGCCTGGACCAGACGATCGTCCTCTACCCCTCCCTCGCCCACGCCGTCACCGCCATGACCGACCCCACCGGAATGACCGGCACCCCGACTGGGTAGACACGGCGGCGTGGACTCATCACAGCACCTCGATGGCGACTCCACCGGTGACTTCAAACGCTCGGTCGCGGCCACCGCCGAAGCCGCCCACACACTGCGCGAACTGTTCACCCTCTGGGTGACTGCCACTGTCGACGCCGACACCGAACGCCGCGGCGACATCATCCTGGCCGTCTACGAAGCAGTCGCCAACGCCACCGAACACGCCTACAAGAACTCCGCCGAACCCGGAACGGTCACCGTGCACAGCCGACACCGACCCAACGGCGCCCTCGAAATCACCGTCACCGACACCGGCACCTGGGACCCCAGCCCCTCAGAGCGCTTCCGCGGCCGCGGACTAGCACTCATCACCGCGCTGAGCGACACCCACGCACTCACCACCGGACCCGACGGCACCACCGTCACCATGTGCTGGCAACCGATGCCTGTCGTGACGTCATAACGTCTGGTTACCGGTGCTCGATGTGGGTGGCAAGGCGACACGAGTTTTCGGACACTGCTGCCCTGCGGAAACGACTGGTTCTGTGAGTGTCGCGAAATCGATCGCTAGCTAGCGGACGCGCTCGGACGGGGGTTTGACTACCTTGAGCCACCGTCGTGAGGTGGGGTCGTCACGTCCCACGCTGACTTGCGGATACGAGATGAAGGTCGCTTCGTCGATGTAGGGCGGGACCGTGGCTCTTTCTGGTGACGTCCTGCCGTGTGTCAGTTGAAGCCTCCGGACGGTGTCGTGGCCTGCTCTCTTTGCCACATGACGATGGTCAGTTCGGCGTAGAGGACGGTGTGGTCGTCCTGATCGGTCAGCCGCATTTCTATCTTCACTCGCCCGCGTGTTCCGTCGAGAGTGATCTCGGCAATTTGGGCGGTTCCGGTGAGAACGTTGCCGGGTCGGACGGGCACCGGGAACCGTACCCGGTCGAATCCGAGCCCGGCGATCACTGCCCATTGGTTGAGCATTGTTTGTGTGAGCAGCCGTTGAGCGATGGCGATGGTGTGTACCCCGCTGGCGATGAGTCCGCGGAAGTGTCCCTGATCAGCGGCTTCCTCATCGATGTGAAACCACTGGGCGTCCCAGCGGGTGGCGAAGTCGACCAGTTCGGACTTGGAGACGGTGTGATCGCCCAGTTCGAGGATCTGGCCCGGGGTGAAGTCTTCGGCGTAGACGGACGGACTCGGGGGCGCGGCGTTCACAGTGACCTGGCTACGAGCAGCTTCATGATCTCGTTGGTGCCGCCGTAGATCCGCTGCACGCGGGAGGCGGCGTACATCTGGGCGATGGGGTATTCCATCATGTAGCCGTAGCCACCGAACAGCTGTAGGCACTTGTCCACCACGCGGCACTGCATGTCGGTGGCCCACATTTTGATCATGGAGGCGCCGGCGGCGTCCAGGGTGCCCTCGATCTGGCGGCGGATGCCGTCGTCGATCAGCGCCTTGCCGGCGTAGACTTCGGCCTTGCACTCGGCTAGTACGAACTGGGTGTTCTGGAAGTCCAGGAGTTTCTTGCCGAACGCATCGCGCTCTTTGACGTACCGGATGGTCTCGATCACCGCGGCCTCGGCCACCGCCACGCCGGCGACTCCGATGATGAGTCGCTCCCGCGGCAACTGGGTCATGAGTTGGGCGAAGCCGGAGCCCTCCTCGCCAAGGATGTTCTCCACCGGTACCCGCATGTCGTCAAAGAAGAGTTCGCGGGTGTCCCATCCGTGCATGCCGATCTTCTCGAGGACGGCGCCGCGGGAGAAGCCCGCGACGTTATTGTCGACCTCGGCGACTAGTAGGGAGATGCCCTTGCCGCCGGCCGCTGGATCGGTCTTGGCCACGATGACAACCAAGTCGCAGTGGGTGCCGTTGGAGATGAAGGTCTTGGCGCCGTTGACCACGTAGTGGTCGCCGTCGCGGATGGCTGTGGTCTTGACGTTCTGCAGGTCTGAGCCGGTACCAGGCTCGGTCATGGCGACGGCCACCACTTTCTCGCCGGAGGCGAGCCCGGGTAGCCAGCGGCGCTTTTGCTCCTCGGTCCCGTAGGCGTTGATGTAGTGGCTGACGATCGTGGAGTGCACGGTGAAGCCGAACGCGCTGTCGTGCGCGTACGCCAGTTCCTGGGCCACTACAGCCTCGTGGCCGAAGTCGCCTCCCCCGCCGCCGTCCTTTTCGGCGATGTCGGTGAGCAGTAGGCCTGCCGCTCCGGCTCTGTTCCAGAGTTCGCGGTCGACGTGGCCCTGCCGGGCCCAGTCCGCCTGGCGGGGGGTGACTTCTCTGGCGAAGAAGGCGCGGGCGTGGTCCCGTAGCAACTCGTGGGACTCGGTTTGCCAGGTGGGGCGGTGGTCGGGGAACAGGGTGGTGGTCATGATCTTGTCCTTGTCGGGCCGGGTCAGCGGCCGGTGAAGTTCGGCGAACGCTTGGCCACGAAGGCGGCCTGGCCCTCGTGGCTGTCGTCTGAGGCGAGTGAATAGACGAAGTTGCGCTTTTCGTGCTCGAGCCCTGCGGCTATCGACCCGGTCTGCGCGGCCAGGGCGGCGTCTTTGGCCAGGGCCACGGCCAGCGGGGAATTAGCCGAGATCCGCTGCGCCAGGGCGATCGCCTGTTCGACGACCTCGTCGTCGTCGACCACCTTTCCCACCAGGCCGAGGGTGGCGGCCTCGGTCCCGGTGACCAGGTCGCCGCTGAGCAGCAGTGCCATGGCGCGAGGTTTGCCGAGCGCCCGGATGAGTCGTTGGGTGCCGCCGCCGCCGGGGATGACGCCGAGCTTGACCTCGGGTAATCCAAGGCGGGCACCCTGGCCGACGATGCTGGTGTCGCAGGCCAGGACGAGTTCGAGCCCGCCCCCCAGGGCCAGGCCCTCGACGGCTGCGATCACCGGTTTGGGGAAGTTCTCCAGGTCGGCCCATAGAGTCCCCCCGGAGGCCCGCCGCTGCCCGATCAACGGATCGGCCCGCAGGGCGTCGAACGCGGTGATGTCTGCTCCAGCGCAGAACACGCCGCTCGCGCCGGCCAAAACTATGGCGCGCACGGAGTCATCGGTCCGCAGCTCGGCTAGGTGCCCGTTCAAGGCTGCGAACACCGCGGCGTTCAGTGCATTCCGGGCCTCGGGTCGGTTGATGCGCAGGATCGCGACGGCTCCGCGTCGTTCGCTGCGCACCACATCATCGTGTCCGCTCCGGTTGTTCATTCCTCGGCTCCCCGGTAGAGATCGGCGTGGTCGGTGCGTAGCGTCTTTTTGTCCAACTTGCCGACGCTGGTGCGCGGCAGCGCGTCGGCGAAGATGACGATGTCGGGCAGTTGCCACTTGGCGAACTTGTCTTCCAACACGGCGTGGATGTCGTCGACGTCAAGATCGGCACCGTCTTCTTGGACGACGATCGCAACCGGGCGCTCTTGCCACTTGGGATGCTCGATCCCCACCACGGCGGCTTCGCGGACCTGTGGGTGGGCGACGATCGCGTTTTCCATGTCGATCGAGGAGATCCATTCGCCGCCGCTTTTGACCACGTCCTTGATGCGGTCGGTCAGCTTGAGGTAGCCGTCGGGGCGGATCGTGCCGGCATCGCCGCTGCGCCACCACCCATCGGCGAACGCGCCGCCTTTGTCTTCCATCTTGTGGTAGCGCTCGATGATCCACGGGCCGCGCATGAGCACCTCGCCCTGGGAGACACCGTCGTGGGGTAGTTCGGTTCCGTCCGGTCCGACGACCTTGATGTCGATCCCGTTGACCAGCAGACCCTGGGCCCGCTTGAGATCCCACTTCTCCTTCTCACTGAGCACGTCCCGCAGCGTGTGCTTCAGGCCTGCGTTGACGGTGACCAGCGGAGTGGTCTCCGTGGCGCCGTAGGCGTGGATGATGTCGGCGCCGGTGAGGTCATGGAAGCCGCGCATGAGCGTGAGCGACGGTTCGGTCGCCCCGGACAGCAGACGGGCGCGGCTGAAGTCCGGGCGCGTCTTGAGTGTGCGGATGTAGTCGAGCATCGGCTCGAAGATCGCGGGGGCACCGTTGGCTACGGTGACGGACTCGGAGATCATCGCGTCAACCAGCACAGAGGTGTCCTCGGCCGTATACCGTCCGGGCAGCACGACCTTGGCGGCCGAGTAGATGGCCGACTGCGGCAGTCCCCAGCCCTGGCCGTGGAACATCGGGGTGATGACCATGACGGTGTCGTCGTCGCCCATCTTCAACTGCGCTGCCTCGGCAAGAGTGTGGAGGTAGATCCCGCGATGGGAGTAGTACACGCCCTTGGGGCGGCCGGTGGTGCCGGTGGTGTAGCACGCGCTGTACGCCGAAGTTTCGTCGATCATCGGCCAGTCGAAGGTCGATTCCGCGGCCGTCAGCGCGTCTTCCCAGTGGACGACCCCGGGCAGGGTGGTGGAGATCTCCGAGAGTGGCTTGTCCGTCATGACCACCCAGGTCTTCACCCCGACGCCCTGCTCGACCAGCGCCTCGGCCACGGGCAGCAGGGACTCGTCGACCAGCACGATCGAGGCTTCGGCGTGGTCGGTGACATAGGCCAGGTCCACCGGGGCGAGCCGCAGGTTCATCTGCAGCATCACCGATGCGATACCGGGAATCGCCCAGTACAGCTCCATATGGCGTTTGGAGTTCCAATCCAGGATTCCCACCACCGTTCCGGGGCCGGCCCCCAGCCCGGTGAGCGCGTGGGCTGACTTCCCGACCCGCTCGAACATGTCTGCGTAGGTGTAGCGGTCCCAGCCCCCGTCGATGGTGCGGAATACGATCTCCTGCTCGGGGTAGGTCCGGGCGGAGTGCCGCAGCAGGGTGGTGGTGTTGAGCTGGTAACTGTCACCGTGTGTCGACGGCAGACCGGTGACGATGGGGTGGGACGTCATGTTGGTGCTCCTGAAGTGGGGTTGGGACGGTGGCTGGGACGGAGGGGGCTCGTCAGAGGCGTTCGATGATGGTGGTGTTAGCGGTGCCGTGGGCTTCGCAGATGGTCTGTAGCCCGTATCGGCTGCCGGTGCGTTCGAGCTCGGTCAGCAGGTCCGTCATCATGCGGGCGCCGGTGGATCCGAGGGGGTGGCCGACAGCCACCGAGCCGCCGTTGACGTTGAGTTTGTCGTCGGGGACGCCGAACTCTTTTTGGAACATCAGCGGTACTCCCGCGAACGCTTCGTTGACCTCGAACAGGTCGATATCGTCCACCGTGAGCCCCGACCGGTCCAGGGCCTTGCGGGTGGACTCGAGGATTGCGGTGAACTGGATGATCGGATCGGCCGCGGCGACCGCGTGGACCACGAAGCGGGCGCGGGGGGTGAGCCCGTGGGCCTCGGCGAACTCGCGGTCGGCGATGAGTAGTGCGGCGGCGCCGTCGCTGAGCTGGGAGGAGTTGGCTGCGGTGGTCTTGCCGTCTTCGGCGAACACCGCCCGCAGGGACGCCATCTTCTCTGGGTCGAGCTCGGCCCGGATCCCCTCATCCGCGGTCACGGGCTCGCTGGAGTCATCGAGCGGGTCGCGGCGCAGCGGAACCAGCTGGGTCTCGAAGCGGCCGTCGCGGGTGGCAGCCAGCGCCCGCTCGTGGCTCCGGCGGCTGAAGGCGTCGAGTTCCTCCCGGCTGAGGTCGAAGCGGGTGTTCATCAGCTCACTGGACGGGCCTTGAGCCAGCAGTCCGCCGTCGTAGCGGGCCAGTTCGCGGGGGGAGTATTGCGGGCCTAGCGGGGCGCCGGGTTGTAATGAGGATGGCAGCGCCACCTGTGACATCGACTCCACGCCGCATGCGATGGCGAGGTCGTAGGACCCCGCCTCCACACCGTGGGCGGCAAATGCGACAGCTTGCTGCCCCGAGCCGCACTGTCGGTCCACGGTCACGGCCGGCACCGAATCGGGCAGGCCGGAGGAGAGCACCGCATGGCGAGCGATGTTGGAGCTCTGCTGGTCGTGCGTCATCACACAGCCAGCGATCACGTCGTCGATTTTCTCCGGCGCCACATCACTGCGGCGAACCAGTTCACTGAGGGTGGCCCCCAGCAGATCGGCGGGATGCCAGGCGGCCAGCGCCCCGCCGCGCTTGCCGACCGGGGTCCGGACGGCATCGACGATCACGGCCTCGCGGGTGGCTCGGGAACTACGGGGCTGGGGGGAGTCGGTCATGACTGGGTCCTTCCTCAAGGTGGTCAGGTGGTGGGCGCCGTGGGCGCGTGAGTGGTCTGCGCTGTGGCCGGGTGGGCATCGCGAACGGCGGTGAGCGGGATGTCGTGGCGCGCGGCCAGATCCTCCCAGTGGGCCGTGGTGTGCGCGGCGAAGGCGCGGGTGTAGGCGGCGGATGTGCCGTCGCAATCGAGTACTTCTCTGGTGCGGGCCTCGAAGTGCGGTTCGAGTGCCCCCAGGGCGATGTGGCCGTCGGCGGTGGCATAGATGTTGTAGGAGGGCAGAGCCCCGCCCAGTGGTGCTCCATTGCCAAACAGGCCGTGCCGGAGGGCAGCCGCGGAGTCGTACGCGGCCGCGTCGAGAGTGATGCGTTGATGTCCGCCGGAGTCGTGCTGTCCCCGGGCCAGCAGCAGGGCCAGGGCGGCCGAGATGGCCCGCTCCCCACCGACGGTGTCGGCGACCGGGACCAGCGGCAGGTGCGGCGGCCGGATGGTGCCGTATCTCGCCTGATAGGTCAGGTCGTGGCCCGCGACCTCCTCGTCGGCGCCGTCGTAGCCCACGATCTCCACATGGCACAACCGCGGGTAGCGGTCGCTGAGATCGCCGAGGCCGAGTCGGCAGAACGCTGACGGGCGCATGGCGGTCACCAACACGTCCGCCGTATCGAGCAGCGTGGTCAGCTCCTCCAGTCCGCTACGACTCTTGAGGTCGGCCCGACGAACCTCCACCCCCTGTGTCAGTTCTGAGTACCAGGAGGGCGCGGCCACGGCCAAGGCGTCACCCACCGGCGGCTCCACTTTGATCACCGCGGCGCCGAGGTCGCGTAGGCCTGCCACGGCTAGCGGACCGGGCAGGTTGGTAGCCAATGAGACGACCTGTATGCCGGCTAGGGGTCGGAGCGATCGAAGACTCATTTCAGCGACTATACAAGTAGTCAGTAAACTTGTCCACTGTATAGCGTTAACGGCTGGCACATCCCAGTAGACTCGTTCGTCAACCGAAGGGAGACCGCGTGGACCGCCCCGCCCAGCACTCCGGCGACCAGGACCTCACCGCCAAAGCGCGAATCCGTAACGCTGCTCTCGAGCTCTATGCGGCCAACGGCGAGGACCGCACACCGATGCGTGCGGTCGCGGCCGCCGCCGGGGTTACCGTAGGGCTGGTGGTCCATCACTACGGGTCCAAAGACGGCCTGCGCGAGGCTGTGGAGCAGATCGTCGTGGAGCGTTTTGCGTCGGCCCTTGCTTCGGCGCCGACCGACGGGGCCGGCGAAGAAATCGCTCGCGTCCGGAATGAATCCGTCGCGGAAATGCTGGTCAGAAACCCGGAGGTGGTCAACTATCTCCGACGGGCGCTACTCGAACCCGGCGGCCAGCGGGGGCAACTGCTGGAGCGGCTCACCGAACTTACCCACCGGGAGGTCGTTGCGATGCGCGAGACCGGCGCGGCCTCGCGGGGCCGCGCCGACTCCGTCCAGGTGGTCGACGTGATCATCAACCAGATGGGCCGACTGTTCCTGCAGCCGCTGGTGGATGCCGTCTGGACCCACCTCGGGACCTTCACCCACACCGAGGGGCACAGCAAGCCCGAGCTCGGCGTGAGCGTGTCCGGGGGAGGAGCTGTCGATCGTTCCCACGGGTCAGCCACCTGACCCGAGTTTCTCTTTCGCTGAACGTCTGTACAAGAACCGCGTTGGCGGTTACTGTTTCTGCTGTGTCCGGGGTCACATACCCGATCCCGGAGTCTTCAACACCTCAGGAGTCACCATGGCCACTCTCGGAGGCGCCCTCGCGCTCAATGCCCGCCGGCACCCGGACAAGACCGCACTGATCTTCGGCGAGAGCACCTACTCGTACGAGCAGCTCGCGGCCCGGATCAATCAGTATGCGCACGCGTTGGCGTCGCTCGGAGTCGGCAAGGGCGACAGGGTGGCACTGCTGAGTCCGAACTCCGACGCGTACATCCTGGGCCTGTACGGAGCGTTCCGACTGGGGGCCATTGCCGTGCCTCTCAACCCTCGCGTGCCGGCCCGCGAACTTCGCTACCTGCTCGAGGACTCCGGTGCGACGGTGCTGCTGTACTCCGAGGGGCTCGCGGTGGTGGTGGCCGGCCTCGACGAACTCGATCCGCTGCCGTCCGCGCCGCAAAGTCTGGTGCTGGACGAGCCCGCCGCGCAGGGCATCGCGCGGCTCGCAGACACCATGCCGACCACCGCGCCGGAAGTGGAGGTCATCGAGGACGACGACTGCATTATCCTCTACACCTCGGGCACGACCGGGCGTCCCAAGGGAGCGTTGTTCGACCATCACCGCATGCTGTGGGTGGGGAACTCGGTTTCCGCACTCGGTATGAATATCTTCGACCGGAATCTGCACGTCGCGCCGATGTACCACTGCGCGGAGCTGGTCCTGTTCGTTATGTCAGGGTTCAGCCTGGGCACCACTCACGTGGTGCTGCCAGCGTTCGAGCCCAAGGCGGTCCTGGATGCGCTGGAGAAGCACCGCATCACCGTGTTCCTGGGCGTGCCCACCATGTACCAGATGCTGCTGCAGCACCCCGAGCTCGGCACGCGCGATCTGTCCGCGTGGCGGCTGGGCTTCTTCGGCGCCGCACCAATGCCGCCGAGCGCGGCGACCAGCTTGCTCGCCACCCTGCCGCACGTGCAGTTCTTCCAGCTGTGCGGCCAAACCGAAGGCGGCCCGACCGGCATCTTCCTCACTCCGGACGAAGTACGCGCCCGCCCAGATGCCACCGGACGGGCGTCCATCACTAACGCCGAGACGCGGATCGTCGACGACGAGGGCAACGACACCGCGGTCGGCGAGCCCGGGGAGATCATTTACCGAGGCGAGACCATCATGAAGGGCTACTGGAACAAGCCCGAGGCCACCGCCGATGCGCTCCGCGACGGCTGGCTGCACAGCGGCGACGTGGCGGTCCGGGACGCCGACGGGTTTATCACGATCGTTGATCGGATGAAGGACATGATCATCACGGGCGGGCGCAACGTGTACTCGGTGGAGGTCGAACAGGCCCTCGCCGGCCACCCGGACGTGGCCGATGTGGCGGTCGTCGGGCGGCCGGACGAGATGTTCGGGGAGAGCCTCATCGCCGTCGTCACCCCGGTCGAGGGCCGCGAGGTCACCTTGGAGTTGCTCCGCGAGTACGGATCCCAGTTCATTGCGGGTTACAAGCTTCCGCGCGAGCTCATCACCCGGCCCATTCCCCGTAACCCCTCGGGGAAGATTCTCAAGCACGTGCTGCGTGATGCAATCACGGAAGGCACAGTCGCCACCAGCTAACAATCGGATAGCTCGTTAGGCTCCTCTACCAAGCCACCTGCCATTTGGCCCGCTCTGGGAGAGGTCGAGTTCGCGGGATACTCGGCGTCGCCTACTTGTCATAACGTACATTATCGGCACATTAAAACAGCTGGGGGACAGGCACTTTTACTAGAAAGTGACATAACTTGGACTGA
>NZ_JAGRQM010000014.1:0-131950 GCF_018132775.1 Gordonia sp. SCSIO 19800 | reverse complement strand
AGGCCCTCGGGCAACTAGCCCTGGCCTACCCCGACCGCATCGAACCCCACCTCAACTAGACCCAACCAGCAACCACAGGAAACCCAGGAGTCACGTTCTTACACAGACATCTTGACAAGCTCGGTTCCCGTTCTCCTGTCGGAGACTTCGCCCGCACCCCTCCGTGACGGTCCTTGTTCACCGTCACGTAGGCGGTCCCGCCCCGACCCGGCACAAATGCCTCCTTGGCCTTCACGCGCAGGGACACACCCCCGACCGCACGACGTTTCGCCGGAGATCCTGTCGGCCCCGATGCGCGTGACTCGGCACCCTTCGCCAAGTGGTCGATCAGAACCACGCATGCGCCCGTCCTCACCAACGGTTTGATGACGCGGGTGTGCGTGGTGGTGAAGTCGTCGCCCGAGTTCGATGACGCTTTGAACATCGGTAGGAGTTCCCCGAGTGAATCCAGGCCGATCAGGTCCGGAGTCCACGTGTGGCAATCGACCACGACCTGCATCAGTTCGGCCGGCCCATCGGGCTCGATGTACCGGAACCGATCGAGAGCGCCCAAGACGTCGACGGGCACACCGAGCTGCAGCAATCGAGCCGCGGTGGATACCGCGCCGTTGTGGTCCATGTCGATGAACAGTCCCCGACCACCACCCATCAGGGTCTCAGCGAGCGCGCACAGCAAGATCCACGTCTTGCCCTCTTCCGGGTCGGAGAACAGCAGATTCAGTTGCCCGGAGTAGAAGAGACCGACCCCGTCGTCGCGGCGCATGACGGACGGCACTGGAGGATCGGGTAGCTCCCCGGCGAGCAGCGCGGCGATGTCGAAGTACGGCGCCCGCTCCGGTGGTTCTGGAAGGTGGTTCCGGTTCCGGGTACCGGTATCAGAACCAGAACCACTAGGTGGTTCCGTGGTTCCAGTACTAGGTTCCGGAACCGGAACCACTTGCGTTTTCGCGCTGGTACTAGCTTCGGGAATGTGCTGGTCAAATGGTACGGAACTGGTTCCGGAACCAGTAGAACGGGTGGTTCCAGGGTGGTTCTGGCTCACACGCTCACCCGCTCGATGTAGGAACCGGACTTGAGAGCCTGGTCCCGGTCCCGGACTCGACGTGCAACGGCGCCCCAGTCGTCAGCCTGGGAGACTTCCACCGCCGCGGCCTTTGACTTCCGGCGGCGGTCGTCGATTGCGGCAACGCAGTCCTCGAGGACCGCGCGGGTGCCGGCATGCAGTACCGCGAGCATCTTCGCCCGGTCGCTGTCGGCAAGATCGCACCATGCAGGCGATCCGGCCGCGGGCGCAGGACCGCCGTGCGTGCCTACGATGCGCTGAACGTACGAACGGACCTCGGTGTAGGCGTCACTCATGGGCGCACCGCCTTGCGTCGACACTTCGGACCTACCACCGCTGCAACAGATTTCGGTGCTGTTAGCGGGTGCCCGCAGACGCGGCATGGGATCGACACGGTGAATCCGAGGTCGGTCGCGGCCTGCACAACGGCGCGTTCATAGATTTCGTCGGCGGTGGGTGACGTGATGCGAAGATCGGGGCTATGCTTGTCGTGATCCGCCGCCCATGTGGATTTCCGAGCCCCGCCGTTCGCCCCGGCGGGGTTTCGTTTTGTCTGAGTCATTCCACGTCACCGCCAACGGTGTCGCCGTCGTCGGCGATCCCGAGATCGGCGTGGTGGTCGATCTGCTCGTAGTTGGCGTGCCTCATGCTGCACCGCCGAAGGGCCTCATTGCAGCATCAACCTCGTTGAGGTCGACTCGAATCACTTTGCGGCCGTTGCGGTATCCGCAGATTCGTCCGTCGGCAATCATTTGCCGAATCGTGCGATCACTGACGCCGAGATAGTCGGCGGTTGTGTTGATTGATGCCCAGCGTCGGGGCAAGGTGGCGGTCTTTCCCACCGGGACCTCCAGAGACGAGAATGGAGAACACCAAGCTTCGCCACAGATGTGCTGTGGTTCTGCTCGACGTTCTCCTCGCCTTAGGGGAAATCGGCCGACCAACCAGGGTCTTTAAAGGAGGGGCCCGAAGGGCCTCCAACGCCGTTCGACCGTTTGGGAAATCGGTTGTCGCTCACTCGACGCGGGGAGGGGCCGTAAACGGCGGCTGACCTGATCCCTGACGCGATACCTACTCGGGTCTAGCGGGTTAGTGTTCAGTTGTCCGACACAATCTTCCGTGTCTAGAACAAGAACAGCACGGTTTTCCGCGATCGGCAAGTTACTCGTTCGGCGTGTCCGGTACTGCTACTAGCAGCGATAGCGCTTCGGCGATCTTTCGATCGCGACCTTTCGCGGCGTGCTGATACTTCATCGCGGCTGATACCGTCGAATGTCCAAGTCGCTGTTGTAATTCCGCGAGCGTGGCACCAGTGAGGGCGGCGAGGACGGCGCCGGTGTGGCGGAGGTCGTGGAACCGGAGATCGTCTCGGCCCGCGGCCCGACGGGCGGGGTAATACCAGCGATAGAGCGAGGTCGGGGTCAGGTAGCCGCCGTTGCCGGCCTCGAACAGCAGCGCGTCGCGTCCGCGACCGACGTGTTGCTCGAGGTGCTCGGTAGCGAGCGGGATCAGGTGCGGCGGAATGTGGACCACGCGGACGCCGGCCTCGGACTTCGGAGTGGTCACGACGTACTGACCGTCGGCACGTCTGATTGCTGCGCGCGTGACTGAGACAGTGCCCTGGGTGAGGTCGATGTCACTTCGACGCAGCTCGATCAGTTCGCCGTACCGCAGGGCGCACCAGGCGGCGAACTGCACCATGAGGCGCAGCCGTTCGGGCATGTTCTCCACGATGGTCATGAGTTCTTCGACTGTCGCCGGCGTTGTGCGTGACTTCCGCTGGGCTGACCCGGCACCCTCGACCCGGCATGGGTTGGCGTCGATGTACTCGGCGCTCACTGCCGAGGACATGATGGTCCGCATCAGGCTGTAGGCGTGCGCCCGCATCGTGGCCTTGGTCGGGAGGAGGTGGGCGTGCCACTGGCGGATCATCGCGGGCGTGATGGCATCGAGGGGTGAGTCACCGAACTCGGGCACGAGGTGCTTGTTGAGTAGTTCGCGGTAGTGGTCGCGGGTGCGGGTCTTGAGTGGCCGGCCGCGGACTGTGCGGGTGTCGAGCCATTCGTCGGCGTAATCGCCGAAGAGCGGGACCACGGGGCGGTCAGCATCGACTGGGTTCCAGAGGTCCCGGTCGATCTCACGGCGGCGGTCCGAGAGCCACGCCTCCGCGTCGAGCTTCGTCTCGAACGTCGATGGCGCCTTGTGCAGTGCCCCGTCGGGGCCGGTGTAGTTGGCTTGCCACCGGCCGCTCGGAAGCTTGCGGAGTCCGCCGAATGCGCGCCGGGTCCGTCTCTGTGCCATGCGAAACCCTCTCGGCGTGCAGAATACGTGCAGAATCAGCTTACAGAATCTGCCGCTTGCTTCCGGGCTCTTCCGGCGCTACTGTCAAGCGTGTTGGCAGGTCACAGACGTGAAATCGCTGACTAGCGGCCCGATCGGCACTCCGCTTCGTTCACTGGTTCGCGGCCAGCACACCGAGCAGCCCGACCGCGCCGTCGCCGACGACGGCCACGGTCTTTCCCGGCCCCACCTTGGCCGCAACGGCACCGAACCAGCCGGTCCCGAGCACGTCCGACGCCGCAAGTAGCGACGGGATGAGGTCGGCGTCGGGCTGACCGGGTGTTGCGACGAGAGTGCCGTCGGCGTGCGGGATCCGCGCGTACTCGGCCTGGGTGCCCAGAGCACCCATCGGCTCGGCGTGCACGCACCGGGACTGATAGCCGGCGCGGCAGATCTCGCAGGTGTTGTCCGAGGCGAAGAACGACCCCACCACGAAGTCACCCACCTTGATCGACGACACCTGGTCCCCGACCTCGGTCACGGTGCCGACGTACTCGTGGCCCATCGGGGCGTGGTCGACGTCTTCGATGCCGCGGTACGGCCAGAGATCCGACCCGCAGACGCAGGTCGCGGCGACCTTGATGATCGCGTCGGTCGGCTCCTGGATGGTCGGGTTCTCGCGATCGTCCACCCGGATCGTGCCGGGGGCATCCATGATCACTCCGCGCATGTGTTCTCCTTCTCGGTCGGGTCCGCCGCCTGTGCGCCCCCATGGGAGCGCACGACGGCAGACGCGGTCACCCATCAAGGCAACCGCATATGTCGCGTCGTCGACAGTTCCTGTCAGGAGGTGTACTGACAGGGCACCCCTCGACATCACCGACCGTCCTACCCTGGGCACATGGACAACCGTGCCGAGGTCCGCGATTTCCTGATGTCGCGGCGCGCGAAGATCTCGCCCGAGAGCGCGGGGCTTCCGGCAGGCGGGAACCGCCGCGTACCCGGACTCCGCCGCAGCGAGGTCGCGACTCTCGCCGGGGTGAGCGTCGAGTACTACTCCCGCCTCGAGCGCGGCACGATCGCCGGCGCGTCCTCGTCGGTCCTCGAATCGCTCGCACGAGCACTGCAGCTCGACGACACCGAGCGCGCCCACCTTCTCGACCTCGCTCGCGCGGCCGACGGCATTCCGGCGTCCGGGCGTACCCGTCGCCGGTCATCGAAGGGCACCACGACGCGCAACAGTCTGCACTGGGCTCTGGGAGCGATCACCGACGCCGTCGCCTTCGTGCGCGACTCGCATCAGGATGTGCTGGCCACCAACCCACTTGGCCGCGCCTTCTATTCGCCGGTCATCGGCGACGGCGGCCGCACCCCCAACCTGGCTCGGTTCCAGTTCCTCGATCCGGCGAGCCGCGACTTCTATCCGGACTGGGACCTGTTCGCCGAGATGTGCGTTGCGATCATGCGGGCCGAGGCGGGTCGCGATCCCCACGACAAGGCCTTACAGGATCTGGTGGGCGAGTTGTCCACGCGCAGTGACACTTTCCGCACCCTGTGGGCCGCGCATGACGTCCGCACCCACGGCGCCGGGACCAAGCGCTTCCACCACCCGGTGGTCGGCGAACTGACCCTGGCCTATGAGGAACTCGCCGTCACCGCCGACCCCGGCACGATCCTGATGATCTACACCGCCGAGCCCGGCTCCCCCAGCGCCGAGCGCCTGCAACTGCTGGCCTCCTACGCCGCCAGCGAGGCCGCCGAGTTCTGATCGGCGGCGGTCCGCCCATTCAGCTGTGGAGCGCCGCGCGCCGTGCTAGATGTTACAGAGATACAGAGTCTGTGTCATTGCCACATTCAGCAGAACCGACGAGGTGCAGCCCCACTATGTTGAACCGAGAAGTGTTGCAAGACAGCCTGTCCCTGGTCATCGACGATGAGCACGAGCTGATGCTCGAGTTCTACGATCGCCTGTTCGACGAACACCCGGAGGTCCGGGCCATGTTCGGCGCCGACCTCCGCCCACAAGCCACGATGCTCCAAGAGGCGATCGGCGCGGTCCTCGATCATCTCGAGGACGCCGAATGGCTCGACCGCACACTCGGCGCGCTGGGGCGTCGGCACAACGACCTCGGTGTCACGCCCGAGATGTACGACTGGGTGGCCGGTGCGCTCATCGCGACGATGGCCGAACGCGGCGGCGCGGAGTGGACCGACGATATGACCGCCGCCTGGAACGACGCCCTCGGTGCGGTCGCCGGCCTGATGCTCGACGCGTATCCGGCCGTCGCCGACTGAACCGGGGCGGCCGGTCGCCGCCACCGAATGTCTACTTTTGCGGACTTATCTCGCTGTGTCCTGAGTCATAGCTTCTGATGTGTACCTCTCACGTCACACAGGAGTTCCGATGACCAGACTGAAGTTCGGCACGTTCCTCGCCCCGATCCACGAACCGGGACAGAACCCGACGCTGCTGCTGCAGCGGGATCTCGAATTCGTCCAGTACCTCGAGCAATTGGGATACGACGAGGCGTGGTTCGGAGAGCATCATTCCGCGGGCGCCGAGATCTACGCGTCGCCCGAGATCATGATCGCGGCCGCAGGGGAACGCACCAGCCGCATCAAACTCGGCACGGGCGTCACCTCGGTCTCGTACCACAACCCGCTCTGGGCGGCCGAACGCATGATCATGCTCGATCACCTGACCCGCGGCCGCGCCCTGTTCGGCCTCGGACCCGGATCGCTCCCGACCGACGCCGCGATGCTGGGCCTCTCCCAGATCGACACCCGGGAGTTGCTCGCGGAGAACACCGACATCATCATGCGCCTCCTCCGCGGCGAGACGGTGACGGCCAAGACCCGCACCCACGAACTGTTCGACGCGAAGATCCAGATGGCCCCCTACTCGGATCCGCTGTTCGACGTCGTGGTCGCCGCGATCGCGTCGCCGACCGGTGCGCGACTCGCCGGCAAGTACGGTATCGGCCTGCTGTCGATCGCTGCCACGCTGACCGCCGACGGTTTCAGTGCACTGCAACATCATTGGGGTCTGCTCGAGGAGTTCGCCGCCCAGGCGGGACGCAGCGACGAGGTGGACCGGTCGACCTGGCGACTGGTCGGGCCCTTCCACATCGCGGAGACCAAGGAGCAGGCCTACAAGGATGTCGAGCACGGCATCGAGTACTGGTTCAACTACCTCCAGCACGTGGCGGCCTTCCCGCAGATGGACGTCCGCGGCACCAACAAGCACGAGATGATCGACTTCATCAACACCTCCGGCATCGGCGTCATCGGCACCGCCGACGAGGCACGTGCACAGGTCCAGCGCCTGATCGACCAGTCCGGCGGTTTCGGCACGCTGCTGATCCAGGGTCACGACTGGGCGAACCCGCAGGCCACCCGACGCTCCTACGAATTGTTCGCCCAGGACGTCATGCCGTATTTCCAGGGGCAGGCGCAACCGATGATCGACGCCGCGGCGCGCGCCCAGGCGGTCCGCGAAGGCCAAGCGGCCGAACACGTCAAGGCCGTCGAGCACATGACCAAGAAGTACGAAGCCGAACTGGGACGGGTGTGACATGGCGAGCATCGAAGTGACCAAGGACTTCCCGCTGTCCGCCGGGGACGTGTGGTCGTGGATCGGTGACACCGGCGGTGTGGCGGCGTGGATTCCGGCCATCGACGCATCGCGGATGGACGGCGACGTCCGTCACGTGGTCTTCACCGACGGCGCACCGGCGCGCGAGCGCATCGTCGCCTTCGACGAGGAGGCGCGCACGTACTCCTACGAGTACATCGACGGCCCGCTCCCGCTCGAGCACTACCGCTCGACCATCTCGGTCACGGCAGTCGGCGACGACACCTGCTCGGTTCACTGGTCAGCGAAGTTCGGCGCCGAATCCGCAACGGTGGAAACCGAACTCGCCACCGCGATCGAAGGTATCTACGCGGCCGCCCTCGACGAGTTGGCCACCAAGGCCGTCCCGGCCTGATCCCGGTTGCCCGGCGGGTGCGTGCGTCCTTGACCCGCACCCGCCGCGGCCGCATCGGAAGGACTTCCATGAACACCAGTCACATCGCCGACGACGTCGCGTCCGTGCACGCCGATGACCAGGCGTCGGTCCGCGACCGATTCCGTGAAGTGCTCGCGCACTTCGGTTCCGGCGTCGTAATCATCACGTCGGCCGGCCCGGACGGTTCGCCCGTGGGCATGACCGTCGGCTCCTTCACCTCGATCTCGATGGAGCCGCCGCTGGTCGGCTTCTTCGCCGGCATCACCTCGACGACGCTGCCGTCGGTCGTGGCGAACGGCTCCTTCTGCGCGAACGTGCTGTCCGAGGATCAGCATGTCCTGGCGCGCACCTTCGCCCGGAGCGGCGCCGACAAGTTCGCGGGCGTGGAATGGACCCTGTCCGGCAACGGCTCCCCTCGGCTGGCGGGTGCACATGCGTGGATCGAATGCACCATCGACGAGCACCGCCCGATCGGCGATCACGAGCTCGTCGTGGGACGGGTCGACGCCCTCTCCGTTCCCGCTGCCAGCGAACCGTTGATCTTCCATCGCTCGCTGTTCCACGGATTGCGGGCACACCGATGAGCCACGAGGACCGTGTGCCCACGGACAGCTCCGCCGGCGTCGAACGGTGTCTCGACCAGCTCCGCCTCGGGCGTCCGGTCATCGTCGTCGACGACGCCGACCGCGAGAACGAGGCCGATCTCGTGATGCCGGCACAATTCGCCGACGTCGACGACATCGCCTTCTTCCTCGAGTTCACCTCCGGCTTCCTGTGCGTCGCGATGACCGCGGATCGTGTTGCCGCACTGGAACTACCTCCGATGGTCGACGACCCGACCGACCCCCTCGGCACCGCGTTCACCGTGAGCGTCGATGCCGCGGTCGGTGTCACGACCGGAATCAGCGCGGCCGACCGGGCGCGGACCATCCGCGCCCTTGCCGACCGCGAGGTCGGTCCGAAAGACCTCACCCGGCCGGGCCACGTGATGCCATTGCGTGCCAGGCCGGGCGGGGTCCTGGAGCGTCGCGGACACACCGAGGCAGCCGTGGACCTCTGCGCCGCAGCCGGTCTCGAACCTGCCGGTCTCATCTGCGAACTCGTCAGCCCCGACCGGCGCGCGATGCTCGGCGGGGCAGACGTCCGGGATTTCGCCGCGCGTCACGGACTCGCGGTGATCTCCATCGCCGATCTGGTGGCCCACCGCCGCGCAGGCCGCTCGGTGGAACGGGGCGCGACCTGCGCGCTGCCGACCGATCACGGCATCTTCCAGGCCACCGTGTACCGATCATCGAGTGGCGCGGAACATCTCGCACTCGTGCGCGGCGAGCCCACGCAGGGCGAACCGCTCGTGCGCATCCACAGCGAATGCCTCACCGGAGACACGCTCGGCTCGCGCCGATGCGACTGTGGCGCGCAGCTGCGAGGCGCACTCCAGCACGTCGCGGACGCCGGAGCCGGGGTCGTGGTGTACGTCGGCGGACACGAGGGACGCGGCATCGGTCTCGCAGCCAAGATCGCCGCCTACCGACTCCAGGACCTCGACGGCGTCGACACCGTCGACGCGAACCTGCGTCTCGGTCAGCCCGTCGACAGCCGGGACTATCGGGACGCGGCGGCGGTGCTGGACGATCTCGGCATCCGACGAGTCCGGTTGCTGACCAACAATCCGGCCAAGGTCGACGGGCTGTCCTCTCACGGCATCGAGGTCATCGAGACGGTCGGACTCGAGATCGAGGCCACCGCGGACAACGCCGGATATCTCGCCACCAAGCGTGACCGGCTCGGCGACCGGCTGACGCCGTCCGTGGCAGCGACATCGACGGCGGTGGTCTGAATGACAGACGAGAAGAACACGGAGAGAGCCGGATTCGGCTCGCTGTTCGAGCGGGTGACGGTGATGCACGCGACCGACCGGTGGGCCGGCGTCGCCGGTGACGTCGAAGCCGTGTTGGGAGCACCCAGGTTCTCCGACGGGTCGGCCTGGGCGGCCTGGGATGCGCTGAGCGTCTCAGACGAGACCGACGGGCCGGCCTGGTCACTCCTCGCGCGGACCGCCGATCTGGCAGCCACGATCGACGTCGCGCGATCACTGGGCTGGCATGTCGGCGAGAGGTCGGTGGGCGGCCACGAGACGCGGGTGCCCCTGCGTTCACCGAACGGGCTGACCGTCGTCGCGTACACACCGACGCCTGCCCCGTGACCGCGCCGGAAGTCACCGCTGCGCCGGGCCGCTCAGCGAGCCCGCCGGCGCGAACGCAGCACCGCGGTCGCGAGCTCGGCCCGGTTGCGCAACCCAGCGGCGTCGAAGATGCGGCTCACGTACTTCTTCACCGACAGCTCCGACAGCGACAGGCGCTGGGCGATCTCGGCGTTGCTCAGGCCGTCGCTGACGAGTTCGGCGACCTCGAGCTGTCGCGGCGTGAGTGCTGCCAGCGGATCGACGGGCTCGTGCGCCGCGGACACCGTCGTGGATCGAGCCCGCAGCTGCCGCGCGAGGATGCGCATCGCGAGCAGGTCCGATTCGTCCCACTTCCGGACGCGGTCGAACATGCCGACGAGGGCCTCACCGTCGGAGAGCGGCAGGTGCAGGGCCGACGCGGTCTCCATGTCGTTGGGGTGCAGATAGTCCACGACATAGGAGCGCTGCGGGACCGGCAGGCGCGACAGTTCGTCGAGGGTCGCGAATCCCTCGGCCGTGAGGACCCGCCGAGCGCGCGGCAGCGCGAAGATGTCCTTGTCGCGCCATCGTTCGCGGTAGTCCCGCAACAGCGGGGCCGCGGCGCCGGTCAGCAGCGGTGCCGGGTCGTCGAAGATCTCGCTGTAGGTGCGGCCGTGGAAGAACGTCACGTCACGAACCCCGAAGTACGTGGAGATGGCCTCGACCAGGCCCTCTTTGAAGTCCTGACCGCCGGCCGCGTGTTCGCACTGCTCGAGAACCGCCAGGACCCCGAGCATCTGCCGACGCGACAGCAGGTCCTGCCATCCCCCGCGAGGCGACATCGGATCGGCGCCGGGCCTGCGTCGGGCGCCCGGCTCAGAACTACCGCGCATAGCTACGAACAGTACCCATCGACCCGTGACCAGCGGTCCGGGTCGCCCAATCCCACCGGATCGAGAGGCACCCGCCCATGACGACGACTCCTCCCCTCGGCACCGACCTGATCGGCGCGGCGCGGTCGCACTCGCTCGGCGACATCCCGCGCAGGTCGGCCGCTCGGACGCCCGACAAGCCCGCCGTCATCCACCGTGACACCCGCCTGACCTTCCGGGAGTTCGACGACGCGGTCGACCGGTTCGCCGCCGCGTTGCACGCCGCCGGCCTGCGGCAGGGGCAGACCCTCGGCATCCTGTCGCACAACTGCTGGCAGTTTCCCGTGGTCATCTTCGCCGCCGCGCGGATCGGGGTCATCTCGGTCCCGATCAACTTCATGCTCACCGCGGCGGAGATCGCGTACATCCTCGAGGACTGCGGCGCGTCCGGCCTGATCGTCGAAGACGCGCTCGTGCCCACCGCCGACGAGGCGATCGCCGCATCCACCGCACCGGTGACCGTGCGTCGGTCGATCCCGCTCGGTCCCGGCCTTTCCGACTCCCGATGGCCGTCCGTCGACGACTGGGTGCGCGAACCGGCCGGGCCGCTGCCCGATGTCCGCGTCGCCGACGACGACGTCATCCGCATCATGTACACCTCCGGCACCGAATCCCGACCGAAGGGCGCCATGCACACGAGCCGGACGCTCATGTGGCAGTACATGAGTTGCGTGGTCTCGGGCGGGATGAGCGACGACGACATAGAGGTTCACTCGCTTCCGCTCTACCACTGCGCGCAACTGGACAACTTCCTGATCACCGACATCATGCTGGGCGCGACCAGCATCATCCTCGACCGTCCCGACACCGCAACGCTCCTCCGGACGGTGGCGCAGGAGGGTGCGACCAAACTCTTCTGCCCGCCGACCGTGTGGATCTCGTTGCTGAGTTCCCCCGACTTCGACCCGGATGCGCTGTCGTCGCTGCGCAAGGGCTACTACGGGGCCTCCGCGCTCCCCGTCGAGGTGCTGGGCGAACTGACCGCCGCCCTCCCCGCCCTCCGCCTGCGAAACTTCTACGGCCAGACCGAGATGGGCTCGCTCGCCACGGTTCTGGCGCCCGACGATCAGACCACGCGCGGCGGTTCCGCCGGCCGCCCCGCCCTGAACGTCGAGACGCGGGTCGTCGACTCCGACGGCCGGACCGTCCCTGCGGGTACCGTCGGCGAGATCGTGCATCGCAGCCCGCAGGTGACCGTCGGCTACCTCAATCTGCCCGAGAAGACGGCCGAGTCGTTCCGCGGGGGCTGGTTCCACAGCGGCGATCTCGGTTACTTCGACGGCGACGGATACCTGTGGGTGGTCGATCGGCAGAAGGACATGATCAAGACCGGCGGCGAGAACGTGTCGAGCCGCGAGGTCGAGGAAGTGTTGTTCGAACACCCTGCCGTGCAGGAAGCAGCGGTCATCGGCGTTCCGCATCCCTACTGGGTGGAAGCCGTTGCGGCGGTGGTGGTACCGGCCCCCGGGTACACGATCGACCCGGGATCGATCACCCAGCACTGCCGAGACCGGCTCGCGCCATACAAGATCCCGAAGATCGTGATCGCGAGCGAGTCCCTGCCCAAGAACCCCAGCGGCAAGATCCTCAAGCGCGACCTGCGTGACCTCTATGCCGACGTCGCCTCCGGTGATGGCTGAACCCGCTGGTTCTCAACCGGTTCAGCTCGCCTCGAGCCGTTCGACTATCCCGCGATCTCCATCGACCCGCACGCGGTCTCCCGTCCGCAACACCTGGGTGCCCACCAGGGTGTTCACGACGCACGGCAGTCCGTACTCGCGGGCGACCACCGCGCCGTGCGAGACCGAACTGCCGATGTCGGTGACCAGCGCACCGATGACGGTGAAGTACGGCGTCCAGCCGACGTCGGTGACGGGTGCCACGAGGATCTCGCCGCGCTGGACATCACGCGCCTCCACGATCGACTTCGCCACGCGCACCACGCCTTCGACGGTTCCCCGGCCCGCCGGTCGACCCACGATCCGGCCATCACCGACATTCCGCTCGGGAGCCACGACGCGCGGGGACGGGCGGCCGACCGACACATCGTCGAACTCGAGCCGATCCTGATACGACAACGCTTCTCGACGCTTCTGCGCGCTCTCGACGAGGTCGGTGATGTCGCCGGCGCCGACGACCCGGTGCAGCTCCGCACGGTCGAAGAAGAAGACGAGATCGGCGTCGGGAAGCCGCCCGGTCTCGGCCAACACCTCGCCGAGGTGCCGGTAACCGCGCTTGAGCCGATGTGCCATCAGCGCCATCCGCGACTTCGTCTCCTCGCGCCCCCGTGCACCCCCCTGCGCCAGGCGGGCGAGAAGCCTGATCGCGGCGGGCGGCGTTTCGTCGACAGCCGCCGGGGCCGAATTCCGAACGGCTCGGTCGAGCGCAGACCGCAGCATCACCTGCATCATCGCCCCCAGACCACCGGGGTCGTCGGCCCAGGACGGGTCGCGCATACACAGTTCGCGGTAACCGCGGTGACCGTGCCGCTCGAGGAAACGCTGCAACGCGCGACCGGCGTCACCGGAGGCCGACCGCAGCCCGGCGACCGCGACGTCCGGTGCGGCGGAGAGGAACTCCTCGGCCACCGCGGAATCGGCGGCGATCGTCCGTACGACGGCGTCGAGTTCGGCGAGCATCAGCGCGCTCTCGACTTCCGACGCACCGGCCATGAGCCGGGCGGCCTCGGCCTTACCGTCGTCCTCGGTGCGGCCGTCCTTCTCCGCGCGCCGGACCAGCACGCTCTCGAGCACATTCGCCGCGACGGCAGCGCGTGAGGACGACCGCACATGGATGAGGGTGACGTCGCAGTACTGGGCGACCCCGGCTTCCAGCTCCTGCCATACGATCCGGGGGTCGCGGCTCGTCGGCACCGCGAACCCGGCGATCTCACCGGGCAGTCGACGAATGGCGGGACCGACCGACAGCGCATGCGAGGTCAGCCGGACGGTGTTCCCGAGCTTGCGCCGGAACGGTTGTGGCGGCTTGGGTTCGAGTTCGTCGATGACCCGCCCGCAGATCGAGGTCGAGAACTGTTCCAGCGAATTGCCGAGGATGCCGGAACTCAGCGCCGTGCCCTCGGTCAGGTTCAGGAACATGTGCCCGTAGAAGTAACCCACCTGCAACCAGGGCTTCTCGTAGCACTCCTGCGCCCGGGCGACCACCTGCACCATCTGCATCGCGTAGTCGATCGCGAACCCGGAGACCGATGCGGTCAGCGGACAGAACGCGCCCGGCATCATCTCGCCGATGTTGCACCGTGTGTAGACATGGTCGGCGCCGGCCACCGGCGAGTCCATCTCGTTGAGGTCGCCGGGCAGCGTGGTGATGGGCCGCGCCTGCAACCACCAGAGCTCGCCAGACCTGTCGATCGCCCATTCGAGATCCATCGGCCGGCCCCACTCCTGCTCGGCCCGGCGGGCACCGGCACTGATGTCATCGATCTCCGTGGCCGACAAGACCGGCGCCGCAACGGTTTCGTGCACCACAACGGAACCGTCGGCATCGAGCACGAGGTGGTCGGGAGCAGCCGTCCCGTCGACGAGCGATTCGCCGAGTCCGGCGACGGCGTCGATGACCATGAGATCCCGACGGCCCGACGCCGGGTCCGCGGTGAACACCACACCCGCGGCGCGGGCGTCGACCATGCGCTGCACCACCACATTCATGGTGGCCGTGCCGTTACCGCTGTACGACGACGCGCGTCGCGAGTGCACCGAGTCGGCACACGCGCGGACCGCGGCGACAAAGCCATCCGGGGTGTCGACCCCCAGTACGGTGTCGTACTGGCCGGCGAAGGACTGGTCGTCCCCGTCCTCCCCCACCGCCGAGGACCGGACCGCGACCGGCGTCCAACCGGCGGCGGCCATCTCGTCGAATCGCGTTGTCGCAGCGTCGGACACCCCGGACGCGCCGGCGATGACGTACCCGGGCGGCACCGGGAGACCCAGTCGCCGCAGACGTGCGAGCCCGGCCGCCTTGCCGCCGTACCGGTCGTCGGCGATCTCCTCGAATTCGACTGTTTCCGAACTCATCTCGCGTCACCGCTGAGGGAGTCGACGATCTCGGCCAGCGGTTCGACACCGATGGGTCCCGGTTGGTAGAGGCAGATGCGGTCGGACACACCGTCGACGCGATCGCGAATGTGTGCGGCGATCTCGGCCGGAGTGCCGCAGGCCGCGATGGTGTGGAGGATCTCGTCGTCGATCAACCCGGCCATCTCCTGCCAGCGTCCCTGTTTGGACATCGTGTTGAGTTCCGGCTGCAGGTCACCCCATCCGTGCGCATCGAGGATGGGCCGGTATGCGGGAGTGGAACCGTAGAACGCCAACAACATTCGCGTCGACGCGTGATCGTCGTCTCGCCCGACCGAGACGATGATCTCGGGCACCACCTCGAAGTCGTCCTCGCTCCGACCGGCCGCCGCGAGACCGTCGCGGACCGCGGGCAGCGTCGTGCCGTGGAGGAACCGCTTCGATCCGAACGGCATCACCAGCAGACCGTCGGCGACCTCCGCGGTGGCACGGGTGAGGCGGGGCCCCAACGCGCCCAGGTAGATCGGTGGCGGTCCGTAGGGGTTGGGGCCGGGCACGAAGGTCGGCGTCATCAGGGTGTGCCGGTGGTACTGTCCCCGGAAGTCCAGACGCTCACCGTCGTTCCACGTCGCGAAGATGGCCCGCAGGGCGCCGACCATCTCCTTCATCCGCTCTACGGGACGGTCAAATTCGGCGCCGTACCGCTTCTCGATCTGTGCGCGCACCTGGGTACCGAGTCCGAGAATGAACTGTCCCTCGCTGAGCAGCTGCAGGTCGTTGGACTGGTGGGCGAGCTGGATCGGGTTGCGCGGCAGTGCGATCGCCACGTTGGACATGATGTCGAGCCCGTCGACCGCCGTCGCCAGCGCGAGCGGCGTGAACACGTCGTGCGGACCTTCGAAGGTGAACACGCCCGACGCGCCGGCCTCCTGCAGCGCCCGCGCGCGATCGACAGCTCCGACCGGATCGAACAACGCCGTCATGATTTTCATATCGATGTCCTAGCCGATCACATCGGTCCAGTCGGAGAATCCCGACGGGTGATGAGGACCGATGACGCCGTGCTCGAACAACCCGGCACCATGCCGGACGGTGCCGTCTGGTTCGGTACAGACGGCCGACCCGACGTGGTCGATGAGGCTGAAGGGCGCCCGCGCCATCACCTCCGGGTCGGTGAGGTCGAAGCTGACGCGTTCGGCGAACGGTCCGTCCTTCCATGTGCCGTGACCCCACGACGAGTCACCGCCGTACCCCGAGCCGAACGCGATGGGCGCGAACAGCTTCGACTCCACGTCGAGGACGACCCGGTCACCGGCCCGGGTCAGGAACTCGACGTGCGCACCCCGGGGAATCCGTGTGCCCGGCGCGTAGTCGATGGCGACGCGCACTCCGTCGAGTTGCTCGACGCGACCGTCCCGCCAGCGCCGCGTGCAGTCGTAGAGACTGCGATGACCGTCGGGATCCTCCTGCAGGATCAGGAACAACTGGAAGTCGTCGAAGGCCAGCGGCAGGTACAGCCACCACATGCCGCGGAAGGCGGTGTCGGGCCGGCCCGCGGGTTCGGACTCACCGACGGGGCGGATACCCCACGACCGGTCTCGACTCGCCACGCTGGTGTCGTGCTCGACCGTCAACCGCTCCCCGTCGACGTCGATCCACCCCTGCCAGCTGCCGACCTGCGCAAACCGGCACGCCTGCAGCGTGACCCGCCGTTCGGTGAGCATGTCGTGCGGCTTCTCCAGCGCCGCGGGGAAGAGACCGCGCCAGGTCAGGTCGGCGGAGATCCCCTCGGTCTCGGCCAGCGTCAGATGTAGTTCCTGCAGCGGCTCCACCACATCCAGGCGGTAGCCGTTGACGTTCTGCCGCAGACGGTCGTCGTCGATGGCGTCGCTCAGGTGCACCGCGGTCTGGGTGTCCCCGCGGCGGATGACGAAGTAGGCGTCCTTGACCCCGAGCCGGGGGTAGTAGCCGATACCGGTCAACGCCATGAACCGGCCCTCGCGGTCGAGGACGTTGAAATACGAACGGTCGTAGAAATTTCGGTCGGAGGTCGCGGGCCAGGTGATCGGCGCCGGTGCCTGGTGGATCGGATATTCATCGAGTGGACTGAGTTCCACGGACCCTCCCATAAATACGATGCACACCGTATTGGATCTATGCTGGGTCCCATGACAGCAGATGGCCGGAGGGAAAACAAGAGGCCGAACCCTTCGTCGCCCGGACGGCCCCGCGACGGGCGCATCGATGCCGCGATCATCGCGGCCACCCGCGAGCTCATCCTCGAGACGGGTTACCCGGCGTTGTCCCTCTCGGCGATCGCGGCCCGCGCGGGCACCACCACCGCGGCCATCTACCGGCGCTGGTCCGGCAAGGCCCAGCTCGTCCACGAAGCAATTCTGGCCGCCGAAACCCTGGAACCGCCAACGGGTTCAGGTGACGCCCGACAGGACATCCGGGCCCTTGTCGAGATCGTGCGTGCCATGTTCAACCGACCCGAGGTGCGCGTGGCGCTTCCGGGTCTCATCGCCGACACCGTGGCCTCACCCGAGCTGCACAGTCAGATGATCGCCCGGCTCGCCGGCGACCTCACCGCCTTCGAATCCCGGTTCGGTCAGGAACGCCGGGGCGACGACCGGTTGCCCATGCTCGCGGAGGTCGTCGCCGGTACCGCGATCTTCCGCATCCTCATCCGCAGCGACGCCGCACTCGACGACGCGTGGGTCGAGGAGATGGTCGAGCTGATCACCGAGCGGTGGCCGTCGACGTGACGTCGTGAGGATCAAGCCGTCGCGGATCGCGGCCTCACCCCGGTCGGCCGCGAGATCGCGGTGTCCGTAAGGTCGAAAATCGGACACGGCGATTCGCTGTCGCCGCCGTAGCACGTACAGCTCTTGAGCCGAGGGAGTCCCCCATGTTCCGCAACGCGTGGCGCGAACTGCACAAACCGGTGTTCCTCACCGCGTCGGCCGTCATCTTCGGTCTGATCATCTTCGCGGTGATCTACGCTCAGACCGCGGCCGACGCCTTCGACAAACTGAACACATGGATCACCGACGGCGTGGGCTGGTGGTACGTCCTGATCGCCACCGGCTTCGTCCTGTTCGCGGTGTACTGCGCGATCAGCCGGATCGGCACCATCAAGCTCGGCGAGGACGACGAGGACCCCGAGTTCGGGGTGCTCTCCTGGTTCGCCATGCTCTTCGCTGCCGGGATGGGCATCGGACTCGTGTTCTACGGCGTGGCCGAGCCTCTCTCGCACTACGTGAACCCGCCCGAGGCCGGCGGCATCCCGGGTGGCACCGACGCCGCGGCCAATCAGGCGATGGAACTGACGCTCTATCACTGGGGTCTGCACGCCTGGGCGATCTACGTCGTCGTCGGACTCGGCCTGGCCTACATGACCTTCCGCAAGGGACGGCCGTTGTCCGTCCGGTGGCTGCTCGAGCCGCTCCTCGGCCGCGAACGCGTCGAGGGCTGGCTGGGTCACGCGGTCGACATCGTCGCCATCGTCGGCACTCTGTTCGGCGTCGCGACCTCGCTTGGCTTCGGCATCCAGCAGATCAGCGCCGGTCTCGATTACCTCGGATGGGTCGACGTCAACAACTGGATCATCGTCGCGCTGATCATCGGCATCACCGGCCTGGCCATCTTCTCGGTGGTCACCGGGGTGACCAAGGGCCTGCGGTGGCTGTCCAACCTCAACATGGCCGTCGCGGCGGCACTGACCGTCTTCGTCCTGCTCCTCGGTTCGACGCTCTTTCTCATCCAGTCGTGGGTGCAGAACATCGGCAACTACATCCAGGCCTTCCCCGATCTGATGCTGCGCACGGCGCCGTTCACCGACGACGGATGGGAGGGCGCGTGGACGATCTTCTACTGGGGCTGGTGGATCAGCTGGGCGCCGTTCGTCGGTATGTTCATCGCGCGGATCTCGCGGGGCCGGACGATCCGGCAGTTCATCGGTGGCGTGCTCATCATGCCGACCCTGGTCAGCACCATATGGTTCACCGTGTTCGGCGACTCGGGCATCCTGCGGCAGATGGAGTTCGGCGACATGCTCGTCGACGGCGAGGTCGACACGAACACGTCGTTGTTCCAGCTCCTCGACACCTTGCCGATGTCGGCCATCAGCAGCGTCGTCGCAATCGTCATCGTCGTGCTGTTCTTCGTCACGTCTTCGGACTCGGGGTCGTTGGTCATCGACATGCTGGCTACCGGCGGCAAGATCGACACCCCGAAACTCACCCGCGTCTACTGGGCGTCGCTGCAGGGCGTGGCGGCCGCGGTCCTGCTGCTGGTCGGCGGCACCAGTTCGCTGACCGCGCTCCAGACGATGTCGATCGCCACGGCGGTGCCGTTCTCCATCGTCATGGTGCTGGCGTGCATCTCGCTGCTCCGTGCGTTCCACTACGACGTCGCGGTCCGTCCGCGGTATGTGCAACTGAGCACAACCGAACCCGCCGGGGGGTCCGCGGATACTGCGGACATGTCGGCGGCGCAGCACCATCGTCACCGCAGGGCACGCCAGCCGGTGTCGGCGACCTTCGCGGGCCTGCCCGGCGAGGGAGCGGTCCGCAATCGCGACGGATCGCCCATGGTGCTCGCAGTCCGTGAGGTGCCGCATCATGCGGTGACGGTCAATCCAGAGACCGGCTCGTTCGCGGTGTCCGAAGGGCACGAACCGGAGAACCCCCTCGGGAACGACCCGACCGAGAAGGGCTGAGCAGCGTCGGTCCAGGATCGTCGCGCGGGGTCGGGTCAGAGCGAGTTCTCGGCCGCGGCGAGGATCTGTCGCCGAAGGGTCGACGAGGTGTTGGGCAACCACATCGCGCGGACGGGTGCGAACGGCGGATCGGTGAACTCGACGATCCGGATGCGGTTGACGTAGATCCAGCCGGGTTCATTGGTGACGAAGGCGCACGCCTTCGGGTGTGCGATCACCGCCGTGTGCGGGGGCGTACCCAGCAGGGTCGACAGGATGATCTTCGGTTCGAATCCGGCGCGCCGGCACATGCCGACGAGGATGTCGGTGTACTCGTACTCGTGCTCGGGACCCCAGACGACGATCTCGTAGCCGGCGAGGTCGGCCATGTCGACCCGGTCGTGCGCGGCCAGCGGGTGATCGGCACGCACCGCCAGACGCAGTTCGTGTTGTGTCGCGATGGTGGTGGCCATGTCCGGCGGGGCCGCCACGCCTCGTCCGAGAGCCATGTCGATGGCTCCCGACAGCAACTCGTCGCGGATGAGTTCGGCGAAGACCGGTCGTACCGTGATCGGCACCGACGAGTCGGCGAGCACCACCGGTTCGATGATCCGGAAGACCTCGGAGGAGGCGAGGTCCGGGGCGTGACCGATCACGAACGGCGCAGGCGAGCCGGCGTCCACCCGTCGTACCTGCGTCGCGAGCTGTTCGCCACCGGCCAGCAACGGCACTGCACCACGGTAGAGCGCCTCACCGGCAGGCGTCGGCGTGAGGCTTCGGCGCGACCGCGAGAAGAGCTCTACCCCCAGGTGTCGCTCGAGTTCGCGGATCGCCGAGGAGAGCGCTTGCTGGCTGATGAACAGGTCATCCGCGGCGACACGAAGGCTGGGCGCCTCCATCACCACGACGAACATCCGCAGTCGTCGGAGGTCGATATCACGTAGTCCGGGCTCCCCGGGACCATTCATCAACGATCTCCTGTCAGTTATCCCGATTGATGTGATTGTAGGTTGACCATCGAGCCAATATGCTGGATTCCGCGAGGCCAGGTTCGCGCCGGCCACATCGCATTCGGACTACCTGCTGGGGTCCCTCCCGCGGAGGGGACGGGAGGACCCCAGCAGGCGGCGGCTGATCGGGCCCGATCGGCACGACCGTCTCAGCGCGCATCAGATCGACGGCGATTCTGCCGATTCTTACATCTTTCGCTCCGTTGGGTCATATCGCGGATTTCGAGAAGAAACGATCTTTAATCGTCCTCTAAACTCCGTAACGTGTGTTCGACGATTCTTCGTCGCGACATGCATGCGCGTCACGCGCATCACGAGTGAAAGAGGACGTGGCCATCGAGCACCGACAACGCGGAGACCACGAGGAACGGCCCGCCGCACGTTTCCGGGCTCTTCGCCACGGGCCGGCCACCGATGAGATATCCGGACACCCCCACCTTTTCTACGACAACGCAGATCACGTCCTCAAACAGGTCCGGATGCGCGAATGGCATGTCCGCGTCACCATCGCCGTATTGGTCGCGGTCTGCGGAGCGCTCGGTACGATCGCGCTCTTCACGCCGAGTGGCACACAGGGATCCGTCCCGCGCTCGATCGCCCTCGGCATCGTCGCCGCCACCACGATCCCGATGGCTTTCGTGGTCAGCCGGGTCCACCTCGGCGTGATCTGGTGGACCAAGCAGTCGTCGATAAGGGGGTTCAACACCCTGTTCGTCCTATGGGCCGACGCTGTGCTGACCGTTGCGATCCTCGCCATCTCCGACATCATCCTGGCCCAGTTCTGCGCCGTGATCTTCGCTGTCATCGGGTCATATGTGGCGCATTTCGTCCGGTCCCCGGTCGCGTACGCCCACATGATCTACTCGAGCATCGCGGTCTGCGCGATGGGCCTCATGTCGTGGGCAGATGGCACTCCGGTGTTGAACGTCCTGTTCACCACCCTCGCATTGTTGGTCGTCACCAATGGCACAACGGCCCTTCATCGCAGTTACACATCCGATTTCCAGCGATCGCTGAAACATCAGCTCACCATGGCAAATACCGATTCGCTCACCGGATTGCTGAATCGTCGCGGCTTCATCTACGCGACGACGACAATGCTCCGTCGGAGCCCCGCTCAACCGTTCGCCTTAATCACCGCGGATGTCGACCGGTTCAAGGCCATCAACGACGAACACGGTCACGCGACGGGTGACGACGTCCTGGAGCGGGTCGCGGCGATTCTGCAGGGGGCCACCGACGAGCAGGCCATCGTCGCGCGACTCGGCGGTGACGAGTTCGCGATCGCGACGCTTGCCGACGAGACCTCGGTGCGCGCGCTCGCCGAACGCATCCGCGCGCGGCGCATCACGATCCCCGGTGGTGCGACCGCGACGATGAGCCTGGGGATCGCCGTGGGTGCCACACCAGGCGGCCACATGTCCGCCGACGACGCCGACGCCTTCATCCGGCACGAGTTCGACGTCGCCGACCACGCGCTCTTCGACGCCAAGGCCGCAGGCCGCGACACCTATGTGGTGGCGGGGCGCACCGCGGCCTCCCGGTCCACCGGAGGACGCCCGGCTACAACAGCACGCCCGGGTTCAGCAGACCGTCGGGGTCGAGAGCCTGCTTGATCCGAGCCGTCAGTTCCATGACGTCGGGCCCCACCTGGTCGGGCAGCCAGCCCTTCTTCAGTCGCCCCACCCCGTGCTCGCCGGTGATGGTGCCGCCCAACTCGATCGCGAGGTCCATGATCTGACCGAAGGCGACCTGCGCGCGCTTCGCCTCGTCCACATCGGCGGGGTCGAAGACGATCAGCGGGTGCGTGTTGCCGTCGCCGGCGTGGGCGATCACCGAGATCATCACCCGGTTGCCGGCCGCGATCTCGGCGACACCGTCGATGAGGTCGGGCAACGAGGGCAGCGGTACGCCGACGTCCTCGAGCAGCAACGATCCCAGCTTCTCCACCGCCGGGATCGCCGCGCGGCGGGCCGCGGTGAACGCCTCGCCCTCGACGGGGTCGTCGGTCGCGAAGACCTCGCCGGCGCCATTGGACTCGAACGCCTTCCGGATGAACTCGACCTCGGCCGCGCCGGCCGCACCCGGGGCGTCGGACTGGGCGACGAGCAGCGCCCCGGCCTCTCGGTCGAGGCCCATCCGCAACAGGTCCTCGACGGCGTTGATGGCCACCGAGTCCATGAACTCGAGCATCGCGGGACGCATTTCCCCGGTCACCGCCAGCACCGCTCGGCTGGCGTCGTGCACCGAACCGAACACACCGACGACGGTGCTCGCGGGGCCTTGCGGTGGCAACAGCCGCAGGGTGACCTCGGTGATGATCCCGAGCAGCCCCTCGCTGCCCACGAACAGCTTGGTCAGCGGCAGGCCCGCGGAGTCTTTGAGCTGCTTGCCGCCGACGCGTACCGCCCGGCCGTCGGCCAGCACCACCTCCAGGCCCAGGACGTAGTCCGTGGTGACGCCGTACTTGACGCAGCACAGTCCGCCCGCGTTGGTGGCGACATTCCCGCCGATCGAGCAGATCTCGAACGACGACGGGTCCGGCGGATACCACAGCCCCGACGCGGCGGCCGCGGCCTTCACCTCCGAGTTGAACAGTCCGGGTTGGACGACGGCGGTGCGCGTCGCCGGGTCGACGTCGATGTCCCGCATCTTCTCGGTGGACAGCATGATCGCGCCGTCGACCGCCGTCGACCCGCCCGACAGACTGGTACCCGCACCCCGCGTGATGACCGGGACACCGTTGGCGGCACACCAGCGAACGGTGTCCTGCACTTCGGCGGTGGTGGTCGGCCGAACCAGCGCGAGCGGGGTGCCGGCCGTCGGATCGGCGGCACGGTCCTGCCGGTAGCCGGCGAGGATGTCGGCGTCGGTGACCACCATGCCGTCGGGAAGGGAAGCGGCCAGCGAACTCGGGTCGGCACTCATCTGTTCAGAGTATTCGCAGACCGAACGACCACGGTTTCAGATTGATACATGGCCGGAAACGCCGGGCACCGCGACAATGAGCGACGTGAACGATTTCAACGCGACCGTCATCAACGAGTTCCGCTCCAACAACGGGCATGTGGACACCGCCGGCTTCGGCAAGAACCTGGTGCTCCTGCACACGCTGGGCGCCAAGTCCGGCGAGCCGCGGATCAGTCCCCTGTTCGCCCTGCCCGACGCCGACAGCTGGCTGGTGATCGGCTCGTACGCCGGTTCGCCGAAGGCCCCGGCGTGGGTGCACAACCTGCGGGCACATCCCGAATCGGTCGCCGTGGAGGCGCCGGCGGAGAACGGCGTCGAACGGCTCGACACCGCGGTGACCGAAGTCGAGGGTGACGACTGGGAACCCGCGTGGCAGAAGTTCATCTCGGCATCCGAGCAGTTCCTGAAGTACACCGAGACCGCGCAGGGCCGCCGGTTCCCGATCTTCCGGCTGACACCGGCTCGCTGACCCGGCGGTTACCGCCGTCGGCCCGCGAACGCCACTACCCTGGCAGGGTGTTCGAGGTTGGCGAGAGCGTGGCCGGCTTCACCATCGACGACTTCCTCGGTGGCGGGGCGAGCGCCGATGTGTTCCGGGTCCATCGCACCGGCGACGACGGGGACCCGTCGTGCGATGGGCCGCTGGCCCTGAAGGTACTGCACCCGAACGCGTCCGACCACGCGCGGGTCCGGGAGCGCTTCGAGCGGGAATTCGGGATCGCGTCGCTGCTCGACCATCCGCACATCGTGCGCATGATCGAGCACGGCGAGATCGCCTCGCCGCGCGGGTCGCTCGGGCCGCGGCACCTGCCGTCGATGTGGCTGACCATGCAGTACATCGGCGGCCCCGCGGCGACCGCACTCGTCCCCGAGCGCGGCGACGAGCCGGACATGGACACCATCCTGCGGGTGGCGATGCAGATCGCCGATGCGCTGGATCATGCGCATTCGCAGGACATCCTGCATCGCGACGTCAAACCCGCGAACATCCTCCTCTCCCGCACCCCGCGATCTGTGGGTACACCCCTCGACGCCTACCTCTCGGACTTCGGGATCGCCCAGTTCCTCGACGACACCCGTCCACTCGCGCGCAACGGTCGTGTGCAGGGTTCCATCGGCTACGCCTCGCCCGAACTACTGCAGGCCCAGAAGCTCACCCCCGCAACCGATTTCTACGCATTCGCGTGCACGCTCGTCGAACTCATCACGGGCACACCGCCGTATCCGCGGAACACCGCTTTCGCGATCACCTATGCCCACCTCAACGACGACCCGCCGAAACTCACCCGACGCCGCCCCTGGCTGCCGTCGGCGATGAACTCGATCTTCGCCAAGGCGCTGGCGAAGTCACCGGAGGACCGGTATCCCTCGTGCACCGCCCTCGTCGAGATCCTGACCCGGCTCATGCGGGACGTGCCCGTGCCGGAGTCGCCGCAACGTTCGACGCGGTGGCCCCGCGGCCGGTGAGCGGTCAACCCGCCGCGTCATCGATCGTATAGACACGAACAGCGGTGTCGCGGAAGATCTTCCGCAGAGCCTCCGAACCCCACTGGGACACACAGTCGACGAGCGCGCCGACCAGCACGTCGACCGCGGCGTTGGGCCGGTCGATCGGATAGTTGGACCCGAACATGATGCGGTCCGACCCGAAATGGGTGACGATGTGCTCGACGAAGGGACCGATCATCTCGGCGAGCGTGGCCTGACCGCCGATGTTGCCCCACCGTTCGTGACCGTAACCCAGTATCGGCATCGCCAGACCCGACAGTTTGACGACGACGTTGCGGTGGTTCGCGAGGGTCGTCATCCGTTCTCGCCACAATCGCCAGATGTCCGCGCGCGCAGCGGCTGTCGCGCCGGTGCGGACACCGACGGGACCGAAGACCCCCGCCGGGATGCCGAAGTGGTCGAGGACGATCGTCGTGTCCGGGTACTCCCGGGCCAGCAGGATGACGTCGTACAGCTGATGGGAGTACACCGACGCCTCGAAGACCAGATCGCGGCTCGCGAGTTCGGCGAACCCCTCGAGGAACGCCGTCGAGGACAGCAGGTTGTCGGTGTCCCCGCCGTCGCGGACTCGCGGATCAGGATGTCGGGACGCGACGATGCGGATGCCGCGGAACCGCGGGGAGGCCGCGAACTGTTCGTCGAGCATGGTCGCGAACGTGCGGGTCCGCGGATCGCCGTGCGAGATGACGGCGCCGAGGCGGGGGGTACCGGCCTGGCCGAACGGCAGGCTCTCGAGATATCGGGTCTCCTCGACGGCGGTGCTGTCCACCGGGGGCTCCGCGGCGTCGGCGACCTCGCGGCGCCAATGCGACTCGACGTGCACCACCGTGTCGATCGGTACCCCCACCACGGTCGGCACCAGCGCCGCATCGGTGGCGTACTGGCGCGGCTCGTAGGCCCGGGCCACGGTGCGCGGGGTCAGGATGTACTCGCGGTCGGCGCGCGAGACCACGAGCGGAAACACCCGGTCGCCCAAGGTGGGGACGAACCCGTACAGCCGCGACGCCCGCGTCGCCGCCCACGGGGTGCGCCGCGGGTTCCAGTGCTGCACATGGGCATCAACGATGCCCGTGAGGACCCCTTCGAGGGACGTCATCCCCGTACCTTGCCATACCTCATCACTGTCCGACATGGGATGCCGGATCCTGAATTGTGACGTGTTGAAGGACTAGTGTGGGTCTCTTGAACCGGGTGGGGAGACGAGCCGCGACGGAGGTGTGATCTTTTCGAGATGGCGACACATACGCGCCACGCGCTGCATCAGCTGCGGACGGCTGTCAATCGACAGCCCGACCGGTTCGTCACCAACGTCTACACCCGGATGTTTGCGATCGATCCCGACCTGCGTGACCTGTTCGGGGTGTCGATGGCGGCCCAGCGAGTGGCCTTCCATCGGGTCATCGACCATGTGCTGGAAGCGATCCCGGCCGAGTCGGGTCACGCCGAACTCGTGGAGTTCCTCGCGCAGCTCGGACGCGACCATCGCAAGTTCGGGGTCGAGCCCGAGCATTACCACGTGATGTACGCCGCCCTGATGGGCGAGTTCGGCAGCCTCATGGCCGGTTACTGGGACGCCGAGACCGAACAGACCGTCTCGCAGGCGATGATGCTGGTCACCGGGGTCATGCGGGGCGCGGCCGAGAGCGCGACCCATCCTGCGCGCTGGACCGCCGAGGTCGTCGAGAAGTACCGGATCACCCGGGACCTCGCGGTCGTCCGACTCCTCGCCCACTCGCCGCTGACGTTCAACACGGGCCAGTACCTCGAGGTGCACACCCCGCAATGGCCCAAGCAGTGGCGCAATCTGTCCCCCGCCATCCCGCCCAACCCGGCCGGTGAACTGGAGTTCCACGTGCGTGCGATCCCCCGTGGAACGGTCAGCACCGCGATCGTGAGCGAGACCAGCATCGGCGATGTGTGGACCCTCGCCCAGGGGCACGGGACGCTGCACGTCGACCGCGACAGCAAGGTCCTCATGGTGGCGGGCGGGACCGGGCTCGCACCGCTGCGGGCGTTGTTGATCGAGATGTCCATGCGCGCGGATTCGCCGGAGACGCACATCTTCTACGGCATGCGCTACCCGGGCGAGCTCTACGACCTGACCGTCCTGCGCCGCATCGCGTCGACCAATCCCTGGCTGCGGGTCACCGCCGTGTCCCAGGAGGAGAGCGATCCGTGGTGGATCAACGCGGTGGCGACACCCGCCGAGCTCGGCATCGACCACGAGATCGGCACCCTCGCCGACGTCGTGGCCCGGTCCGGTGACTGGCAGGACCGTCAGGTGCTCATCGCGGGATCACCGCAGATGATCGAGAACACCCGACGCACGCTGATCATCGCGGGTGTCCGGGCCAGCCGCATCCAGCACGACCCGGTGTTCTGAGCCGGCACAAGAGTTGACTTCCCCGAACCGGTTGCAGCTCAGGGGACTTCGAGGCTCGGCTCGCTGCCGGCCGGAGCCGTGACCGTTTCGGTCTCGGTCACGGTGTACGTCTCGGGAGCCGACTCGGTCACCGTCTCCGTTCGAGTGACCGGACGCGGGGTGCTGGTGACCGTCGTCGTGCGGACGGAGGTCTCAGTCTCGGTCTCGGTGACCGTCGCCTCCTGGGTCGAGGTGACCGCTGCCGGTGTCTCGGTCACGGTGACGGGCGCGGGTTCGGCGACCGTTGACTCGGCGGTGAGGATGAGCGTCATCCCGACGGCGGCCAGGAACACGGCCGCGCCGATGGCGGCGCCGACGAACCACCAGCGACGTCCCGTGGACGTCCGCGGGGCGACGGGGGGTGCTGCCGCGGCTACCACCGCGGCGTCGGCCGCACCGAGGGCCGAGGCCAGCGCCGGGTTGTCCGCGACGGTGACGGGGCGTTGCGCCGCGTACTCGAAGGCCGGCGCGATGCCGGGGAGTTGCGCGCCGGGGCCGACCACGATGACCGACGTGATGTCACGCCCGCGCGGCAGGCGGGTGACCGCCGTCGCGAGCCGGGTCGCCGCGTCGGGGTCGGTGACCGAGGCGATCTCGCCCGGCGCGAAGTCGGTCGTGCCGAGGACGGCGCCGGAGGACGTGTCGACGGTGGCGAGGGTCGTGCCGGCGGCCGGCGCGGCATCGCGATCCAGGTCGACGACGGCCACCACCCCACCGCGCGTCGCATGCGTGCATGCGATCTCGGCGAGTGCGGCGGCATAGCCGGTGACGACGACCTTCTCCGTCCACGACGGCCCGGTGCCGGCGCCCGGCGCGAAGGCCCGTGCCAGGTGGTCGCGGACGTCTGCGCGGGACGCCGAGATGCCGATGCGGTCGACCTCCACGGGGACGGAATCGACGAGTTCGAGGATCGCGGCCTCGGCACCGGCCGCCGACGCGTCCGGGAGGTCGACGAGATTGCTCGCCAGGACGTGGCCGTCGGCGTCGCGGACCACCGAGCTGATCTGGTCGTCGACGACGGAGATACCCAGGACCACGAACCCTGGCATCGGGCCGTTTGCCGGTACCTCGGACATGGTTCACCTCCCGTCGCCGACCTTGCTGTGGCGTTCTGACCCGCAAGCCTAGCGGCTGACGCGAGGACCGGGGCATCCGGCTGTGTCCGGCGTCCGGCTCAGATCGACTCGGCAGCGTGCTGGGTGTACGCGGCGTCGCGCACCGCTTCGTCGGTTTCCAGGCCGGCGCCCAGGGCGCCGCCGACGGTCGCGAGGGAGCACGTCAGCCAGGCAACCTCCAGATAGTCGGTGAAGCCGACAGGGTGGTCGAGCGTCGCACCGATGACCTGCGGTACCACGAGGCAGAGCGCGCCGATCGCGGACAAGACGAACAGCGCCGCGTAGAACGCGCCCACACCGAGAACGACTGTGATCATGGTGACGATGTTGAACAGCGCCACCTGTTCGCGCGTCTGACGGGAGGTGCCACGTTCCCACAGGTCGGCGCCGATGATCAGCGTCGCGGTGATTGCGATGATCGAGCCGAGCGCCACCCCGGTCAGGCGAATCCCACCGAAAGTGTCTGCGAGAAGCCAGATGTCGGCGGTGACGAGTGCGAAGACCCCGGCCGCGATCGCCCCGGTGAGGGCGCGGGTGAGCCCGAGTGCGAGCCGCCACGGCCGATTGGCCCGCACCATGCCCGTGAGCAGACGCAGATTGCCCGTCAGCACGCGGGCGGTGAACGCGGTGCCCTCGTCCTCGACGTCGGTCCCGAGTTGACGGACACGGTGGCGTAGCGCCGATCGCGTCGGCGACTTCTGGTGTTCGCGGAGGTCGTCGGCGTCGGCACCGAGGAGCTGGCCGACCAGCCCGGTGATGATCCCGCGCGTCCGCTGCCGCACCCCGGTCGCGCCGAGGGCGGGCACCGAGAGCACCGCCACTCCGTGGACCGCGTTGGCGTGCGCCACCACCGGGCGTTTGCCGACGTGCAGCGGCAGGTCGGTCAGACAGACCACCAGATCCCACTCGCGTTCGAGCAGTAGGTCTCTCGTTGCATCCACGATCTCGGCATCACCCGCGGGCGGTTGCACGAGTCCGGCCTCGACGAGTTCGACCTGCCAGCGTGCGCCCGGGAAGTTCGTCTGGACATGGTCCGAGAGGTTGTCGTCGACGAGTTTGCGCGCCAAGCCGATCGCCTGGCCCGGCGCGGCGACGACACCGAGGACGACGACGGGTTCATCCGAGGCGTCGGACTCGGTCGACGTACCGGTGGCGGAGTCCATCGGCGGTCCGGCTCAGGCGAACCGGGCCGCGAGGGCCCGCAGGGTGCCCTCGATCCCCTTGCCGTTCTTCTTGTCGTAGCCGATGAGTTCCATGATCTTCGGTACCCGGAGCGTCGAGTAGTCGAAGGTCTCGGTGACCGCGGTCGTGGTCGGTGACGTCGACTCGAGTTCCCACCGCCAGCGGTGCCCCATCGGGTGCTGCCATTCGACGACCCGACCGGGTTCGAAGTCGGTGACGGTCGAGGTGATCTTGTACGGCACGCCGTACTGCTTCATCCCGACGCTGAAACGCGCCCCACGGGTCAGCGTCTCGGGCCCGTCCACAGGGGTGTCGCGGACCGTGCCGGAACCGTCGAGCTCCGGATGCCGATGCGGATTCGACACGAGCGCGAACACATCGGCGGCCGGGGCGTTCACGACGACCCGGCGCGAGACCTTGTGCGGGCCGGAGTCGACGGTGTTGACGGGTTCAGAAGCCATACGCTCAACGTTACGCACGTCCGTGGGCTCGGCGAAACCAAGCAGGTGGTCAGTCGGTGGTGCGTCTGCGTCGCGGCTGCCAGACGACCAGGGCATTGGTGCGCGGCACCGGGACGAGTTCGCCGCCGCGGCGGGTCCGGGACGCCTGCACCTCGTCGGTCAGCTCGCGCACGCGGTGCTGGAGCGCCTCGACCTGATTGCTCAGATCGATGATGCGTTTGATGCCCGCGAGGTTGACGCCTTCCTCCTGCGAGAGACGCTGGATCTCGCGCAGGAGTTCGACGTCGCGGGACGAGTAGCGGCGACCACCGCCACTCGTCCGTTGCGGGGTGACCAGACCCAGGCGGTCATAGGTCCGCAGGGTCTGGGCGTGCATGCCGGCGAGTTCGGCGGCCACCGAGATCAGGAAGGTCGCGCCATCACCGTCGAAGTTGCTCGCACCGGCCATGACTCATCGCCCCCAGTCCGCCCGCGGGTCGAAACCGCTTGCCCGCTCGGCCTGGTCGTAGGCGCGCATCGCCTCGACCGCGGCCTCGTCGAGCTTGTTCGGAACCGCGACCTTGACGGTGACGAGCAGGTCGCCCGCCCCGCCGGAGCGCTTGGGCACCCCACGACCGCGCACGCGCAGCGTGCGGCCGTCGGTGGTGTTCGGCGGGATCTTCACCCCGACCGAACCCTCCAGGGTCGGAACCGAGACCGTCGCTCCGAGAACGAGTTCGGAGATCCGCACCGGCAGCTGCACCCGAAGGTCGTTGCCGCTGCGGGTGAACTGCTTGTGCGGGGTCACGTGCACGACGACGTAGAGGTCACCCGACGGGGCGCCACGACGACCGGCCTCGCCCTGCCCGGCGAGCCGGATGCGTTGACCGTCCTCGACGCCGGCGGGGATCCGGACGTTGATGGTGCGCGCGCGAACCTTCACGCCGCTGCCGTCGCAATCGGTGCACGGGTCGTCGATCCGCGACCCGGTGCCCTGGCAGTCCTGGCAGGGCTCGCTGAATCCGAACGCGCCCTGGTTGCGGCTCACGAACCCGGAACCGTTGCAGTTCGCGCACACCCGCGGACTGGTACCGGGCTTGGCGCCCGAGCCGTGGCAGGTGGTGCAGGGCGACGGACTCGTCACCCGCAGGGGGACGGTCGTGCCGAGCGCGGCGTCGGAGAACGAGAGCGTCGTCTCGGTCTCGAGGTCCTTGCCACGACGCGGCCGGCTCGCCGTCGAAGTACGTTGCGTTCCGCCGCCGCGGTTGAACAGGCCGTCGAAGATGTCGCCGAAACCGCCACCGCCGCCCCCGGTCTGCGCCCCGCCGAACAGGTCGCCGAGGTCGAAGTCGCCACCGCCGCCGGTGGTGTAGGTGGTTCCGCCGCCGGGGAAGCCACCCGGGAAGCCGTTGCCGCCGCCGCGGAATCGTCCGCCGGCGAACATGGCGCGTGTCTCGTCGTATTCCTTGCGCTTCTCGGCATCGCCGAGGACGCTGTGGGCTTCGGACACCCGCTTGAAGCGCTCTTCGGCCGCGCTGTCACCCGGATTCGCATCAGGATGCAGCTCGCGCGCGAGCTTGCGGTAGGCCTTCTTGATCTCTTCAGCCGAAGCGTCAGAAGCAACGCCCAGGTCCTTGTAGAAGTCGTGTTCTAGCCACTCACGTTGTGGTGCCACCAGACGTCACCTCCTTGAGTTCTGTTGTCTGGATTGAAGTTTCAGTTGGGGCCACCTGCTCCCTGAGGTGCGAGCAGACCACCTGCTCCCTGAGGTGCGAGCCGACCACCTGCTCCCTGAGGTGCGAGCGAAGCGAGCCACGAAGGGTTCGTCGCCCTTCGTGGCTCGTCGCTTGCGCTCCTCGCACCTCAGGGATCAGTGGTGAGTTCGCCCACTCAGGATCGAGCGACGGTCGTTCTATTGTGCACCGGGCGCGTCGCCCGCGGGAGCGGGATCGGTGACCGTCACCATCGCGGTGCGGATCACCTTCTCGCCCAGGCGGTAGCCGCATCGGTACACCGATCCGATCACCGGATGTGCCCCGGTGCCGTCGTGCTGCACGGCTTCGTGGAGTTCGGGATCGAACTCGTCACCCGCCGCACCGAAGGCCACGAGACCTTCGGCGGCCAGCACACCGGTCAGCTTGTCGGCGACCGAACGCAGCGGACCGCTGTCGAGGTCGCCGTGTTCACGGGCACGGTCGAGATCGTCGATGATCGGCAGCAGCTTGTCGATCAGGATCTGCTTGCCGTAGGCGACCGACCCCTGCTTCTCCTCGGCGGCACGCCGCCGGAAGTTGGCGAACTGGGCGCGTTCGCGCTGCAGGTCGGCCGTCAGCTCGGCGACGCGGGCATCCGGCTCGTCGGCTGCCCCGTCCGCCTGCTGCTCGTCACTGGTCTGCTCGTCGACGACCGGTCCGGCATCGGCCGGGCCGGGGCCGGCGGCCGGCTCGTCGCGCACCTCACCCGTCTCCGGGTCGATACGACGACGGTCGGTCACCGTCACCGGCTCCTCGCCGGACCCATTCGACGAATGGGCTCCTGCGGTCACTTGTTCTCCTTCGAGTCGGCATCGTCGACGACCTCGGCGTCGACGACGTCGGGATCGCTGTCGGCCGCGGCGGACTCACCGTTGGGGGACTCGGCAGCGGCGCTGGCGTAGATCGCCTGGCCGAGGGCCTGCGATTCCTCCGACAGCTTCTCGATCGCGGACTTGATCGCCGCGGTGTCGTTGCCCTTGAGCGCTTCCTGCGCCCCGGCGACGGCCGCCTCGACCTTCTCCTTCAGCTCCGCCGGGACCTTGTCCTCGTTCTCCTTGAGGAACTTCTCGGTCTGGTGGACCAGCGACTCCGCCTGGTTGCGGGTCTCGGCCTCCTCGCGGCGCTTGCGGTCCTCGTCGGCGTGAGCCTCCGCGTCCTTGATCATGCGGTCGATCTCGTCCTTGCTCAGGCCGGAACCGTCCTGGATGCGGATCGAGTTCTCCTTGCCGGTGCCCTTGTCCTTCGCGGTGACGTGCACGATGCCGTTGGCGTCGATGTCGAAGGTCACCTCGATCTGCGGGACACCCTGCGGCGCCGGGGCGATGCCGCCGAGCTCGAAGCTGCCGAGCAGCTTGTTGTGCGAGGCGATCTCGCGCTCACCCTGATAGACCTGGATCTGCACCGACGGCTGATTGTCCTCGGCGGTCGTGTAGGTCTCCGACCGCTTGGTCGGGATCGTGGTGTTGCGCTCGATCAGCTTGTGCATCACGCCGCCCTTGGTCTCGATACCGAGGGAGAGCGGGGTGACGTCGAGCAGCAGCACGTCCTTGACCTCACCGCGGAGCACACCGGCCTGCAGTGCGGCGCCGACGGCGACGACCTCGTCCGGGTTGACGCCCTTGTTGGGCTCGCGGCCACCGGTCAGTTCCTTCACCAGGTCGGTGACGGCCGGCATACGGGTCGAACCACCGACGAGCACGACGTGGTCGATGTCGCCGACGGAGATGCCCGCATCCTTGATGACGGCCTGGAACGGTGCGCGGGTGCGCTCCAGCAGATCAGAGGTGATCTTCTGGAACTCGCTGCGCGAGAGCTGCTCGTCGAGGAACAGCGGGTTCTTGTCGGCGTCGACGGTGATGTAGGGCAGGTTGATCGAGGTGCTCTGCGAGCTCGAGAGTTCGATCTTGGCCTTCTCGGCGGCCTCACGGAGACGCTGCAGGGCCATCTTGTCCTTGGTCAGGTCGATGCCGTTCTGGCTCTTGAACTTCTCGACGAGCCAGTCGACGACGCGCTGATCCCAGTCGTCACCACCGAGGTGGTTGTCACCGGAGGTCGCACGGACCTCGACCACGCCGTCGCCGATCTCGAGCAGCGAGACGTCGAAGGTACCGCCACCGAGGTCGAAGACCAGGATGGTCTGTTCCTTCTCACCCTTGTCGAGCCCGTAGGCCAGGGCGGCCGCGGTCGGCTCGTTGACGATGCGGAGCACGTTGAGGCCGGCGATCTGGCCGGCTTCCTTGGTGGCCTGACGCTGCGCGTCGTTGAAGTAGGCCGGGACGGTGATGACCGCGTCGGTCACGTCCTCGCCCAGGTACGACTCGGCGTCGCGCTTGAGCTTCATGAGCGTGCGCGCGCTGATCTCCTGCGGGGTGTACTTCTTGTCGTCGATCTCGACGGTCCAGTCGCCTTCGCCCATGTGGCGCTTGACGGAGCGGATGGTGCGGTCCACGTTGGTGACCGCCTGATTCTTGGCGGGCTGACCGACCAGCACCTCGCCGTTACGCGCGAACGCGACCACCGACGGGGTGGTCCGTGCGCCTTCGGCGTTGGCGATGACGGCGGCCTCGCCGCCTTCGAGCACGGCCACCACCGAGTTGGTGGTACCGAGGTCGATTCCAACAGCACGAGACATGTTTGGCTTCCTCCTAGTTTGCGGGTGTGCACCCGAGTCCTTGTCCCGGGGTCTCGCGACCGCGGGGATGTCGTGGCGAAACTCTGCGGGACCGGACTTCAGTGCGTCCGACTCATGTCCTACTGAAAAAGTAGATCCGAGTCAAACCGACTTGAGTCTTCGCCGCTCAGGTTTCTCGAAGTGTGCAACGGGGGTGACCGACGGATTGTTCCCGGATCGTCGAAAAAATTGAGCGGAGTTCGCTCAATTTGGGCCGGGGCCTCAAACGCAAATGACGTTGCGCCCGGTTTCCGGGCACAACGTCATACGGATGCGTGGCTTCTTCGACCTCGCCATCGCCGGGGCCCCGGGCCCGCAACTTCCACGGTGGTCAGTACGCCACCACCCCAACACGCTGCGCCTCCGTTACCCATCGGTCCCGGTCGCGTGGGGGCTACGGTCGATACATCCCCTCGACGCGGAGGTGGCGATGACCAAGACCACACCGAGCGATCCGCGATGGGTGCTGTGGCGCGTCGCGCCGGCGTCTGGCTTCGAGGTCGACGACCCGACCGGGCGTGGCGAGGTCGAGATCGCGCAGATCGACGAGCGACAGTTTCTCGTGCGCAACGCCTTTCGGTTCTCCGATCCCGCGGTCGAGGAGTACCTCGTAACACAACTGGTCGAGCGAGGACAGACGGAAGCCCATGCGCGGGGCGCCGTCGACGCGGCCCGCACGTTTGTGCCCGGCGACGACAACCCCACCGACCTCGCCTCGATCCCCCGGTTCCTGCGCTGGTTTGAGAACCCCTACGGCAGACACTCACTCGCGGCGCTCATCCACGACGAGCTCATCACGGGCACCGTCAACTCCGGCGCGCTCGGGAGTGACACCCTGTCCGACCGGTTCTTCCGCGAGATGATGCGGGCGTCCGGCGTCCCCTGGCTCAAGCGGTGGATCATGTGGTCGGCCGTGGCACTTCGCACGCGATGGGTCGCCGGCGGATGGCGACGTCTCAGTGTGGTCGCGTGGCTGGTGCTGAGCCTCGTCGGCATCTGCGCGGCGGTCGGTTCGGGCGGGGCGTTGCTGTTCGATTGGTCGTGGCCGACATCATCGCCGGCGGTCTCTCTCCTGCTCTCCCTGCTGATGATTTTCGTCGCCGCGCCGCTGTGGGGGCGCCAGTGGGCGGCGAGTCTCGTTGCGGCCGTGGCCGCCTTGTGGGTCCTGCCCGCCGCGATCGTGGCCTACTTCGCCTATGCGCTGTATCTGTTGTCGGAGAGGATCGCTCGCACCGTCGGGCTCACGTAGCGGCTCGGCCGAGCATTCTTGTCGGTGGTCGGGTCTATCTTGGATGTATTAGTTGGACCGGTCAACCAGGCCGGGCGGCAACGACTTCGGGGGGAGTCACGGTGGGGGCATGGACGGATCTGCCGGGCGGGTTCCTCGCCGGGGTCGATCCTGCTTGTCCGGCCGATGCCGACACCGCTACCCATATGCAGCGTCTGGGGTCGATCCGCGCGGGCGAGTCGTATCTGGCGTGGTGTCGCTACCAGACGATCCTGGTGTTGTGTGATCGGCTGTTGACCACGGTCGGCAACAGTTACGTGTCCGACGGTTTCGGTGACATCGTCGCCCGGGTCTCGCGCGAGGCCGGGATCACCCGCTACCGGGCGGGGATGCTGGTCGACGAGGCACTGTGTCTTCGTGACCGACTGCCGCGGGTGTTGGAGACGTTGCGCGACGGTGTCATCGGGCCGCACCAGATCCGCGAGATCATCGGACGCACCCACCTGGTGTCCGATGATCACCTTCTCGACCCCGACGACCCCGACGACCCCGACAGCCGTCGGATCATCGAGGTGCTCGATGAATCGATCGCCGACCTGCTGCGCTCCCGGTCCGGGTCGTGGTCGACGTCAGGTCTGCGCGACATGATCGACCGCCTGGTCTTCGGCCACGACGCCGACGCCGTCCGCGAACGGCGCCGCGAAGCGCTCGACAAACGAGGCGTGTGGACCGAGAACCACGGTGACGGCACCGGTGAGATCACCGCGGTCATGGCCGCCGAGAACATCCGAGCTTCCGACGCCTCGGTACGGGAGCTCGCCGCCTCCGTCTGCGACCGGGATGGCCGCACCCTCGGGGAACGCAAGTCCGACGCCATGTACGCGTTGCTCACCCGAACAGCGTTCACCTGCGCGTGCGGTCAGTCCGACTGCACCGCAACATTGCCCGATCCTGCCGGCGCCACCGCGGGTACCGAGATCGTGATCCATGTCGTCACCGACGCCGACACCCTGGCCGGCGGGTCCGGACCCGGCTGGGTCGACGGGCATGGGGTGATCTCCGATGACCATGTGCGCGACCTCGCCGCCCGGCCCGACGCGACGATCAGGCCGGTCACCCCGGTCCGCACACCACCGTCGCAGGTTGTCGCCGGAGGCCCAGCCGTGACCGGCGAGGACGGATATGACGACGACACCACGCGGACGGCGAACATCGCCGCGCCACAGCAGGATACGGCGGGCAGCGACACCGACACGAACGCCGATGCCGGCGGCGCGGGTGACGCGTCGACACCCCCGACTTCGACCTCATCGTCGACGGAGCCGGTGTCGTCGGAGATGGTGGTGGTCTACCCGGCTGCCCTGCCTGGTGACCCGTACCGGCCGACGAGTGCGTGCGCGGAGTTCGTGCGGGTGCGCGACGGCTACTGCACCGAGCCGGGTTGCACGCGTTCGGCATTCACCGCCGATGTCGATCACGTCGCCGAGTACGACCACGCCCGACCCGCCCGCGGGGGTGCGACCTCGAGTGAGAACCTCAACGCCAAATGCCGTCCCGGTCATCTGCACAAGACCCACGGTGACTGGATCGATGTGCAGTACCGCGACGACGAGGGCCGCCTGGTCATCGAATACGTCACGCCCGAGGGCTTTGTGATCCCCGGCGAGGCCGAAACCCTCGAAGACCTCTTCCCCAACCTGCGTCGCATCCGATTCGAACAAGCCGCGAAAGCTCCACCCAGTCCGCGGATCATCGTGCCCGAACGGCAAGGCAGACAACAGCAAGGCCGACAACCGCGCACGATCACCGAACGCACCGCCGCCAAACACGCGAAGCGGCGAGAAGAACGTGCCCGCAACAAGAAACAACGCGAAGCGGATCGACTAGCCCGAGTCGAGGCAGCCAGCCATCAACCCGACACGCCCGACGACCCGCCACCCTTCTGACAGACGCCAACACCCCGGCGGAACGTGATCGTCCACGAACCACCGGGGCGTTGGGCTGGGCCTGGGCTACAGCGCGCGGGATCAGGCCGCGGTCACCTGCGCGTCGACGGCGACTTCCAGCGCCTGCGAGACGATCTCGGCGACGTCGGTCATCGGCCGCACGTCGAGGGCGTCGAGCACCTCGGCCGGCACGTCGTCGAGGTCGGGCTCGTTGCGCTGCGGGATGAAGATGGTCTTCAGCCCGCTGCGTTGTGCGGCAAGCAGTTTCTGCTTGACCCCACCGATCGGCAGGACCCGCCCGTTGAGCGTGACCTCGCCGGTCATCCCGACATCGCTGCGCACCTGACGTCCCGTCGCCATCGACACCAGCGCGGTGACCATGGTGACGCCGGCACTCGGACCGTCCTTCGGCACGGCTCCGGCCGGAACGTGCACGTGGATGGTCCTGTCGAGCGCCTTCGGGTCGACGCCGAGCTGCTCGGCGTGCGCCCGCACGTACGACAGTGCGATCTGCGCCGACTCCTTCATCACGTCGCCGAGCTGGCCGGTCAACTTCAGACCCGGCTCACCCTCGGTGGCGTTCACCTCGATGAACAGGACGTCGCCGCCCATGCCCGTGACCGCGAGACCGGTTGCGACACCGGGGACCGCCGTCCGCTCCGCCGATTCCGGCGTGAAACGCGGACGCCCCAGGTAGTCGCGCAGATCGGGCTCGTCGATGATGACGGGCGCCGTCGCGGTTCCCCCGTCTCCCGATTCGACCGCGAGGTTGGTCGCGGCCTTGCGCAGCGCCTTCGCCAGCAGCCGTTCGAACTGCCGCACACCGGGTTCGCGGGTGTAGTTGGCCGCGATCTCCCGCAGCGCCGCATCGGTGACGGTCACCTCGTCGGGTGTCAGCGCCGCCCGCTCGGCCTGCCGGGGCAGCAGGTAGTCGCGGGCGATGGCGACCTTGTCATCCTCGGTGTACCCGTCGAGGGTCACGAGCTCCATACGGTCGAGCAGGGCCGACGGGATGTTCTCGATGACGTTGGCGGTCGCGAGGAACAGCACATCGGACAGGTCGAGATCGAGATCGAGGTAGTGATCGCGGAAGGTGTGGTTCTGCGCGGGGTCGAGGACCTCGAGCAGCGCGGCGGCCGGGTCGCCCCGGTAGTCCGAGCCCACCTTGTCGATCTCGTCCAGCAGCACAACGGGATTCATCGATCCCGCCTCACCGATGGCCCGCACGATCCGGCCGGGCAGCGCACCGACGTAGGTACGCCGGTGGCCGCGGATCTCCGACTCGTCGCGCACACCACCGAGGGCGACGCGCACGAACTTGCGGCCCAACGCCCGGGCGACGCTCTCACCGAGCGATGTCTTGCCGACCCCGGGAGGACCGGCGAGCACCATCACGGCGCCCGACCCGCGTCCGCCGACGACCTGCAGGCCGCGTTCGGCGCGACGGGCACGCACCGCGAGGTACTCGACGATGCGGTCCTTCACGTCGTCGAGGCCGTGGTGGTCGGCGTCGAGGATCTCGCGCGCACCCTTGACGTCGGCCGAGTCCTCGGTCCGGGTGTTCCACGGCAGGTCGAGGACGGTGTCGAGCCAGGTGCGGATCCATCCGGTCTCCGGCGACTGGTCGCTGGCGCGCTCGAGCTTGCCCACCTCGCGGAGCGCGGCCTCGCGCACCTTCTCGGGCAGGTCGGCTTCCTCGACGCGGCCGCGGTAGTCTTCGGCGCCCTCGGGCTCGTCCTCGCCGAGCTCCTTGCGGATGGCGGCGAGCTGCTGGCGAAGCAGGAATTCCTTCTGCTGCTTGTCCATGCCCGCGCGGACGTCCTCGGCGATCTTCTCGGTCACCTCGGACTCGGCCAGATGATCGCCCGTCCACTCGATGAGCAGCCGCAACCGCGCCGCAGTCACCGGCGTCTCGAGCAGCTCGCGCTTCTGTTCATCGGACAGCCACGACGCATAGCCCGAGGTGTCGGCGAGATCCGCCGGATCGGACATCTTGTTGACGGCGTCAATGAGCTGCCATGCCTCGCGGCGCTGCAGCATCGCCAGCACGAGCTTCTTGTACTCGCCGGCGAGTTCACGGTCTTCGTCGGTGACGTCAACGGCGTCGACCTCGGTCACCTCGACCCACAGCGCGGCACCGTGACCGGGTGTCCCGGTCCCGATCTGCGCGCGCTGCTCACCCTTGACGACGGCTGCGATGCCGCCGCCCGGGATGCGGCCGACCTGCACGATCGACGCGATGACACCGTAGGTGGGATACCGGTCGTCCAGACGTGGGGCGACCAGCAGTTTCCCGGTCTCGCTCGCCCGGGCGGCGTCGACCGTGGCCTGCGCGGCATCGTCGAGCGGGATGGGCACGACCATGCCGGGCAGGACGACGACGTCGGGAACGAAGAGAACCGGCAGTGAATATGTCTGCGACATGAAACCTCCAGAGTTAAGTCTGACCGACTCAACCCAGGTGGCAGGAATCTTGTTCCCGAGCGATTTATGCCAGGAGCGAACGGGGTGCGGCCGCCCAGGTGAAGCCGTCCGGTCGGGACAGTGGGCGTGAGCGTCAGCCGGGCGAACCTCAGGTGAGGTCGACCGCGGCGCGGGTGGCGAGGACGACGATCTGGGCGATCACCAGAACCGCGACCGCGACGAAGAACGCCGCGGTGGTCACGACGACACCGGCCGCCCCGCGCAGCGCACTCGGCACCGCATGCAGCCAGGACACGGAGAGTCGGTGTGCGGGTGCGACATCGGGGGTCATGGGCGGTCCTCTGCATACAACGAGCGACCACACCGTTGTGGTCGCAATCACAACACTCAATCACAAGTAAGTACTTCTGTGCCACAAATCGACATCAAGACTCATCCCGACCCGAACCCTCCGGCGCTGACCGTCCGAAACCCCGCCCGCCACGAAGTGCGGTAGAACCGAACCGACACCCACCCGAGGAGCCCACATGTCGATCGTCACGCCGACCACCACTCGCCAGCCGCTGGGCCGGGCCATCGCCCGGATCGCCCTGGGAGCGGTGCTGGTGATCGCCGGCGTCGGCCACCTCACCGCCCAGCGCGAGGAGTTCCAGGCACAGGTCCCCGACTGGGTGCCGTTCAGCAAGGACTTCGTGGTGCTGGCCTCCGGCGGCGTCGAGATCGCCCTGGGCGCCGCGCTGATCGCGCTGCCGCGTCACCGCAAGGTGGTGTCGTGGATCGTGGCCGCGTTCTTCGTGGTCATCTTCCCCGGCAACATCAACCAGTACGTCGAGCACATCGACGCCTTCGGACTCGACACCGACCAGAAGCGCCTGACGCGACTGTTCTTCCAGCCCGTACTCGTGCTCTGGGCCATCGCGGCCGGCACCGGCGAACGCCGGGCCTAACCTGCCCGGGTAGCCGCATCCTGGCAGGCGGTGTCCACACCCGCACGGACCTGCGGCCGCACATCCGTGCTCGAGCGGATCGTGCACGCCGCCACCAGCCCGCCGACCGCGCAGCACGCCGCGCAGATGTACATGGCCGTCCGGAAGCCGGCGCCGAGCGGATCGCCGGGGCCCGCATCGATCCCCGCCACGGCGGGCAGCACCGCCACCGCGAGCAACCCCGCGAGCCGCGCCACCGCGTTGTTCACGCCCGACGCGGTACCGGCGAGCGCGTCGTCGACGGCGGCGAGCGCCGCTGAGGTGAGCGGCGCGACCGTCACCGTCATGCCGAGGCCGAACAGCAGCACCCCGGGCAGCACGGAGTCGACGTAGCCCGAGCCCGGATCGACCCGGGACATCAGCGCGAAACCACCGGCGGCGATGAGCGGGCCGACCGTCATCGGCAGCCGTGGCCCGGTGCGCTGCGCCAGCTTGCCGACCAAGGGCGACCCGAACAGCATGATGAACGTGCTCGGGAACATCGCCGCGCCGGCCTCGAACGCCGAGTAACCGAGGCTCTGCTGCAACTGCAGGGCCAGCAGGAACAGCGCACCGCCCAGCGCCGCATAGACCAGCAGCGTCGTCAGATTGGCGCCGGTGAACTGCGACGACCGGAACAGCCCCAGCGGCAGCAGCGGCGCCGGCACCCGCGACTCGATCACCACGAAGCCCACCAGCGCGACGACTCCGACCACCCCCGCCGCAACCGTTACCCCGTTCCACCCGTTCGACGGCCCCTCGATGAGTGCGTAGATCACGCCCGCGAGCCCGACGGTCATCGCCAGGGCACCCGCCACGTCCAGACGGGCGTTCGACGTCGCGCCTCGCGATTCGGGGACGTGCCGGATCGCGATCCACAACGCTCCCAGCGCGAGCGGCACACTGAGCAGGAACGTCCACCGCCACGACGCCGCGTCGACGAGCCAGCCACCGAGGAACGGGCCCAGAGCCGTGGTCGCGCCGGACATCCCGGCCCACAGACCGACCGCCGCACCGCGGTCCGACGGACGGATCTCGGCGTTGATCAACGCCAGGCTGCCCGGCACGACCGCGGCGGCGGCGATCCCCTGCACGATCCGTGCGGCGACGAGGAGTTCGACGGTCGGCGCCAGCCCGCACGCGACCGTGGCCACCGCGAACACGGCGAGACCTCCGGCGAAGACGAGCCGACGCCCATACCGGTCGCCGGCGACACCACCGATCAACAACAACGCGCTCAGCGTGAGCAGATACCCGTCGAGCACCCATTGCTGGCCGCGCAGACCGGTGTCGAGGTCGTTGGCGATCGCGGGCAGGGCGACGTTGACGACCGTGCCGTCGATGAACGCGACCCCCGAACCGAGAACCGCGGCGACGATCAGCCAGCGCCCCGCGGGCGACGCGGCCGGCACTCCACGGGCGTCGGTGTCGGCCGCGCTGTTCTCGCTCATCGGTTCTCGGCGGTTATGAGCTCGGCGGCGAGGACGTCGGCGAGCCCGTCGAACTGGTGACCGCCCACCGGATGACGATGCAGCGGCGCCGACGGAAGGAACGCCGCGTTCAGGTCCAGGTGCTCGACGGGCACCACGTCGTCGTCGACGCAGTGGTGGACCGAAGGGAGCAGAGTGCCGGTGCCGGGGAACACGTACTGCGGAACATCCCAGCCGTCCGGTCCCCAGTTCGGCATCGCAAGCAGCACAGCACTTCTCGAGACGACATCGGCGTCGGCGAAGACATGCATCAGCACCGTCGCCCCGAACGAGTGCGCGACGACGTGATCGTCGGCGTCCAGCCCCACGAGACGCCGGCGGATCGGCCGGGCCCACGCCTCGATCGACATGTCATCGTCGGAGAACCGAGGCATGTCCAGCGTCGCGTCGAGAGCCGCGGCCAGCGCCTCGGCGAGCGGGCCGTCGTCGGCGTATCCGCCCGCGCCGTGGATGAAGAACAGCCGACGGTGCGTCATGGGGTCTCCTCGAAATCGCGTTCCGTTCTCGAAGGCTGACTGCGACGTATGACGGATCTCATCGCCCCGCACCCTCCTCTCGTGCCGAAGATGCACCGGAGCCGACCAGCAGCAGACCGACCATCGCCCTGGCGTCGGCGTCGGTGTACCCGGGTCCGATGATGCACAGGTTGCCGATCGCCCGTAGGAAGGTCAGCGCGCAGATGTCCCGGCTGACCTCTCCCGTGGCCTGCGCCGGTTCGAGTAGCGAGGCGAACGCCGGCACGAGGGTGTCGAAGATGAGCGCGTGCAGATCGACGAGGCTCGGGTCGTCCGAGCTGAGCGCGTCACTCAAGCCGTGTTTGGTGACGAGGAAGTCGGTGAACGCCGACGTCCACCGGCACAGCGCGGCACGCGGCGGGACCTGTTCGGCGAGAAGCTGTTCCGCCAATGCCGCACATTCGTCGACCTGGTGCCGGTACACCGCGGTGACCAGTTCCGCCCGGGTCGGGAAATGCCGGTACACCGTGCCGACGCCGACACCGGCACGCGTGGCGATGTCGCGCACCGGGGCCTGCACGCCCGCATCGACGAAGGCCGCGGCCGCCGCCTCGAGAAGTGCCGTACGGCTCCGTTCAGCCTGCATCTGACGTGCTGTTTTTCCTGCGGACACCCTCCACCCCTTGCTCGCGGAACACTGTTCCGCTAGTTTGGCGGAACATCGTTCCGTCCAGGTTATCGCGCACCGGCCCCGCCCCGAAGGGAACTCCCATGTCCACGAAAGTGCTCGCTCGTCAGATCGTCTCCGTCAAGCCCATCGTCGTCCCCACCTCGGACCGTCCGTTCCCGTTGACGGTGAGGGTCACCGCACCGGCCACCGGGGATCGGCTCCCGGTCCTCGTGTTCTCCCACGGCAACGCCTGGTCGATGGACGGTTACGCACCACTCGTCGATCGTTGGGCCGCATCAGGTTTCGCCGTCATACAGCCGACGCATCTCGATTCCCGGCGCCACGGGATCGGATTCGACGACCCGCGATTCTCGTCCATCTGGCGCACGCGGGTGCAGGACGCGCACGCGGTGATCGACCATCTCGACGAGATCCTGATCGCGGCCGGCGGGGACCTGCGCCCGCGCGTCGACATCGACCTGCTCGCCGCGGCCGGCCACTCATGGGGCGGTCAGACCGTCGGCACCCTCCTCGGCGCGCGTGTGATCGGGCCGGACGGGGTCGTCGGCCCGGATCTCGCACACCCCGCCGTGCGAGCGGGCGCGCTGATAGCGACGGCCGGGACCGGCGACAGCCTGAGCGAGTACGCGCGCGAACACCTGCCGTTCATGCGGCCGGACTTCTCGACGATGTCCACCCCGGCGCTCGTCGTCGCCGGCGGCAAGGACGACTCGGCACTGTCGACACGTGGCCCGGAGTGGCTGACCGATGCCTTCCACCTCTCGCCCGGCGCGACGGACCTGATGTGGATTCCGGACGGCGAACACACTCTCGGCGGTATCGCCGGTGAGGCGGTCCGGGAGACCACCGATGAGAACCCGGCCCGGGTCGCGCTGGTGGCCGACGCCGTCGCGGCCTATCTACTCGACGCGCTCGGCGTCAGCTCGGCCGCGTGGGAAGCTCTGCGGCACGCGGACTCCGCGGAGTTCACGGTGCAACCAAAGTGACAACGTCCGGGTCTACCCAGACGGACACTAGGCCAAGTAATCCGCCTCCAGCAACGATTTCAGTTGTGCGAGATCCTTTTCCACCATCTGGGTGTCGCGGTCGAACTCGTCGTCGGACATGGCCAGCTGCCGGATCGTGAAGACGACTTCGGCACCTTCTGGATGCGCCAGCACCCGAAACGGATTGAGCACGGTGTCCCCGGTGGGGAGCACCACCTCGTGGTCGACGACGCCGTGTCCGTTCCGCGGGACGAACCGGACGGTCACGGTGCCCATCGGCGACTCCACGAGCAACTCGTCACCCCGCCGGACCACCTCCGACTTCGCCAGCCCCGCGGCCCAGCGCGGCAGATTGTCGGGCTCGGCCGCGAAGTCGTAGACCTTCGCGGGTTCGGCGTTGATGACCACACTCACGTGCCGGCTGCGCATGTGGCCAACGTAGTCGTGACAGCATGCTGCCGCCTACCGATCCCGACGCCGATCCGCCCGGTCAGGAGAGAGACTCCGCGCTCCCGTCGGTGGGCTCGGCCAGTTCCCTCTCGATGAGCTGTTCGGCGACCTTGGCCAGCGGCGTGTTGGTGTCCTGGGACAGGCGTCGGAGCAGAGCGAAGGCGGCGACCGCATCGATGCGGAAGCGGTACATGATCATGCCCTTGGCCTGACCGATGATGTCCCGGCTGGCCAACGCACTGCGGAAGTGTTGTTGCTGCCGCGCGGCACGCAACGCCAGGGCGGCGTGGGTCGCGAACAACAGGCCGACTTCCAGGGACTCGTCGCCGAAGGCGTCGGGCGTATCGGCGAACATGTTGAGCGCGCCGATGGTCCCCTTGTCGGTGAACAGCTTGAACGACAGGCTGGACCGCAGCGGACTCTCGTCGAGAATGCGAGCGGAGAAGGCGGGAAAACGCTCGTCGCGGGCGATGTCGTTCACGAGCACGGTGTGGTGGTCCCAGGCCGCCTGCAGGCACGGGCCCTCGCCCGTTTCCTTTTGAATCCGGTCTGCCAGATTCATCAGCGGGTCGGTGGGCGCGAGCGTGTCGAAATTGTTCTTCTGATCGACCACGAGAACGCCGGCGTACTGCGCACCGGGGACGTACTCGACGGCGCCGGCGGTGACCGAGGGCAGCACCTCGGCCGACGTGTCCTCAGTGGACTCGGGAATGGCATGCATCTGCCGCGCCAGCTCGGCGATCTTGAAATGGACGTCTGTTGCCACCGGCACTCAACCTCGATTCGATGCGCCGGCTCAGCCCGGCGAACCCCGTAATTCTACAAATCGCGCATGCGCTCAACCCGGTTGTTCGTGCCGAACCGTCTCTCGGATGGCCCTGAATCGGCTCAATCTTTGGGACGATCAGGCCCTTATCCCCGGGCGACGTGATCTCTACCATTGGCCTGGTGATCAAACGGTTGAGTGTCTCCGTCCTTTGTGTCATCGCGGCGATCACGGGGGCGGTGGCCGTCGGCACGCCCGCGGCGCAGGCCGCACCGTCGTGCTCCGACGTCGAGGTCGTGTTCGCGCGCGGAACCGTGGAGACCTCTCCGCCGCTGGGCCTGACCGGGATCTCCTTCGTCGAGGCCGTTCGCTCGCAGCTGCCGGGCAGGTCCGTCAGCGCCTACGGCGTCAAGTACCCGGCCAGCGACCGGTTCAACAACCGGCTGAAGTTCGCGCGCACGGTGGCCGACGGCGTCCGCACCACCCAGAACCGCATCAAATACCTGGCCGCGAAGTGCCCGGACACCAAGGTCGTCCTCGGCGGCTACTCCCAGGGCGCCGTCGTCGCCGGCTACGCCGTCCATGCCGGGCTGGACCTGCCCGCCCGGTACGCCGCGTACGACCGGTTCGTGCCGCCGCCGCTGCCGGCGAACATGGCGCGCAACGTCGCCGCGATCGTGCTCTACGGCGCGCCGTCGGATCGCTTCATCGACGACATCGGCGCTCCCCCGGTCAAGGTGGCCGCACCGTACCGTAGCCGCACCGTTCGCTACTGCATCCCCGGCGACACCATCTGCGACGGTGCGCCGGTTGGCGGCCCGAATGCCCTGCACGTGCTCTACTCGGTCAACGGCATGACGCTCGAGGGCGCCCGGTACGCAGCCCGGCGGGTCTGACCCGGGCGCTCCTCGGGGAGCGACTCGGCGCTCGGCTCAGAAGTCCGGCGCAGGCACGACTTTCGCGAAGGTCCTGCTGGCGTCGGACTTCTCCGCTTCGTAGACGAGAGCCAGTTCGGCGCGCTCGAAGTTCTGGAACCACTCGTCCCAGGTGATGTGCTCGAGGTCGCCGTCGACCGCACCGTCGAAGTCGATGCGGAGCATTCCTGTTCCGCCGACGCTCCGGATGTCGCGAACGCGGGCGGGCACACCCCGGTGGGTGGTCGCCCACTCTCGGATCTCGTCGTGATCGCGCGTCGTCCTGCAGTGAGACCCCATCGGTCGTCTCCTATCGTGCCGCACCGAAACCCACCATTGGGCATCGCGGTCCGTGGACCGCCCTGTCCTTGTCTCGGCGTCCGGGCGTCCGACGTCAACCGCTGATCGGTGCGCTGTTCATACCCAGGACAGGCTCTCGTCAACCCTGCGTGACCCGGGATGTCAGGGCGCGGCTCGGAGCGAGACGGTGAGATCGAAATGGTCGAAGGCGCGTGGCATCTCGACGTCGCCGCCGCGCACACGTGGCGCGAGCACGTTGTCGTCGGTAGCGTCGGCCTCTCGACGGCCGCCCGCGTCCGCCAGGCCGCCTCGTGGAATAGCCCGCGGGACAGCGAGCGAAACCGGCACCGGTCATGCGCAATCCACTGGTCGGCGATGCCCCCCGAGCGCGGAGTTTGACCCGTCGGGGCGGTTCCTCAGCCCGCGAGCAGCGCGACGATGGCCTTCGCCAGGCCACGTCGGGCCAGCTGCTGGTCCTGGAAGGTGCCGAGTTGCTTCTCCGACACCAGGCCTCGCATGGCCCCGGGCAGGAACGCCGCGACCTCGCGCACCCGCTCCGGATCGACGTCGAGGTCGGCGAATGCACGCTGGCACGAATCGATCCACGACGGCCCCCACGACGCGAACTCGGCGGCGGTCTTGGGAAACATCCGACGCAACTCGTCCGGATCGCGCGGCAGGGCCGCCCGCAGGGTCTCGATCGCGCGGGATTCGGGCGCGGTCAGTCCGTCGTACATGAGGTCGACGATGGCCGCAACCCGCTCTGCCAGTGGCGCATCGGGTTTCACACTCATCGGGAGGTCGCCACGATGTTCCGCGGTCCGATGAAGCACCGCCGCCCACAGGCCGTCGATGTCGTCGAACTGGTACTTGACCGCGCCCCACGTCGCGCCGATGTCCTTGGCGATCCGGTTGCCCGACACGGAGGCGGGGTCGCCGGTGGCCAACGAGGCGAGCGCGGCGTCGAGCATCGCCTCGCGCGTCGCCTGGCCGCGCCTGTTCACCCTCCGGGTGACGCTGCCCGTAGCACCGTTGGGGGACCCGTCGTCCGCGGCGCGGACGTCGGAGGCGCGGGATTCGCCGGGAACCATGGCTGCCGATCGTAGCCGCTGCCGACCGCGGTCACGACGTCGCGGCGATGCGCTGACCGGCGCGATGTTTGGCGATCGTTCGCTCGGCTACCCGTCCGTCGGGTCGATCGCGACGAAGTGCGGACGACCATCGTCCGACCAGGCAGCCGGCCCGTTCGGACACAACCCGACATTTGGCACAAACCGTTACCCGAAGCGGTAGATACAGACAGTACGAGTTTGTATCATTGTGCAGCCGATGTGACACACGTCACCGGCGGTCCGAGGGGGACGACATGAATGCAGCGACCGGCATCGGAGCCGCCCGCCACGCCCTGTCCGGCCTGCTGCCGGCCGAGGCGCGTCGCCGACTCCGCAACCGCGTCTACGTGGACACGCTGTTCAACAGCCGCGAACCCGAACGGACCTCATGGGCGGTGACCGACGACGGCGCGCGGTTGCGCGTCGTCCACCACGGACCGGCGGACGCTCCCGTACTCGTTCTCGTGCATGGTTGGTCGTGCTGTGTCGAGTACTGGAATCCACAGATCAATGCGCTGGCCGAGCGTTACCACGTCGTCGCCTACGACCAGCGCGGCCACGGCGAGAGCTCCTGGGGCCGTCGCGCGTTCGACACCGACGTCTTGGCGGATGACCTGTACACCGTTGTCTCCCAGACACTCCCCGAAGCAGCCACAGCCGTGTTCGTCGGGCACAGCATGGGCGGCATCACCCTGCAGGCCTGGGCCCACCGGCATCGTGATCAGGCCGAGTCGCGAGCCACCGCAATGATTCTCGCCAACACCACCTGGGGCGGGGTCGCCACCGAGAGCCGGGTGCTGCCACTCGTCAACGGCCCGATCAAGGCGCCGCTGTGGCTGCTCCAGATGGCGCTGTCCATACCGGTTCCGTTCCCGGGAGATCGGTTCACGCGGAGCGTCATCCGGCATCGCATCCTGAACGGCCGATCGGCGACCGTCGATCACGCCGCTTTCGTTCTCGCGATGACCCGCTCGTGCTCGCCCAGCTCCCGCGCGAAGTCCGCCGTGGCCCTTCTCCAGTTGGCGATGGGACCCGCCGGCGCCGACGCCATCACCGTGCCGACCACGGTCATCGGCGGTCGGCACGACCTCCTTCTCCCGCACGCGATGACCCAGCGCATCGCGCATGCCCTGTCGATTCGCGGCTACCTCGATCGCCTGGTCGTCCTCGACACCGGTCACGCGTCGAACATCGAGGCCGCCGAGGACTTCACGGCCGAGATCCATCGGGTCATGCAATCCGCGTCACCGAGTCCGGAGCTCGCCGAAACCGCCAGCTGACCAGGCACGGCCTTTTTCATAGACCCCTCTTGCATTCTCGTCGCGCGGGACCTACGGTTGCCGCATGGCGAGAACGCCGCTGTCGATGACACCCACCGGTTGGTTCCAGGTCGCCTGGTGCTCGGAGATCCCGGTCGGGGCGGTCCACACGATGAAGTACTTCGGGCGCGAGATGGTCGCCTGGCGGTCGCGGTCGGGCCGGGTCTCGGTGTTCGACGCCTATTGCGAACATCTCGGCGCCCACCTCGGCCACGGCGGCCATGTCGAGGGCGAGAACTTGGTCTGCCCGTTCCACGGCTGGGAGTGGAATCGCGAGGGGCGCAACGTCTGCATCCCGTACGAGAAACATCCCAATCGTGGGCGACGAATCCGCAGCTATCCGGTCGTCGAGCGCAACGAGGCCATCTGGATCTGGCACGACATCGAGGGTCGTCCACCGCATTTCGACGTTCCCGACATCTTCGGCGACTTCGACGACGATCGCACCGCCGCCGACTACTACCCGCCGGTGCCCGCGGCCACCCTCTTCCGGCCGGGACTCGAGATCCACCCGCAGTACATCATGGAGAACGGCGTCGACTTCGCCCACTTCAAGTTCGTCCACAAGACCCCGTTCATGCCGGAATTCACCCGGCACGACTTCGCCGGTCCGGTGTCCCACGTCGACTTCACCATCGCATTCGAGGACGGCGCGACACTCGAGAACGCCACCAGTGGAGTCGAATCCATCAACGCCGGGCTCGGGTGTTCGGTGACCAAGAGCTGGGGCATGGTCGACAATCGCACCATGCCGGCGGTCACCCCGGTCGACGAGCACACCTCCGACGTCCGGTTCACCGTGTGGATCGGCCGCAAACCGGGCGAGGAGACCGGCGAGATCACCCGCTACGGCACCGTCATGGCCGACCTCGTCATCGAGCAGTTCGCCGCCGACATCGACATCTGGGCGCACCAGCGCTACTCCGACCCGCCCGCGTTGTCCCGCAGGGAGTTCGAGGGCTTCACCGCACTTCGCAAGTGGGCGCGGCAGTTCTACCCCGACGGCGGCCCCGACGATGCCGATCCGTCGTCGTCGAGCGGAGCGGTGCTGCCACAAGGCGATGACTTCGTCCGCATCCGCCGTTCCGAGCTCGAGGCGCTACGCGCCGCCACGCAGTCCTGACATACGTTCAGCCCGAGAGGATCTGTCATGACCACCACCGAACGAATCCGGGTCTTCCAGGTCGCCACCGGCAATCTGGGCACCGAGATGATCGGGCGCATCCAGTCGCATCCCGACCTCGAACTGGTTGGGCTGCATTGTTATACGCCAGACAAGATCGGCCGCGACGCCGGTGAGATCGTCGGGCTCGACCCGATCGGGGTGACGGCCACCGGCACGGTCGAGGAGATCATCGCCGCCCGTCCGGATGTCCTCACCTTCCACGGCGTCTTCCCCGACGAGGACCTCTACGTCCAGGTTCTCGAGGCCGGGATCAACGTCGTGACCACGGCGGACTGGATCACCGGATTCCATCGCGATACCAATCACCCGCACCACTCCGGACGCAAGGTCAGCGAGGTGATCGCCGAGGCCTGCGAGCGCGGCGGCGCGACCTTCTACGGCACCGGCATGAACCCCGGTCTGGCGCAGATCCTCGGCATCGTGCACACCGCCGATGTGGCCGACATCGAGAACGTGAAGGTCATCGAGTCCGTCGACGTCTCCTGCCACCACTCCGTGGACACCTGGAAGGCGGTGGGTTACGGCTTGCCCGTGGACGATCCGAGCATCCCCGACTCGCTGTACAAGTACACCGCGGTGTTCGCGGACTCCGTCTACCTGATGGCCGACGCCTTCGACCTCGAACTCGACGAGGTGGCGTTCTCCTACGAACTGGGCGCCTGCACCAAGGACGTCGACCTCGGCTGGTATCAGCTCCCGGAGGGTTCGCTGGGCGGCAGCTACATCAAGTACCAGGGCATGGTCGACGGTGTGGCGCGCGTCGAATCCCACCTCGAATGGCAGATGACACCGCACACCGATCCGTCGTGGAACATCCAGGCCTGCTACATCACCCAGGTGACCGGCGACCCGAACATCTACTCCAAGCACATGATCTTCCCGCGTAAGGGCTTCGACCTCAGCAAGCCGGAGAACTTCGCATCCATCGGCATGACCGTCACCGGACTCCCGGCCCTCAACTCGATCACGTCGGTCGTCGCGGCCGCGCCGGGCATCGTGACGAGCGCCGACCTCCCGCTGCGGTCGTTCGCCGGGCGGTTCGCGATCTGACGAGAGGTCAGCCGAGGTCGATCGTCACCCCGGTGAGTTCGGCACCGATGTCCCACAACCGCGCCGCGACGTCGCGGTCCTTCGCCTTCGCCGACGGCTCAACCAGCACCGGAGGGCCGGCGAGCCCGAAACCGCCCACCGGACCGTAGTATTCGCCGCCCTGCGCCTTCGGGTCGGTGCCGGCGCGGAGGACCGACAACGCCCCGTCGGGCGGGTCCATGATGAAACGGTCGGTGAGCCATCGCAGCGAGGACGCGTGATAGGCCCACTGCAGGAACCGGCTCTGCTCGCGCATCACGCCGGTGCGGGTTCCGCCCGGGTGCGCGGCGAGCGAGATCGCCGGCGCCTCCGCGCTTCTCATCCGACGATCGAGTTCGAGGGCGAACAGCATCTGGGCGAGCTTCGCCCGCGAGTAGGCACCGGCGCTGGTGAACGCACGGTCCATCGGGAGGTCCGTGAAGTCGATGTTCCCGGCTCGGTGCGCGTGACTGCCGACGGTGACCACCCGCCCGGCGTCGGCTGCCAGGATCAGATCCATCAGCCGGCCGGTGAGTGCGTAATGACCGAGATAGTTGGTCCCGAAGTCCATCTCGAACCCGTCCGGGGTGAGTTCGTGCCGCGCCCGCATGACGCCGGCATTGTTCACCAGCAGATCGACGGTCGCGTGCCGGCGTCGGATCTCCTCGGCCGCGGATCGCACGGAATCCAGACTCGCCAGATCGAGATCGACGATCTCCACCTCGGCGCCCGGGACCTTCGTGACGATGTCGTCGCGGGCCTCCGCAGACGTTTGAGGATTGCGGCACGCCAGCACGACGCGAGCGCCCAGAGTCGCCAGCCCGAGCGCGATCTCGCGCCCGATCCCCGAGTTCGCCCCGGTCACCACCGCGACCCGTCCGGTTTGCGGAGGCGCGTCGGCCAACGTCCACCCCGACTTCACATCTGCCCCCTCCGGCACCGGCTCGAACGACGATGTTGTTCGTATCACATGGCGCCGGAGGGAGCGAGAGTCAGGCGCTCACGGCCTCCGGGGTGGCGCTGCTGAATTGTCCGGCGGGCGCGAAGCGGGCGAGGACCTCGTCGTGCGGCTCTCCGGCCACCGCGGCGATGAAGCCCTCCACGTCCTCGCGGGTCCGCAGACCGAGCAGTGGATTCGGTTCGGAGAGGAGACCGAACAGGGCCGACGCGATGGCGGGACTGACGGCGGCAGCCGGAAACGACAACTCCAGGTGGGTCGCGTAGTCGGGGTCGCCCAGGTAGAGCCGGGTGACCTCGACCGCGGCCCGTCCGCGTCGCTCCCAGTGCTTCTCGAATTCCGCCGACAGCCATTCGGCGGTGAACTCACCCTCGTGGTCCCGTGCGGCCTTGACGAGTTCGGCGACCTGGAACAGCGTGTTGGCTGCCCCCTGGCCCGCGACCGGGTCGACGGCGATCGCGGTGTCACCGATCGCCGCGACCGGATGTCCACCCGCGGTGGTCGCGACAGCCTGCCGGACAGTCGGGGTGACCGCGCCCTTGAGCCACGAGACCGGATCGGACTCGATGACCTCGAGCTGGTCGATGACCGGTGCGTCCTCCGGGAAGTACTCCGCGAAGATGCCGGAGATCGTCTGCCGGGCGGACACCGCGTCGTGGACGTCGTCGAGCCGGGCCGCCCACGCTCCGTCGGGCTTGGCGAAGACGATGAACGACCACGTCGGCCCGGCATCTTTGTGCAGGAACGGTCCGACGAAGATCTCCCCGTTCTGGGCATCGAGGTTGAACAGCGAGTGCTCGCCGCCCGCGCTGCTGCGGTAGGCGAAGGACTCCGGGCCGTGGTCGACGCCGGTCAGGGTGACCTGCAGCAGACGACGCTGCGGTTCCCGGTAATGCGTGCGTGACTCGTCGACCGGGAACAGCGTCGACAGTCCGCCCTTGCCGGTGGCGACGAGGGTGATGTCGGCGTCGGCGGCGATCGCGTCGAGACGGTCGAGGCCGATCTGCCCCACCTCGAATCGTCCACCGCGGTCCAGGAACCGGGCCAGGCGGTCGTCGGCACGCAGGCGCAGGTCGACAGCCTGTGCGACGTAGCCGTAGTCCGGGTTGAACTCGAGAACCGCGGCGCGCTCGTCGCCGCTGCCGGAGTACAACCGGGCGCTGATGCCGGTGGTGTTGCTGACCTCGTACAGGTCCTCGATGATCTCGGCATCCCACTCGCGGGACTTGCCGAACAGGACACCGACACCGGTCGGCGGCACCTTGTCGCGCAACGACTCGCGGTCCCGGTCGCTGTATAGCGTGACGTCGAACCCGGCGTCGAGGAAGCCGAGGGCGGCGCTGGTCCCGGCCAGCCCGGCCCCGATGATCGCGACCGATCGTCGTGCTGTCATGAATGGATCTCCCCTGGTTGTCGGCGTGGAATGACTGCTCGACAGCGTGCCGGGGCGATCGGTGTGGCTGAAGGGTTAGACGCACCGAGAACGAATCGGCGCGTCGGCGCCGGCTCGGGTGGGGACGCTACGCGTCGTCGCGAACCCGGCGGTACCGCTCGTAGATCACCTGTCCGCCGTAGGTCCGGGTCTCGGCGAGCGACAGCCGGATCGTGTCGGCGACCGGCGGCAGCAACGGGGTACCGCCACCGACGATGACCGGGTAGCGGAAGATGCGGAACTCGTCGACGAATCCGAGTTCGATTGCCTGCCGGGCCAAGTCGGCGCCGCCGATCTCCACGTCACCGTCGGTCGAGTCCAGCACCGCGGTGAGCTCGTCGGCCAGCGATCCCTGCGCCAACCGCGCGTTGCCCTCGACCGACGTGAGGGTGCGGCTGAAGACCACCTTGGGCAGCGCCGACCAGATGTCGGCGAACGCGGCATCCGCGTCGTTCTCACGCATCCGCGGGTCGGTCTCCCAGACCAGCATCGTCTCGTAGAGCCGTCGCCCGCACACGAAGGCACCGAGTTCGCCGACCCGTTCGGTGTGGAAGGCGAACAGATCGTCAGAGGGGACCGACCAGTTGAAGTTGCCGTCGCGGTCGGAGATGAAGCCGTCCACCGAGACGCCCATCGACAAGAGCAGCATGCGGGGATGTTACGACGCCTCGCCGACACAGTCGCGGACTCCGACGCAGCAGGTGAATCCACGAGTCTGCTGTGAGGTCCGACGACACCCCGCTCGTGCCAGGCTTCCCTCAGGTGCGGGCAAGTACCATCGCCCTCTGTGCGTACGCCCCTGACCGATGCGACACCCGTCGCAACCCCGAACGAGGACGCCGCGACCGGCAACACGTCCGGGTACCGGCTGGACCTCGACGGGCTGCGCGGCATCGCGATCGCGCTGGTCGCGATCTTCCATGTCTGGTTCGGCCGGGTGTCCGGCGGCGTCGACGTCTTCCTGACCCTGTCCGGTTACTTCTTCGTCGCGTCTCTGCTCAAGCACGTCCTGGCGACCCAGCCCACGACGAGTTCCTGGGGCGCGGCGATCAATCCGTGGCCGCGATTCTCCCGGCTCCTGCGCCGGTTGCTGCCCGCTCTGCTGCTGGTCCTCGCGGTCACCGCCGGACTGATCGCGCTGATCATGCCGACGACGCGTTGGGGACCGCTCGGGGCCGAACTGCAGGCCAGTGCCCTGTACTACCAGAACTGGCACCTCGCGTTCGAGTCGCAGGACTACGCGGCCGCCGACTCCGCGAACAGCCCGATGCAGCATCTCTGGTCCATGTCGATGCAGGGCCAGTTCTTCGTCCTCACCCTCGTCTGCGCGCTGGCACTGGGCGCGGTGCTGCGTGCCCTCGGCCGGCGATCCGCATTCTTCGCCGACCCCAAGGTGGTCCGTGGAGTCGTCGGGATCGCGCTCGGCGTCGTCGCACTGGGCTCCTTCGCGTGGGCCAACTACCGCCACGGGATCAACCAGCCCTTCACCTACTACGACACCGTGGCCCGTCTGTGGGAACCGCTCGTGGGCGGACTCCTCGCGGTGTGGATGCCGCGGATCGCGCTGTCGCAGCGGGTGCGTGACCTACTGGGACTCGTGGCCCTGGGCCTTATCGTGACGTGTGGCTGGTGGATCGCCGGCGTCCAGGAATACCCCGCGGCGTGGGCGCTCGTCCCCGTGGGAGCGACGCTGATCCTCATCTGGGTCGGCTCGTCCCAGACCGCCCCCATCGATCAGGCCCCCGTCGATCAGAAGACGGCGTCCGGCCAGACCTCGATCCGATCCGGGGTGAGCCGCGGTCTCGCCCATCCCCGGCTGGTGTGGCTGGGCTCGATCGCCTACGCGCTGTATCTGTGGCACTGGCCGCTGCTCATCTTCTACCTGGCGTGGCGCTATCAGGACGATGTCTCGTGGTTCGAGGGCACCGCCATCCTGGCCGTGTCCGTGCTGCTCGCCTGGCTGACCACGAAGTACGTCGAGGCGCCGCTGCGTGCCGGGTCGGCGAAGCGGAAGCAGTCCCCGGTGCCGCCCGATGCCGATGGCGTGGTCGCGCGGCCGCCGTTCGAGAAGACCAGAGGCTACCGGCGCGCCCTCGTCGCGGTACTGGTCGTCATCAGCGTCGCAGCCGGCGCCGCCGCGGTGACCTGGCAGCGCGACGCCGCCAACGCCACCCTCGACACCCAGAACCTCGACCCACGGCTGTACCCGGGTGCGCGGGCATTCCTCGACGGCGCTCCGGTACCGAACGTGACCGCACAACCGAGTCCCCAAGTCGTCGACATGGACTGGCCGATCACCTCCTACGACTCGATCATCAGCGGCTGGAAGGACCCGTCCATCAAGGTCGGGTACTACGGCAACGTGAACGCCACCCGAACCATCGCGCTGGTCGGCGGTTCGCATGCGGAACAGTGGATCACCGCGCTCGACGCCATCGGCAAGCGCCACGACTTCCGCGTGACCACCTACCTCAAGGTCGGGTGCGCCCTCACGACCGAGCACGTGTTCACGTGGTTCGGCCAGAAGTACTACCAGTGCAACGACTGGTCGCGTCGCGTCATGGAGCGGCTCGCCGTCGACAAGCCGGATGTCGTGTTCACCAACAGCACCCGGCCCGTCGAGTCGGGCGACGGCGACTACGTCCCCAAGGACTACGAAGAGATCTTCGCCGAGTTCCGCGACCGCGGGCAGCGGGTCGTCGCGGTCCGCGACAACCCCTGGGCGACCGGACAACTCAAGCCGCCGGAGTGTCTCGCCAGCGGACGCAAACCCGAGGTGTGCGGCGTGCCCCGAGCACAGGCGATGGCGCCGGCCGACCCCGCCGCCGCGCTCGCCGGCGAGTTCCCCAACATGAGCTTCCTCGACTACACCGACGCCATGTGCGACGACGAGTACTGCCCCGCGGTCGTCGGGAACATCCTGGTGTGGCACGACTTCCACCACTTGTCGGCGACCTTCGTCCGCAGCCTCATCCCTGCCGTCGAAGCCGATCTACAGCGGTCGCTGGGTTGGTGGTGAGCGGACGGCACGCCACCTCAGTGCCGCTCGCGAAAGTGCACCGGCCGTCGTTGCCGGTACTCGACGACGGTGCCGGCCGGACGATGCCATCCCGGCTCGGCCCGAACGGTCAACTCGACCGCGGGGCAGCCGGATTCGACCGGAGGCACCGATACTCGGACGTCCACGTGGTCACCGCGAGGTCGTACCGCGAGCACCTCTGCGCAACCGACATTCGCGACGCCGGATACGATCTCCAGGTCCCCGGGCCGCAGCATCACCACTCCTGCCCCGTGGCCCGGCCGGCGAATGCGTAACCGTCCTGCCGCGCACGAGACCTCGCCGTCGTCGGCTTCGCCCGGCAGATCCGTCATCTCCCCGAACATGCGCGCGACCTCCGCGTCGACGGGCTCGAGGTAGATCTCCTCGGGTGTCCCGACCTGGCGCACGCAACCCGCCATCAACACCACGACGTGGTCGGCCATCGCCATCGCCTCCTCACGGTCGTGAGTGACCAACAGCCCACTCGAACCCTCCGCCAGGATCGTGGCCCGGACATGCTCGCGCAGCTGCGTCCTCAGCTGGGCATCAAGTGCCGAAAACGGTTCGTCCAGCCCGATGACAGCTGGTCGGGGTGCGAGCGCGCGGGCCAGTGCCACCCGTTGGCGCTGACCGCCGGACAGCGAATCGGGCCGTCGATCGCCGAACTCCTCCAGCCCGACCACGTCGAGCAACTCAGCAATCCGGGCCGCCCGGCCGGGCATACGTCTCCACCAGGGACCGAGTCCGAACCCGACGTTGCCCGCGACGGTCAGATTGTCGAACAGCGCCCCCTCTTGTGGCACCAACCCGAACCTCCGACGTTCGGGTCGAACCCCCACCGGGCGGGTTCGGGCAGAGCCGGCCGAGGCGACCTCGACACCGTCGATCTCGATGCGACCCGCTCGGATCGGCTCGAGACCCGCGATCGCGCGCAACAGGGTCGTCTTACCGCAGCCCGATGGACCGATGACCGCCGTGATCGACCCGGCGGGAACGTGAAAGGACACGCCGTCGAGAACGGTCGTGCTGCCGTACACGACCGAGACGTCGTCTACACGAACCGCGTTCCTCATGCGTGGCGTGCCCTTCCGAACAGTGCGGACAGCGCCGCGGTGGGTAGCGACGAGACGACGATCAGAACCAACCCGAGGACGGCTGCGCGACCGTAACTCAAGTCGTTGTTCAGACTCCACATATCCGTTGCGAGAGTTCGTGTTCCGATCGGGGCAAGCATCAAGGTGGCGGGTAGTTCCTTGGCAACCGACAAGAACGCGAGAGCGGAGCCGGCCATGATCGCCGGCATCACCAACGGGAGTTGCACACGCACCGCGGTCGTCAGCGGTCCCGCACCGAGAGTGCGCGAGACCTCGGACACCGCACACGGGATGGAGTCGACACCGGATCGGATCGGACCCAGACAGACCGGCAGGAACAGGACCGCATAGGTGGCGATGAGCATCGTGGCGGTGAGGTAGAGGTCCGGGACGACGCGGGTGCCCAAGAAGACCATCGAGAGCGCAACGGTCACACCCGGCAACGTATAACCGAGGTAGGACACGGCCTCGACAGTGTCCCCGGTCCTGCTACGCGGACGAGATATGAAGAATGCCAACGGCAATGCGAGAAGGGCGATGACGATGGCCGCCTGTACCGAGAGCAACGTCGTGGTCCGGGCGTACGGACCCACCCAGGCCAGCAGTTCGCCGACGCTGTCGAATCCGAGCCGGCGGGACTCGCTGATCTCGCGTAACAGCCCGACGATCGGAAGGCAGACGCCCACCGCGACGGTGGCTGTGACGAGACCCCAGGCCACCGGCCGGTTCTTCGAGACCCTCGACCGCGACGGGGTGGCACTTGGATCGACGTGGCGTCGTGCTCGCCGTTCGACGACGGCGAGCGCCACCGCGACGAGTGCGAGAACCACACCGTAGAGTGCGGCGACCGAACGGTCCAGGGTTCCGTTGTAGGCGTTGTAGATCCCCACGGTGAACGGCTCGAAGCGGACGATCGCGGGTCCACCGAAATCGCTGATCGCGTACAGCGCAACCAGCAGTCCACCCGCAACGACCCCCGTGCGAACACGCGGGAGAGTCACGCGCACAAAGGCTTCGAGCGGACCACAGCCCAGAGTGCGGGCGGCATCCTCATCAGTGCGGCCGGTACCGGAAAGCAGCGCCACCGTCGGCAGCATGACCAGGGGATAACAGGCCAGGGTCAAGACGAGTGCAGCCGCCCCCAGGCCCTCGAATCCCGGGAACAGACGGGTCCACACAAAGCCCGATACGTACGAGGGGATCGCGAGCGGCGCCGCGAGTAACGCGATGACGAATGCGCGCCCGCGCCCCACCCCGCGGGACACACACCACGCCAGCACGACCCCGATGATGATCGACGCGCACGTGACGATCGCTGCGAGCTGAACCGTGCGCCAGAGAAGTTGACCGGTGCGCGGGCGGAACAGAAGCGCGGTCGCCTGATCGATCCCGATGTCGGCGACCCGAACGACGAGATAGACCGCGGGCGTGATCAACAACAGGGCGATGCAGACGCTGATCGTGCACAACAGCATTCGCCCCGGCCGGAGATGACGGCCGGGACGAATCCTGGTGTTGACCAACAGGTCAGACAGCGCCGACCTCGCGCAGCAACTCATCTGTGCCGACGACATCGGCCAGTTCGTCGAGGGCGATCTGCGGCGGTGACAGCTGCTCCAGCGTCGGCAGTCCCTCGACCGGGAGCGGCTCGTTCCCGACCACCGGGTACTCGCCCACCTCGGTGGCGAAGTAGGTCTGGGTCTCCGGCGTCAGCAACTGTCGGACGAATTCGAAGGCCTGCTCCTTGTCGGACGCGGTCTTGAGGACACCGATCGCACCCACGTTCACGAGCGCGCCCGGATCGCCGTCGGAGAAGAAGTGCAGTCGCCCGGGAACGTTCTCGATTCCCTTCTCCTGCACCTCCTGGACCCAGTAGTAGTGGTTGGTGAGTCCCGCTGCGAGTTGTCCGGTGTTCACGCCCTCCACGATGGGCCCGTTGCCCTCGAACGACTTGGGGTCGTTGGCAAGGAAGGCGGTGAGCCAAGCGCGAGCGCCATCGTCGCCGCGAGTGAGTCGGAGCGCAGTCACGAAGGACTTGAACGAGGCATTCGTGGGGGCGTAACCGACCTTGCCACGCATCTCGGGCGCGAGAAGTCCGTCGATGCCCGCCGGGAGGGTGGCCGGATCCACCTGCGCCGGATCGAAGATCAACACACGAGAGCGCGCCGACGTGGACACCCAGGTGCCGGTCTCAGACCGGTAGGCCTCGGGGACGTTCTCGGCGATGTCTGCGGGGAGGGGTTCGAGGAGTCCGGCCTCGGCAAGAGCGCCGAGCTCGCCGGCATCTTGCGCGAAGAAGAGGTCGGCCGGGCTACCGTCGCCCTCCTCCAGGATCTGCGCGGCCTTCTTGTCGTACGCCGCCGTCACCGGAACCGTCGCGTGGATTCGTTCCACCAGCGGACCCACCAGAGACTCCGAACGTCCCGAGTAGAGCACGAGCGCCTCGTCGTCGTTCGACGAATCGCTTCCTGTGCAGGCCGCGAGCAACCCGGCGGCCATGATCGCCGCCCCAGCGGTGGCGACCACTCGTCGAACCCATCGTCTTGTGTGCACTTGCCGATACTCCTCTGTTCTCGGGACACCAATGAACCTTCACCCCCGACCAAGCCAGGTAAGCCTAACCGATACTGGCGCAAGGTCGGACAAAACGGTCGTAGTCCGGTGACCGCCTGGGCGGCCGGCTTGCCCTCAGCCCACCGCGGTCAGCAGAGCACGCGGCCCGGCGAAGACCGTCTCGCGAATGTGGTTGCGGACGAGAGTCCAAGCGGGGCAGTCACATCGAGCAGCGACACCGCGCGCGTCGACGCCCTGGTCCCGGCACAACGCGATGGCCCGGCGCAGGTGGAAACCCTGCGTCACGATGACCACCTCGTCGACGCCGAACACCTCCCGGGCGCGCCGGCAGCTCGCCGCGGTGTCGAGGCCGGCCGGGTCGTCGGCGATCACCCGCGGGTTGACACCGCGTTCCTCGAGATAGCGTCGCATCACCGCTGGTTCGTTCCCAGCCTCGTCGGAACCGTTGCCCGAGTTGATGATCCGGGCGACTCCCCCGGTCCGGTACAGCTCCCGCGCCGTGTCGAGCCGCCCTCGCACGTAGTCGCCGGGCGACCCGTCGTCGTGGACGAGGGAACCCAGCACCAGCAGCGTGGACGGGCGAGCGGGTGCCGTCGCGTCGTCGATCCTGCCCACCGACGAGAAGTACATCCACGTGGCGGCCAGGGTGATCCACAGTTCGACCAGCACCAGCAGCACCGGTACGACGAGACGAGCACCTGACCTCACCCCTACAACGTAGGGGACCGACCACCAACATGCCCGTTCGAGCCCGGACCCGGCGGTCGCCCCGTGATACTGAGAGGACCTCGGTCGCGCTCAGCCTGTGCGCGCATCCATTTCGTGGTGTGAAAGTGATGGTGCGATGCCGTACATGCCGGTCACCTCGTCGATGTTCCTCCTCGCCGAGACGCGGGAGCAGCCCATGCACGTGGGCGGACTCCAACTGTTCGTACCGCGCGAGGGCCAGTCGTCGAGCGAACTCGCCGAAGAGATCATCGAAGCGTTCTGCGGCTGCACCGAAGTCCATCCGACCTTCCGCAAACGGCCGGCAGTACCGGTGACCCTGCTGGGCAACGTGGCGTGGTCCTTCGACGACGAGATCGACTTCGACTACCACGTCCGGCGGACCGTGCTCCCCCGCCCCGGCCGCGTCCGCGAGCTGCTGCGATACGTCTCCCTCAACCACGGGGCCCTGATGGACCGGTTCCGACCGATGTGGGAGATCCACGTCATCGAGGGTCTCGACGACGGCCGGGTGGCGCTCTACAGCAAGATCCACCACTCCGTCGTCGACGGCGTCTCCGCGTTGCGCCTGCTCCAGCGGACCTTGTCCGACGACCCCGACGACCGGTCGGGTACTGCACCCTGGGACCCGGCGCTGGTCGAGCGTCGACCCCCGCGCCCCTCGCCGAGTCTGCGCAGCCGGGTGTCCGGCCTGGCGAACGTGGCAGGCCAGGTCGCCGGCCTCGGGCCCGCGGCCGCGAAGGTCGCGGTGGCCGGCCTCCGCGACCCGGAGTTCGTCGCCCCACTGGGACGGGCCCCGCGCACGATTCTCGACGTCGCGATCGGGAGCGCCCGCCGATTCGCCTCGCAGCAGTGGGAGATCGACCGTCTGCGCGCAGTGGCCGATGCCCGGAACATCACCCTCAACGACGTGATCGTCGCCATGTGTTCGGGGGCCCTGCGGTCGTACCTCATCGACCAGGACGCGTTGCCCGACGCCCCGCTCATCGCGGCGGTGCCGGTGTCGATGCACACCGACGGCGATGACGACGGCAACGCGGTGACCGCCATCCTGGTGAGTCTCGCGACCGATGAGCCGGATCCCGAACGCCGCCTGGACAAACTCGTCGAGTCGGCGCGCCACAGCAAGTCGGTGGTCCGGGGCCTTCGTCCGCTGCAGGCGCTCGCGCTGGGAGCGGCGAATTTCGCGCCGCTCGCCTTCGCGACCGTGCCCGGCTTCGTCCAGTACGTCCCCCCGCAGTTCAACATCATCATCAGCAACGTCCCCGGGCCGTCGAAGCACCTGTACTGGAACGGCGCCCGCCTCGACGGGGTGTACCCGGTCTCCATCCCGACGCAGGGTCTCGCGCTCAACATCACGGTGACCAGCACCGCCGAGCACATCAACTTCGGGCTGATCGGCGCCCGGGCCCAGCTCCCGAGCCTGCAACGCCTGCTCACGCACCTCGATACGGCGCTCGAGGAACTCGAGAAGGTCGCGCGAACCCGGTGACGTCTCCGGGCACCCGCGGCCCGGACGTGGCCTCGGACACCCTGACTCGACAGTAAGTTACTCGCGAGTATCATCTGATATGAGGTAGACCAGCGTAATTAGGCCAGCCTTGGCAGCGCGCCGGTGGCGCAACGAATTACGGTTACCTGTAGTACACCGCCCCGTGGTACCCAGCCTCGCGTTCCGCGACCGGGGGCGGACGACCTAGACGAAAGGCCGGTACGCGCCCGTGACTACCACGACGATTGCCATCGGCACGACAGCCGCGGTGATCAGCCTCCTCTGCTGGTACCTGTTCCTCGGTGGCATGGTGCGGATCTTCCGCACCATCAAGCTCGGGCACAAGGTCGACAGCTCCCGCTTCTGGCCCATCCTCCCGCGCTTCCTGACGATGATGAAGGAATTCATCGTCCACACGCGGATGGTCAAGTTCCGCACCGTCGGCTGGGCGCACTGGCTCGTGATGGTCGGCTTCCTCGGTGGATTCCTGCTGTGGTTCGAGGCCTACGGACAGTCCATCAACCCGGAGTTCCAGTGGCCCGTCTTCGGTGACACCTTCGCGTGGCACCTCTGGGACGAGCTGCTCGGCATCGCCACCGTCGTCGGCATCATCGTGCTGATCGTGATCCGCCAGCTCAACCACCCGCGCGTCCCCGAGCGGCTGTCGCGCTTCGGTGGTTCGCGCTTCGGACCGGCCTACTTCGTCGAGGCCATCGTGCTGCTCGAAGGCCTCGGCATGATCCTGGTCAAGGCGTCGAAGATCGCGACCTACGGTCACGCGAACGCCTACTCCGATTTCTTCACCATGCAGGTCGCGAAGATTCTCCCGGCCTCGCCGACGCTGGTGTCGATCTTCGCCGTGATCAAGCTGATGAGCGGCATGGTCTGGCTGGCCATGGTCGGCATGAACATCAGCTGGGGCGTTGCCTGGCACCGTTTCTCGGCCTTCTTCAACATCTACTTCAAGCGCGAGCAGGACGGCGGCGTCGCCCTCGGTGCCGCGAAGCCGATGATGAGCCAGGGCAAGGTCCTCGACATGGAGACCGCCGATCCCGATGTCGACGCGTTCGGCGCCGGCAAGATCGAGGACTTCTCGTGGAAGGGATGGCTCGACTTCACCACGTGTACCGAGTGTGGCCGCTGCCAGTCGCAGTGTCCGGCGTGGAACACCGGCAAGCCGCTGAGCCCGAAGCTGCTCATCATGTCGCTGCGCGACCACGGCAACGCCAAGGCCCCGTACCTGCTCGCCGGTGGCCGCAAGGACATGGGCGGCGACGAGGTCGGCCTCGTCGATGCCGACGGCAACGTCCTCGAGGACAAACTCAACGCGATCCCGGAATCGGCGCGTGCCGAGGCGGCCCGCAAGCTCGTCGGCGAGTCCAAGGGCGATCTCGGCGGCGGTCAGGTCGTCGAAGCCGTGGAGGGTGAGTTCGATCCCGAGGCGCTCGGTGCCGTCATCGACACCGAGACCCTGTGGAGCTGCACCACCTGCGGTGCCTGCGTCGAGCAGTGCCCGGTCGACATCGAGCACGTCGACCACATCCTCGACATGCGCCGCTACCAGGTCCTGATCGAGTCGGACTTCCCGACCGAGCTGGCCGGCATGTTCAAGAACCTCGAGAACAAGGGCAACCCGTGGGGCCAGAACGCCTCCGCGCGCACCGCCTGGATCGACGAGATGGACATCGAGATCCCGGTCTTCGGCAAGGACGTCGAGTCGTTCGAGGGCTTCGAGTATCTGTTCTGGGTCGGCTGTGCCGGTGCCTACGAGGACCGCGCGAAGAAGACCACCAAAGCCGTCGCCGAGCTCCTCGACATGGCCGCGGTGAACTTCATGGTCCTCGGCGAGGGCGAGACCTGTACCGGTGACTCCGCACGACGTGCCGGCAACGAGTTCCTCTTCCAGATGCTCGCGCAGCAGAACATCGAGATGCTCGGCGAGGTCTTCGCGACCGCGCCCGAGCAGCGCAAGAAGGTCGTCGTCACCTGTGCGCACTGCTTCAACGCACTGGGCAACGAGTACCCGCAGCTGGGCGCGAAGTACGAGGTCGTCCACCACACGCAGCTGCTGAATCGTCTCGTGCGCGAGAAGCGACTCGTTCCGGTCGCACCGCTCGGCGAGGGTGTCACCTACCACGACCCGTGCTACCTGGGCCGCCACAACAAGGTCTACGACGCCCCGCGTGAGTTGATGGGTGCGGCCGGTTCGACGCTCACCGAGATGCCGCGACACGGCGAACGGTCCATGTGCTGTGGTGCCGGCGGTGCCCGCATGTGGATGGAAGAGCAGATCGGCAAGCGGATCAACATCGACCGGGTCGACGAGGCGCTGGACACCCTCGGCGACACCACCGGCGATCAGGTCAAGAAGGTCGCGACCGGCTGTCCGTTCTGCCGCGTCATGCTCACCGACGGTGTGACCGCCCGGACGAGCGGTACCGAGTCCGAGGGCAAGGTCGAGGTCGTCGACGTCGCGCAGTTGTTGCTCGAGTCGGTGAAGCGCGACCGGACCGAGGTCAAGCTCGGCGGCCGGTTCCTCGGACCGCGTCCCACCCTCGCCGAGCCGGAGCCGGAACCCGAGCCCGAGAAGGTGCCCGCGGCGGCGACTGCGTCGGCCGCGACCACCGAGGCCGCGCCGAAGCCGAAGGTCGGCCTGGGCATGAAGGGCGGCAAGAAGCCGGGCGCGGCGGCCAAGACCGCGGCACCGGAAGCACCCGCCGAGAAGGCACCCGCCGAGAAGAAGCCGGCATCGAAGGGCTTCGGCATGAAGGGCGGCAAGAAGCCCGGTGCCGCAGCGGCGTCGGCCGCCCCGGAGCCGGCAACCGCCGAGACCGCAGCCGAGGCACCCGCCGAGAAGAAGCCCGCAGCCAAGGGCTTCGGCATGAAGGGCGGCGCCAAGCGTCCCGGTGCCGCGAGCAAGCCCGCCGGTGGTACCGCCGAGCCGGTGCCGGCCGAGGCCGAGTCGTCCGAGGCGGTCAAGGAGGAGGTCGCCGAGGCCACCACCGAGACGCCGCAGGCCGAGAAGAAGCCCGCATCCAAGGGCTTCGGCATGGGCAAGGCCAAGCGCCCGGGTCAGAAGACCACCAACGCGGCGGCCCCCGCCGCCGGGGTGACCGCGCCCGCCGAGAGCAAGGTCGACGAAAGCGAATCGGCCCCGGACGCCGCCCCCACCGTGGACACGGAATCGGCTTCGGCGACAGCGGGAACGACGACAGCGGAGTCGGCTACCGCGGGATCGGCGACGGAATCACCTGTCGCTGCGGCAACGGAAGAGAAGCCTGGCAAGGCCAAGGGCTTCGGGATGTCCGCGGGCAAGAAGCGGCCCGGCGGTATCGGCAAGGCCGCGGCCAAGCCGGCTGCGGCACCTGCCGAGGCTGCGGACGCCCCCGCCCCCGCTCCCGAGACGGACGTCGCACCTGCCGAGACCGCCGAGGCACCCGCTGCCGAGGCTCCGGCTGCTGAGACTCCAGCCGCCGAGGCGCCGCAGGGCGGCTCGGCCGCCGTGCTGACCGAGGAGAAGCCGGCCAAGGCCAAGGGCTTCGGCATGGCCGCGGGCAAGAAGCGACCGGGCGGCGCGAGCAAGGCCGCACCGGCAGCTGCTCCGACTCCGGAATCGGCTGAGCCAGAACCCGAGGCCCCGCAGGCCGAGGAGGCACCAGCCGAGGCCGCAGCGACCGAAGCGGCTGTGAACGAGGCCCCGGCCGCCGAGGCTCCGGTAACAGAGGCCGACGACGCGGAGACGGCCGAGGTCGAGAGCCCGGGCGACGCAGACGACGCCGACACAGAGGCGGCGCCTGCGGCGTCGAGCAACGGTTCGTCCGCTGCTCGCACGGTCGCCGAGACCGGGGCGTCGAAGGCCAAGGGCTTCGGCATCGCGGCCGGCAAGAAGCGGCCCGGCCACAAGTAGAACTCTCAGCAAGGCAGACAGATGTCGTCTTTCGTGGCGCCCATCGCCACGAAAGACGACATCTCTCGTTTCGGGTGACCTCAGCTTCGGCACGCGCCAGAAACGCATTTGCCACCGGCTGCGACAATGTACCCGTGAGTAGGCCCCATGTTTCGCACCTCAACCAGAACCTCAAGCCGCTCGAGCAGTCGCTCAAGCTGCAGAACGTGTGCTACGAGATCCGCGGTCCCGTCCACGCGCACGCGCAGCGGCTCGAGGCGGAGGGCCATCGAATCCTCAAGCTGAACATCGGCAACCCGGCGCTGTTCGGTTTCGAGGCCCCCGACGTGATCATGCGCGACATGATCCACGCCCTCCCCTACGCGCAGGGCTACTCCGAGTCGGCCGGTGTCCTGTCCGCGCGTCGTGCCGTGGTGACCCGCTACGAGCTCATCCCCGACTTCCCGTACTTCGACGTCGACGACGTCATCCTGGGCAACGGCGTCTCCGAGCTCATCACGATGACGATGCAGGCCCTCCTGAACGACGGCGACGAGGTCCTGATCCCGGCGCCCGACTACCCGCTGTGGACCGCGATGACCTCGCTGTCCGGCGGGCAGCCCGTGCACTACCGCTGCGACGAGGAGAACGGGTGGAACCCCGACGTTGCCGACATCGCCGCGAAGATCACCGACCGCACCAAGGCGATCGTCATCATCAACCCGAACAATCCGACCGGCGCGGTCTACTCACGGGAGGTCCTCGAGCAGCTCGTCGAACTCGCCCGTGAGCATTCGCTGCTGATCCTCGCCGACGAGATCTACGACAAGATCATCTACGACGACGCCGAGCACGTGAACGTGGCATCGCTGGCGCCGGATCTGTTGTGCCTCACCTTCAACGGTCTGTCGAAGGCGTACCGCGTCTGCGGCTACCGAGCCGGATGGGTCGTGATGACCGGGCCGAAGGACCACGCGCGCGGGTTCATCGAGGGCATGGGCATCCTGGCGTCGACGCGCCTGTGCGCCAACGTGCCGGGCCAGCACGCGATCCAGGTGGCCCTCGGCGGTTACCAGTCCATCGAGGCCCTCGTCTCCCCCGGTGGCCGGTTGTACGAACAGCGGAACGTGACCTGGGAGAAGCTGAACGAGATCCCCGGGGTCAGCTGCGTCAAGCCCAAGGGCGCGCTGTACGCCTTCCCCCGCCTCGATCCCGAGATCTACGAGATCCACAACGACGAACTGTTCGTCCAGGACCTGCTGCTGCAGGAGAAGATCCTGGTGGTGCAGGGCACCGGGTTCAACCTCGACGACCACAACCACTTCCGCATCGTCACGCTGCCGTGGTCGCGCGATCTGAAAGAGGCTGTCGAGCGTATCGGAAACTTCCTGTCGTCGTATCGACAGTGATCCCGCGGAGTTCCGCGAGAAGTCCCTGGTGAGGGCCCGGTCATCCGACCGGGCCCTCACTGCTTTTCCGGGGTCTGGACATTTGTGTAACCGTTGGTAACGTGTACCTCCATCGGCGGGGCACACACAACGAGGTGACAGATGGCTCAACAGGCGATTCGACGACCCGAGTGGCGTCCGGGGACCGTCAGCAACAACGGGATCCGGCTGGCCACCTACGAGCTGGGCGATCCGTCGAAACCGACGGTGCTGCTGGTGCACGGCTGGCCGGACACCCACCACCTGTGGACCCACATCGCGCCGCGGCTGGCGGAGCAGTATCACGTGGTCGCCTATGACTGCCGCGGCTTCGGCGAGAGCGACCGCCCCCGGCAGGTCGCCGCCTACCGCCTCGACGAGCTCGCCGACGACCTGTACGCGGTCGCGGAGTCGGTGAGTCCCGACGACGCCGTACACGTGGTGGCACACGACTGGGGATCGGTGCAGACATGGGAGGCCGTCAGCCGCCCGCGCGCCAACGCCCGCATCGCCTCATTCGTCTCGGTGTCCGGCCCCAACCTCGACCACCTCGGTCAGTTCGTCCGCGATCAGGTCGCCAGCCCCACCCCTCGACACCTGCGCAATGTGCTCGCGCAGTCGATGTCGTCGGCTTACACAGGGCTGTTCCAGCTTCCGGTGCTCCCCAACGTGTTGTTGCGCGCGATGGGCAATCCGGCGGTGTGGAAACAGTTCCTGCGCGCGGTCGAGGGCACGCCACCGGAGAACGTCGACGTCGCCGACTCGTTGCGCCGCGACATGGTGAGCGGCCTCGCCCTGTACCGCGCGAACATCCGCGCCAAACTCCTGCGCCCCGATCCGCGGACCACCACGGTGCCGGTGCTCCAGGTGGTCAACGAACGCGACATCGCGCTGCGGCCGGCCATCTACGACATCACGCCGACGTACGTCGCGAAACTCTGGCGCCGCGACACCCCGACCGGACATTGGCTGCCCTACACCAACCCCGACTATCTGACCGATCTCGTCCTGGATTTCCTTGCGGTGCAGACCAACAGTGGGGCCCCGGCCCCGGTCATCGAGCGGGCCCGGCTTTTCACCGAACCGAAACCTCTGGCGGGCAAACTCGTCGTGATCACCGGTGCGGGCAGCGGCATCGGACGCGAGACGGCCCTGGCACTGGCCGAACGCGGGTGCGAGCTCGTCCTGGCCGACCTCGACCTCGCGTCCGCCGACGAGACCGCCCGCGCCTGCAAGGCCGCGGGGTCGGCCGCGCACGCCTACCTCCTCGATGTCTCGGACACCGCCGAGTTCGCCACCTTCGCCGCTCGCGTCCGAGAGGCCCACGGCATCCCCGACATCGTGGTCAACAACGCCGGAATCGGTTTGGCCGGCGGGGTGTTGGCGGCCACCGACGAGCAGGTCGACCGGCTCCTCGACGTCAACCTGCGCGGCGTCGTCACCGGCAGCCGGGAGTTCGGCCGGCAGATGGTCGAGCGCGGGGTCGGCGGGCACATCGTCAACATCGCGTCGGCCGCGGCGTTCACGCCGTCACGCAGCCTCGGTCTGTACTCGGCGTCGAAGGCGGGCGTACTCCTCTTCTCCGAGTCGCTCCGCGCCGAGCTCGCCGAACACCGCATCGGCGTCAGCGCGATCTGTCCCGGACTCGTCGACACCAACATCGTCTCCTCGACGCCGATCGCCGGCCTCGACGCCGAGGCCGAACAGGCCCGCCGCGATCGGCTCGACCGGTTCTACCAGCGCCGGGGATTCACCCCGGACCGGGTCGCCGGTGAGATCGTCGCTGCCATCGAGCACAACAAGGCGGTGGTGCCGGTGACCGTGGAGGCGAAGGTGGGATACCGGATCTACCGCTTCGCGCCGTGGCTGTCGCGCATCGGCGCCCGTCAGAACGTCACGGGGTGAACCACATGACGCACACCGAGGATCACGCACACGACGACGCTTCGGCCGATCCCGGCCCCGTCGAACTGCACGCCCGGAACGTGGCATTCGACTGGGATGACGTCCCGCTGCATTGGATTCCCGGCCATCCGGTCGCGTCGAACTTCATCAGTGTGCTCAATCTCCTCCTGCCCGAGGGCGAACGATGGTTCGTGCAGACCTACAACGAGGCCCTGCCGCTGGTCGACGACGAGGAACTCGCCTCTCGCATGCGAGGATTCATCGGCCAGGAGGCGATGCACGCCGAGGCCCACGATCACGTCCTGTGGGAGTTCCTCGATCACCACGGCATCGACCCGCGGCCCTACCAGCTGCAGATGGAGTGGATCTTCCGCAAGGTGCTCGGCCCGCTGGAGGGTGGCACCCAGGCGGCCCGCGACAAACACCTCGTCGAACGCCTCTGGCTCATCGCGGCTTTGGAGCACTACACCGCCATCCTCGGCGACTTCGCGTTGAACAACACCTGGACCCGGGTCGGGGCGCACCCCACGATGACCGACCTGTTCATGTGGCATGGCGCCGAGGAGGTGGAGCACCGCGCGGTGGCACACGATGTCGCCGCGTACTTCGGCGACGGATATCTGCGTCGCGGCCGGGCGATGTTCGTGGTGCTGCCGATCCTGTTGATCCTCATCCAGCGGGGTTACCGATTCATCATGGGCCAGGACAGGTCGTTGTCGTACAACTACTTCCAGAAGACCTGGCATTACCACCGCGGGGTGCGGGCCGGCGTGCTCCCGAAGATGCGGACGATCGTCTTCGCCACCTTCAGCTACTTCCGGCCCGGGTTCCGGCCGGAGGACATCGGCAGCACCGCACAGGCGGTCGCGTATCTCGCGAGCTCGCCGGCCGCGCGCAACGCGGCGTGAGTGCGGACGGGAGAGCAGGGTCATGAACCAACGCGCGCATCCGCATTCGACAACGCTCACGCAACCACCGCCCCACCTGCACGGCCGATGGCGGCATGACCCGCTGCTCACGTTCGGCACCATGGTGTTCCGGGCGTGGTGGCCGGTCTGGCGGCCGCTGTCACCGCTGCGCCGAGGTGCGGTGCGCGACGGGACCACCCGGGTCCGAATCGTCGGACGCGAGGTGGTCGCGCGCGACGAGAACGTCATCGCGCTCACCCTCGCCGCCGCGGACGGTGGCGCGCTGCCGAACTGGCACGCCGGGGCGCACATCGATCTGTTGTTGCCGTCGGGACGCATGCGGGAGTACTCGCTGTGCGGTGACACCGCGGATCGGGAGCACTACCGGATCGCGGTGCGCCGGATTGCCGACGGCGGTGGTGGTTCGGTCGAGGTCCACGACTCGTTGCGTGTCGGCGACGTCTTCTCGATCAAGGGTCCCCGCAACGCCTTTCCGTTCGCGGTCCCCGGCCACGGATCACCTGCGCGCCGAATCCGCTTCGTCGCGGCCGGAATCGGCATCACCCCGATCCTGCCGATGCTCGCCACGGCCGAGCGCTTCGGGCTGGACTGGTCGATGATCTACACCGGCCGCACCGCCGAGTCGATCCCGTTCCTCGACGAGGTGGCAGCGTTCGGCGACCGCGTCACCATCCGGACCGACGACGTCCACGGACTGCCGAGCATGGCCGATCTGGTCGGTCCCGTCGACGCCCCCGCCGACCTCGCCGTCTACTGTTGCGGCCCGGTTCCCATGCTGGAGGGGCTTCGCCGTCATCTCGCGACACGCGCCGACATCGAGCTGCACTACGAGCGGTTCAGCCCGCCACCGGTGGAGAACGGCTCCGAGTTCACGGTGACGCTGGCCTCGACCGGTCAGGAGATCCCGGTCGCCGCAGACGAATCGGCGCTCGCCGCGATCCGCCGAGTGGTGCCGTCGGTACCGTACTCGTGCCGGCAGGGATTCTGCGGCACCTGCAAGGTCAGGACGCTGTCCGGCGAGGTCGACCACCGCGACAACATCCTGACCGAGCCCGAGCGCGCGGCCGGGACCATGCTGACCTGCGTATCACGCAGTCCCGGCGGGAATCTCACCCTCGACCTCTGAGGCTTCCGCCCCCTGAGCTGAGGTGTGAGGAGCGCTGGCGACAACCCGTCCGCTCCCTGAGGTGCGAGGAGCGTTAGCGACGAGCCACGAAGGGTTCCCGCTCCCCCGCAACAAGAATGCCGCCGCGACGCCCGCGACCGCCGTGACGGCGACCGCGGCCCAGACCGCGTCGTGCAACCCGACCATGAAGGCGTCCTGCACCGCGATCCGGACCGCATCACCGATCGCGCCCGGCGCCTGGTCGGCCACCCCGACCCCGGCCATCACCGATTGCTTCGCCGCGTCGACCGCCGCGGCCGGCAACCCGCTGCCCGCCAGCCGGTCCCCGACCCCGGCGACATACGCCGAAGTCAGGATCGACCCGAGGACCGCGACACCGAGCGTCCCGCCGATCTCGCGTGTCGTGTCGTTGACCGCACTGCCCGCACCGGCCTGTTCCGGACGCAGCGCGTCCATGATGAGCTGGGTGCACGGACCGGAGATGAAGGCGAGACCCGCCGCCATCAGCGACATCGCCCAGATGATGAGTTCCCAATACCCGGAGTCCCGCGCGGAGAGCTCGACGAGCGCGAACCCGCCGGACATCAGGAAGGCACCGGTCACCGAGACCACCCGGGGCCCGAAACGGTGCGACAGTGCCATCGCAACCGGCGACAGCGCCGCCATCACGATCGCGAACGGAAGGGTACGGACACCGGCCGCCAGCGGACCGTATCCCTTCACCGCCTGGAAGAACTGCGTGATCAGGAAGATGAAGCCGAAGAGCGCGAAGAACGCCACGCTGATCATCCCGGCCGCGGTGGCGAAGCGCCGGTTGGCGAAGAGCCGGACGTCGAGGATGGGGTGCGCGATCCGCAGCTGTGTGGCCACGAACACCGCCAGGATGGCCACTGCGACAACGACACCCGCCACCGTGCGTGGCGTGGCCCAACCGACGTGGGGCGCCTCGATCAGGGTGAAGGTCAGCAGGCCCAGGCCGGCGATCGAGAGCACGACCCCGAGCGCGTCGAACCGGGGCACCGACACCGGTCGCGTGCCGGGTACGACCGCCAGGATCATCGCGAGGGCCACCACACCGAACGGGACGTTGACCCAGAACACCGATGTCCACGAGAAGTGTTCGAGGAGCCAGCCGCCGAGAACCGGTCCGATGGCCACTGCCACTCCGGAGACCGCCGCCCAGATCCCGACAGCCATCGCGCGTTCCCGGGCATCGACGAAGATGGTCGTGATGATCGCGAGCGTGGCGGGAAAGACCAGCGCCGCGAAGACCCCGAGCCCCGCACGGCCGGCGACGAGCTGCCCGAGGTTCTGGGATGACGCCGCCAGCACCGACACCAGCATGAAACCTCCGATGCCGGTGAGGAGCACCCGACGGTGCCCGAACCGGTCACCGAGGTAGCCGCCGGTCAACAGCAGGCCGGCGAAGACGAGCGTGTAGGCGTCGACGATCCATTGCAGGCCCGAGATCCCGGCGCCGAGGTCGCGGGCGAGCGTCGGGAGGGCCACGTTGACGATCGTGTTGTCGATCATCACGAGTAGTTCGGCGAAGCTGAGGGCGCCCAGCGCCCACCAGCGAGCATGCGTGCGTTCGGTTGGCATCGATCTTCTCCTGGTCGGGTGGCGCAAGCGGTTTCGTCGATCCGTTAGAACAACGTTCCAGTTTTGTAGAACAGTGTTCTATTCAAGAAGAACACCGTTCCAGTAGGTTGTCAACATGTCTCCCGCGAAGCCGCGCACGCGTACAGCAGGCGCCGACGTCCGATCCGCGCTGCTCCGGGCAGGTCGCACGATCCTCGAGCGCGATGGCACGGCCGGTCTGACGGTTCGGGCCGTGGCCGGTGAGGCGAAGGTCGCCCCGATGGGCGTCTACAACCACTTCGACGGCCGGGACGGCCTGCTGGACGCCCTGGTCACCGACGGTTACGCCGAATTCGGACGGGCGATTGCGACGAGGGATGACGATCCGGCGACTCGTCTGCGCAACGCCGGTGTGGCGTACCGGAAGTTCGCACTCGCCAATCCGGTGCTCTACGGGCTGATGTTCTCAGCGCAGTGCACGCCCGAGATCGACGTGGCCGCAAATGCATTCGAGGTCCTCGTCGACACCATCCGGTACGGCCAGGTGGCCGGGGTCATCTTGTCCGCCGACCCCGTCGAACAAGCCATGCAGACCTGGTCCGCCGTTCACGGCGCCGTGAGTCTCGAACTCGCCCATGCCTATCACCCCGACGTCGATGCATCGGCGAACTATGAGAACGTCCTCGACTTCGTGGCGCGCGCACTGGCGCCCCGGCCCGGCGACTGAGACCCGGCTCGGACACGGTCATCGGGTTCGTGCGTCAGGGCAGGACGATCGGCGGCAGACCGGGAAGCGGGATCGTCACGCCACCTGGCGGACGCGGAGTCCGCGGCCGGGGACGAGGCCGGGGCGCGGGTTCCTCCGCGGAGGGCGTCGTCGTCTCCGGCGGGGGAGGAGTCGTGTATCGGCGCGCCGGTTGCCGGGCCTCGGCATAGATTGCGGGATCGGCGAATTCGGGTTCCGGGGTGGCGCTGGTGCGCTGGGGAAGCGGCGCGGCCACGGTCGGCGACGCCTCATCGTGTCCGACGGCCAACGCCGTGGCCACCGCGACGACGGCCACCGCGCACAGCAGCGCCACCGCGGCGAGAACGCGCTTGCCTCCGTGCCGCCGTCGCCTCGCGCCGGCCGCCTGCGGCCCTGCTACGGACACGTCGGAGTGCGGTGGAGCCCCGATGGCCGACCCTGTGTCCGCCGAATACCCGGCCATCGGATCGACGTTCACCTCCCCATCGCCGGACCGGACGGGCGGCGTGGGCGTATGCGCCGACGTCCACCGTGGCGCAAACTCGGCCGACGGCGGCGGCTCGGCAACCGGATTCGTCGGCGTGCGCTGATCGTGACCGACCGGAGAGAGCTCGGAGAACTGCTGGTCGTCCCGAAGCGGCTGGGCGCGAGGGACATCCGGGGCAGCAACATACGGAGCGAGCGCCCCGAACGCCGTGGCCACCACCGGTGGCGACTGGGTGACGGACTCGAAGATGGGGGTGTCGTGCGTATCGTGCGTATGGTCGTCGCCACTCGGAGCGATCTCGGCCATCTCGGCGGGGGCCGAGAAACCGTCATCCGGCCGGGTCGGGACCGCATCCTGTTCGGCGGGCGGGGTCGCCACTTCCACGTCCGGTTCGATCACATCGCCGGACACCGCGATCGGGTGCGGTACCTCCGGTTCCGCCGCGTGTCCGCCGTGCACCGGGGGCCGAGTGATGCTTCCCGACGGAGCGACGTCGACGACCGGCACGGGTACCGCTCGCGCGATCGCGTCCCGGAGGCCGGGCCATGCGCTCACGCGATCGGTGACCACGACCGCGGGGGCGGAGGCTCCGGACACCGCCGCGCGAGCGAGGTCCTCGGCGCGTGCGGTCAGCGGGGCTCCGGCTTCGGCGACGTCGCGGCGCGCCATGCGGAACAGCCGGATGTGGTCGCGGCCCATCAGGAAGGTGCCGTCGGACTCGCGGAGCCGCTCGCGGCCGCGGGTGACGAGGTCGAGGACCTCCTCGTGCCATTCGCGCGAGGTCGGTGCCGCCACCCGCCCGACCCGAACGAGATGGTCGGCGATCACCTCATCCAGGACGGCGAGGGTGAGACCGGAATCGGAGTAGGAGTCCGCGACGGTCCCTCGAGCCGGGTCCAACCGTCCCACCGAGACGCCCGCCCGCGGATCGAGATCGAACAGCACGACCTCGGCATTCTGCGCGATCCCCCGCTCAGCGAGTTCGGCGCGCACGGCGTCGACGACGGCAGCACTGACCGTGACCTCTGCCTGCGCAGACGTCGGTGTCACGGCCGGATCGGCCACCGTGTCGGTCATCTGGTTGATTCCTGCACCTCACGTGCACCTCGCCTCATGTCCCCCACCGGCGAGTAGGTGCCCCCTGGACAGTCGCGAGCTCAACCTAGCACGACTCAGCGGACGGTGGCCCCCGGCGCATATCCGTTCACCTGCTCGGACGGGTGGTTTCGCGGCGCAGGGCGGGTGGGAGCGGGGCCGCCCAGGGCGCGGTAGTCCCAACCCGCGTCGCGCCACATCTGCGGGTCGAGGCAGCGCCGGCCGTCGACGATGCGTTTGGCGCGGACGACGCCCTCGAGTTCTTCGGGCGCCATGTGCACGAACTCGGCCCACTCGGTGGCGATGACGACGACGTCGGCCCGGTCGCACGCGTCGCGCGCCGAGGTGGCGTAGCCGAGGCTCGGGTGGACGCGTCGTGAGTTGTCCATGGCCTTCGGGTCGAAGACGGTCACGGACGCCCCTTCGAGCGCCAGCCTGCTGGCCACCGTCAGCGCGGGTGAGTCACGGACGTCGTCGCTCTCCGGTTTGAAGGCGGCGCCCAGGACGGCGACGTTGCGCCCGAGGACCTCGCCGCCGAGGGCCTCGAAGACCAGTTCCACCGCCGCACCCCGGCGACGCATGTTGATGGCGTCGACCTCCCGCAGGAAGCCGACGGCCCGCGGGGCGCCCATGTCGTCGGCGCGCGCGGTCAGGGCGCGGATGTCCTTGGGCAGGCAACCGCCGCCGAAACCGAGACCGGCGTTGAGGAATCGGCGTCCGATCCGCGGGTCGTGCCCGATCGCGTCGGCGAGGGTGTTGATGTCGGCGCCGGCGATCTCGCACAGTTCACTGATCGCGTTGATGAACGATATCTTGGTGGCCAGAAAGGCGTTCGCCGAGACCTTCACGAGTTCCGCGGTGGCCCAGTCGGTCTCGATCAACGGCACGCCGGTCTCGAGGATCTCGCGGTAGATCTCGCGGGTGACCTCCCCGGCCGACGACCCGGCGTCGGGGTCGTCGGCGGCCGTGTTGAGGCCGCTCGGGTCGAGCGAACCGGTACCGAGGACGAGCCGATCCGGCCGGAGCGTGTCCTCGACGGCGAATCCCTCGCGCAGGAACTCCGGACTCCACGACAGTTCGACATCCGCCCCGGCGTGCGACAGTACCGAGATCCGTTGTGCGAGTTTGGCGCAGGTGCCGACCGGTACGGTCGACTTGCCGATGATGAGGTGGGCGCCCCGCAGCGTCGGCACGAGCGCGTCGATCGCCGAGTACACGTGCGAGAGGTCGGCCCGGTGCCCGCGGGGTTCCTGCGGGGTCCCGACGCCGAGGAAGTGCACCGAGGCGTGGTCGGCGGCCGCGAGGTGGTCGGTCGTGAAGCGGAGTCGTCCGGCGTCGATGTTGCGGCGCAGGATGTCGGCGAGCCCCGGCTCGAAGAACGGGACCTCGCCGGCCTGCAGGCGTTCGATCTTGTACGGATCGACGTCGATGCCGACGACCTCGTGCCCGAGTTCGGCCATGCAGGCCGCGTGAGTGGCACCGAGGTAGCCGCATCCGATCACCGTGAGCTTCATGAGGGCAACGGTTACCCAGGCGGAACCACCGGTAACCATCCTCGTCGTGGCGGGTTGTCATCGGCTGGGTGAACTTCCGGAGCCGCGCCCACCCGGTCCGCCCACCCGCCGGTTGAGCCGAGTCGAAACCCCTCAGTCGTGCTTCTGGAAATTCAGGTACGCCTTCGAAGGGGTGGGGCCACGTTGTCCCTGGTATTTCGATCCGACCGACGCGCTGCCGTACGGTTCCTCGGCCGGGCTGCTGAGGCGGATGAGGCACAGCTGCCCGATCTTCATGCCGGGCCAGAGGGTGATCGGAAGGTTCGCGACGTTCGACAGCTCGAGGGTGATGTGGCCGGAGAAGCCGGGGTCGATGAAGCCCGCCGTCGAATGCGTGAGGAGGCCGAGCCGACCGAGTGACGACTTGCCTTCGAGCCGGCCGGCGAGGTCGTCGGGCAGCGAGCACACTTCAAGGGTGGACCCCAGCACGAACTCACCCGGGTGCAGCACGAAGGGCTCACCGTCGGCCGGTTCGACCAGCGAGGTGAGTTCGTCTTGGCGTTGTGCGGGGTCGATGTGGGTGTAGCGGGTGTTGTTGAACACCCGGAACAGGCCGTCGAGCCGGACGTCGACGCTGGAGGGCTGGACGAGGGCGGGATCGAACGGATCGATGGCGAGGCGCCCGTCAGCGATCTCGGCGCGGATGTCGCGGTCGGAGAGCAGCACGGTGTCGAGGTTATCGAATGGTCAGGGAGGATCTGCGCCGGTGTCGGTCGGCGCCGACCCTCCGCTCTCCGGCACCGCTGTTCTGCGCCGCCGCCGGACATCAGCGCGCATTCGGTCGAGGATCGCGTCGGTGCGATGGGCATGGTTGATCCGCGGCGTCGGCGACGGGTGCGCGCGGGGCGGGTGCCAGACGGCGCGGCCGGCGTCGACCCCTTCGGTGGCGATGGTGGTGGCCCACTGATCCACCCCGGTGCCGACCACTCGGTTGTGTGGTGGGCAGGCGGTCGCGAGGGTGTCGAGGTCGGTGGATCCGTGGTGGGCGTCCCACTCGACGACGTGGTGGATCTCGCAGTCGAACGACGGCCGCGTGCATCCCGGGAAGGTGCAGCCGCCGTCGCGGGCGACCGCGGCGATTCGTTGTGCGCGCGAGGCCAATCGCCGGGACCGCCCGAGGTAGAGCACCTCACTGGAGTGGTCCCGGAACACCGCGAGATGATGCTGCGCGGCGGCGGCGAGGTCGATGGCGTCCTTGATGGGTAGGAGGGTTCCCGTCGCGGTCCGTGCCGGGTCGCCGGCCGCGTCGCGCAGCGCCGATTCGGTGATGGAGACGACGAGGTGTGGCGGCAGCCCGTGGTGCGAACCCCCGAGCGCGCCGGCGTCGAGCACGAAGCGCAGCATGGCGCGCAACGCGTCGTGGTTCCGCTTCTCCGCGGAGCGCTCGTCGCGTCCGGCAGCGGCGGCCAGCGCGTCGGGGTCCGCGGCGGCGGGGTTCCCGGTGGGCGACTCGGGATCGGCGGGATTGTTCATCCCAGGAGCGGCCCACACCGACAAGACGACGTCGAACATGGCGCGCGTCACGGGGTCGAGCGTTGCGGTCAGCCGGGACATCAGTTGGGCGTCTTGCGGCCCGAGTTTGAGTCCGCGGTTACGGGCGCGGTCGCGATCGTCGGTGATGGTTCCGTCGGGGTCGAGGTGGGCCAGGATGCGGGCGCCGAGATCACGGAGTGACGACGGGTCGTACTCGCGTGCGTATTGCGCGAGCGTTGCCTCGGCGGCTTCCCGGTCGGCAGGGTCCACGTCGGCGGGGATCTTGCGCATCACCTCGATGACGACGTCGACGTGGCGTCCCGAGATCTCGCCGTCGGCAACACCTTTGGCGGTCTCGGGGAAGCGCGGTTCGAGCGGCACCCCCTGCATGTCCGGAAACCTGCCCAAGGCCCAGACCCGGTTCATCAGGCGGGTCGCCTCGCCGCGCCGGTTCAGACCATGGCAGAGGAAGTTGGAGACGGTCTGGCACCCCATCTTCCGGTACGCCGACCGCTCGTCGATGTCGACGATGTGATCGGTGAACAGCGACAGCAACCGTCGTTCGGCACGCTCGTGCTCGATCGCGACCTGTAAGAGGTCAGTGTCGGAGCAATCCGTGGACTGCGTCTCGGCGATCTCGTCCATAAGTGCATGCAGGCGCTTGTACTGGTCGAGAAGAAGTGGTGGTGCTGCAGATGGCCCTGTAGAAGCCATGATTTCATCCCCCGTCATCATGGCTTTACTCGAAACTACGTTCGAGACTACCGGCCGATCGCCCGGCGCGCAACCCCTTCCGGCGAGTTGTTCTGCGTCGCAACCGAATCGCGTCGCCCCGCCGCGACCCGGTCTCGCCCAGATGTCGCAGTTCGTTGCGCCTGACGCCACGTTCTGCGACATCTGCGCGTGCCGGCGACCGGACCGGCCACGGGTTTGCTAGGCTGTCGTTCGCGAGTCCGGCACTCGCACGCCGATGTAGTTCAATGGCAGAACATCAGCTTCCCAAGCTGAATACGCGGGTTCGATTCCCGTCATCGGCTCCACCATCACCGCAACTCGCGAGGCCCCCTGGTCCGGTGATCGACTAGCCGAAGAGAGCGACAGCGGTGCCGGCGATCAGCGGCACACTGAGCATGACCAGGACGACTCCGTTGATCCATCGGTGGTCACGCAGAACCGCCAAGAACTCACGGACCTGGGCGTTGGGGACGAAGTATCGCGCGGTGTGGGCGCCGGTCGAGAATCCGTCGATCCCGGCAGACCGCATGAGCATCGCTCCGCGGAAGGCGTGATAGCCGCTCGTCACCACCGCGACCGGTTCGGTCACTCCACGCTCGTCGAGCACACGCCTCGAGTACCGGAGGTTCTCCGCGGTGTCGGTGGATCGGTCCTCGAGTGCGATGGCATCACGATCGACGCCCTTCGACACGAGGTACTCGGCCATCGCCGCGGCCTCCGACAGCCGCTCGTCGCCACCTCTGCCTCCGGAGCAGATGATCAGCGGGTCCAGGCCGGAAGCCCGGGCCAGATCATAGATCTCGCGACCGCGGTCGAGTCGTGATGCCAGCAGCGGACCGACGCGGGACCCGTCGAGCAGACCGGCACCCAGGACGATGATCGCGCCGACCTTCGCCCGTCGCGCCCGCCACCTGCTCCACCGGCCGTACAGCCACGACCAGAGCAGCAGCGAGGCAAACACGAACCCCAGGTAACCGGCCGGCATCCCCACCGCCAGGAGGAAGTTGAGCAGCGCGTTGCTCGTCGACACGTCGAACCATCCGACGATGATCCCGAGCAGGACAGCGAGCGCGTAACCGGACAGGAGTGCACCCAGGAGCGCCGACAGCAGGTTCGATGGACGGCGCCCCTCTCGGCGCAGAAGCGTCACGCCGTTGGCGATCAACGACACCCCGAGAATGAGGATGGCAAGCAGCGCAACGAGTCCGAGGGCCACGATGACGACCGCCGGCGCGAGAACCGAGCCGTCGTCGTCGACGCCACTGTCCACGGCCGCGATCACCGCGGCGAGCATCACGCCCGACAAGCCCGCGGTCAGCAGGATGCCGGGGCTCAGACGACGTGGGTCCTGCCATGCGAGCACCGCGCTCGCGATGAGCAGCACTGCCGCAACTATCGGTACGCCCATCACGAGCACGATGGTGTCACAGGTGTCGCGCAGGTCGGCGAATGAGGAATGAGCCCAGCGGCTCTAACTCGATCTCGGCGCACACGAAACGTTTCTCCGTACCCATTCTCGGACGCGATCGAAACCGCGCGGCCGGCGTGCAATCATCGAACGAGTTGGGCCGACGCCACAGTCGGTCCTCGTCATCCCAGGACGCACACATGCATCTGCCCGCGATGAGAACTCCGATTCTGGTGCTGAGCATCGGCCTGCTCCTGAGTTGGCTGCTGCCGCCGCCCGCTCATGCGGCGCCCAACCGGGTCGATGCCACTCCGGCTGGGTTGACCCTTGATGGACGCCAGTGGTGGCCATCCGGATTCGACGCCTACCAGCTGGCCACCGATTGGTCGGTGAATGCCGGATGCGGAGCGATGGTTGATCTCGACGACTATTTCGCCGCCTTACCTCCGCATTCGCTCACCCGCTTCAATCTGTTCGCTCAACTGGCCGTGAACAAGTACACCCAAAAATTGGATTTCGGGCCGATGGATGCCGTCTTCGACGCCGCCGCACGGCACGATCAGATGGTCTTGCCTGTCCTCGCGGCCGCCGATGGCGCATGCGAGAGCAGAGTTTTCAAGGAACGGGACTGGTACCGATCCGGCTGGCGAACCGTCGCCGGCGCGGGCGGACTCACGTTCGAGCAGTGGGTCAGGACGGCAGTGGGACGCTGGAAGAGCAGGTCGGCCCTGGCGGGATGGGAATTGGTGGGTGAACCCGAACCGTCCATCTGTGGCGATCAGTCGTGTGGATGGCAGCAGCGGTCGTGCCCGGTCGACGCCGCGCGCGTACTGCGGTCGTTTTTCGGCAGCGCAGGCGCGATGGTCACCCGACTGCACGGCGGGGCGGTGATCTGGTCCGGCTTCACCGGCGGTGGCCAGTGCGGCATCGCCGGGCCCGACTACCAGTACGTCGCCGGCTCCCCGTACGTGGACGTCCTGGACTATCACGACTACGGTGCGGACGGTGTCGCGCTCCCCGGGGATCAGTGGAACGGACTGGCCGAACGTCTACGCCAGGCACGCGTAGTCGGAAAACCCCTCGCGGTGAACGAGATCGGCCAGCATGCCGGCTCATGCGGTTCGACATCCGAGCGCGCCGACGACTTCCGGACCAAGGTCGCCGGTCAGCGGGCGGCCGGGACGGCAACCGCACTCTTCTGGGCATTCGTCCCGGACCCGAGGCACGACCAGTGCACCTACGACATCGGTCCCGGTGACCCGGTGCACGAACTGGTCTCCGAACTGACAAGCCTCGATTGAGGGTCAGCACTCGGGCAACAGTTCAATACCCGGCCGACGGGCCGACCGGCCGTTAGACTCTGCCGATGTCCAGTCCCCTGGGGATCACCCCCGACGAGTCGCTGCGCAAGGGACTTCAGAGTCGTCACATCAGCATGCTCGCGCTCGGCGGTGCCATCGGCACCGGCTTGTTCGTCGCCTCGGGCGCCACCATCTCCGACGCGGGCCCGGGTGGCGCCATCCTGGCGTATCTGCTGATGGGCTGCATGGTCTTCTTCCTGATGCAGAGCCTCGGCGAGATGTCGGCGTACATCCCGTGCAGCAACCCGTTCGAGGAGTACGGAAAGCGCTTCGTGTCCAAGTCCTTCGGCTTCGCAGCCGGGTGGAACTACTGGCTCAACTGGTCGGTCACCTTGGCCGCCGAGTTGGTGGCCGCCGGGCTGATCATGAAGTACTGGGCACCCGACGTGCCGTCGTGGATCTGGTCGGTCGTGTTCCTGGCGGGTCTGCTGGCGCTGAACCTGTTCGCGGTCAAGGCATTCGGCGAAGCCGAGTTCTGGTTCGCGGCGATCAAGGTCATCGCGGTGGTCGTCTTCCTCATCGTCGGCGTGCTGCTGATTCTCGGTGTCGTCGGCGACCGTCCGTCGCCGGGCTTCAGCAACTGGACGATCGACGACGCTCCGTTCGTGGACTTCCCGCTCGGCATGCTGTCGGTCTTCCTCATCGCCGGTTTCGCATTCCAGGGCACCGAGATGATCGCGGTCGCCGCCGGCGAGGCGGTCGAACCGAAGACGGCGATTCCACGCGCCGTGCGCACCGTCTTCGTGCGCATCCTGCTGTTCTACATCGGCACCCTGACCGTCATCGCGTTCCTGATCCCGTACACCGACCCCAATCTGCTGAATGCGTCCGAGGAGAACATCGCAATCGCCCCGTTCACCCTCGTGTTCTCCGACGCGGGGATCGCGGTGGCGGCATCGATGATGAACGCCGTGATCCTGATCGCGATCCTGTCGGCGGGCAATGCGAGCCTGTTCGCGGCAACCCGCGCGTTGTACGGCCTGTCGGTGCAGGGCAACGCCCCACGTGTGTTCGGCTGGGTCACGCGATCAGGAGTGCCACTCCTCGCCGTGGCCGCGACGACGGCCATCGGCGCCCTCTGCTTCCTGGCGAGTCGGGTGGGCGACGGTCGCGCGTATGTGTGGCTGGTCACCGCCTCGTCGGTGGCGGGCTTCATCACGTGGATGGGTATCGCGTGGGCCCACTATCGTTTTCGTCGGGCGTGGCAGGCGCAGGGTCTGGACCTCGGCAGACTCCCCTACAAGGCCTGGCTCTACCCGGCCGGCCCGATCATCGCGTTGCTCATGTGTGTTGCAGTCATCGCGGGGCAGAATCTCCCGGCGATCCGCGACGGATCCGCGGGGAATCTCGAACTCTGGCTCACCGCCTACGGCGCACTGTTCGTGTTCCTCGCTCTGTGGTGGGGCCACAAGGTGATCACGCGCAGCCCGACCGTCGACCTGCTCACCGCCGATCTGTCACCCACATCGGCTGCGTCGGCGCATCGCGATCCGGATCCGGACCTCGTCGGCTGACCGGTTCGTCGGGCGATCGGGGTGGGGCGCCGGGGCTCGCTCAGTCGCTGACCTCGCCGATCAGCCGACAAGTTCGGCGATGTGGTTCAACGAGTTACGCAGATGGTCGTCGGCGAACGGCGGGAACTCGATGTACTCGCGGATGTGGGTGGGTACGGCCGACCAGTCGTAGGTCAAGGTGAGCTCGGTGGACGACTCCCCCACCGGCACCAGGTCGTACCGCCATGTCCAGCCGCCGAATTCGAGCTCCCCGGAGTCGTTGCGCTGCCCTGGTTGCCACGCTATCGCCGACCGCGGTTCGATCACCTCGACCCGGTTCTCCATAAGGTAGTCACCATCCGGATGGTTGGAGTGGTACATGTTCATCCGGAAGACCTGGCCCACCTCCCGCAGCGGTGTCGTGTCGACTGCGTCCCGAACCCAGCCGGTGCCGTCGATGGCCTGGTGTGTGCGGGGGTCGGCGAGCGCCGCGAACACCTCCTCGGGCGTGGCGGAGATCGTGCGGCTGACGGCAACGTTCTGGTTCGTCATGGTGCTGGCCCTTTCGGGTCGGGTCCCCCGGATCGGGGTTCGGACACAGAGGTGGACCCGAACCGGCGCCCGAGCTCATCGGTGACCTTGTTTCCCACGAGTGCATGCCATCCTCGGATGATGGACCTGCGCCTGAGTCGCGAACGCTTCGCCGCCGCCCGGTCGGTCACGCTCGCCACCGTGTCACCCTCCACCAAGCCGCACCTGGTCCCCGTCGTGTGCGCACTCGACGACGACGTCATCTACACGTGCGTGGATCACAAGCCGAAACGAACCACCGCACTCCGTCGTCTCGCCAACATCGCGGACAACCCCGCGGTGTCGCTCCTGGCTGACATGTATTCCGACAACTGGGATGAACTCTGGTGGGTGCGGGTCGACGGCCGGGCACATGTCGTCGACGCCGGTGAATCCGTCGGCAGTCACGGCATCGACACGCTGGCCGCGAAGTACCCGCAGTATCGACTCCGACGGCCCGATGGACCGGTGATCGTCGTGGAGTCTCTGACGTGGCACAGCTGGTCGGCCACCTCATAGGCATGTCGGCGGGCGGCGGTTTCGGGCAATTCCGGCACGTTCCTCGATAGGCTGGCTGCCACGCAGGCATACCGAGGAGGTTCCCGATGGTGCAGCGCAGCGGCGAACGGCCACGCGACAACCGGTCCGGATCACCGGGCTCGGCCGGCCGAGGCTCCGGATCGCCTGACCCACAGCGGGACTTCGACGAGATCGACCACCAGTCGGCGGGTGAGCGCGCCGACGAGGTGGAACCGAAGATGCGACGTCGGCAGTGGATCGGACTGCTTGCCGGCGTGGCACTCGCGGCCCTGGTCTACGTGATCCTGCCCGCCGAAGTCGGGCAGGGAGCCCGGCTCACGGCGGCGACCGCAGTTCTCATGGGCCTCTGGTGGATGACCGAGGCGATCCCCATTCCCGCGACGGCCCTGCTGCCGCTGGTGATCTTCCCGGTCTTCGGCTCAGACGACGCGGGCGAGTCGATCTCGGTGAACGACGTCGGCGCGGCCTACGGAAACAACGTCATCTTCCTGTTCATGGGCGGCTTCATCATCGCCCTCGCGATGCAGCGGTGGAATCTGCACCGCCGCGTCGCCCTGGTCACGGTCTCGGCGATGGGCACCAAGCCGCCGATGGTGATCGCCGGCTTCATGATCGCCACCGGATTCCTGTCGATGTGGGTGTCCAACACCGCAACCGCCGTGATGATGATCCCGATCGGCGTGTCGGTCCTGGCGCTGGTTCTCGACCTCGGTAAGGATTCGGGCACCGACGCGCCCGGGCCCAAGGCCACCGACACCGACGAACCGGTGGACGGTGAGACCCTCACCCAGGCGGTCATCAAGAGCAATTTCGGCACAGCACTGATGCTCGGCATCGCCTACGCCGCATCGATCGGATCGTTGGGCACGATCATCGGCACCCCGCCCAACACCCTCCTGGTCGGATACCTCGAGGGTGAAGGCATCGACATCGGGTTCCTGGAGTGGATGATCGCCGGAGTCCCGCTCGCCGTCATCTTCCTCGCCATCGCGTGGTTCCTGCTCACTCACGTCCTGTTCAAGCCGGAGATCGACGACATCCCCGGCGGCCGGCGCATCATCCGCGATCAGCTCGACGCCCTCGGCTCGATGTCGCAGGGCGAGATCCGGGTCGCCGCGATCTTCGGCCTCACCGCACTGGCGTGGATCGCGGTCCCGCTGATCTGGGACGAGAACCCGCCGATCTCCGACACCGGCATCGCGATGACCGCCGCCGTTCTCCTGTTCCTGCTGCCCAGCGGCTCCAAACCCGGTGTGCGCCTGCTCGACTGGGAGACCGCGATCAAACTGCCATGGGGCGTGCTGCTGCTCTTCGGCGGCGGCCTGGCATTGTCCCAGCAGTTCGAGTCCAGCGGACTGACCGCTTGGATCGGCGATGTGGCCGCCGGGCTCGACACGATCCCGGTCATCGTGCTGGTGGTCATCGCGGCGACCGCGATCATCTTCCTCACCGAGATCACGAGCAACACCGCGACAGCGGCGACCTTTCTCCCGGTCGCCGGAGGCGTGGCCATGGGGATGGGTCTCGACCCCCTGGTGCTCACGATCCCCGTCGCCCTCGCCGCGACCTGCGCATTCATGCTCCCGGTGGCGACCCCACCGAACGCGGTGGCCTACGCCAGCGGGTACGTCACCATCGGCCAGATGATCCGTGGCGGGCTCTGGCTCAACCTCATCGGGATCGTGCTCATCACCCTCGCCGCCTACACGGTGTTCGCCTGGTCTCTCGGCATCGCGTACTGACCCACGACTCGACCGGGCCCGACCGAGTCGCTCGTCACCCTCCCGCCGACCACGGGAATGCACCGAACCGACGGATCCGTTGCGCGAAGGGTCAACAACGTCGTCGAACAAAGAGGTGCAGTTGTGAAGATCGGGATCATCGGAGCGGGATTCATCGGCGGGACGCTCACGCGTCGTCTGACATCGTTGGGACACGAGGTGCGGGTGGCGAACTCGCGCGACCCGGAGACGCTGGCCGAACTGGCCTCCGAGACCGGCGCCACCGCGGTATGGGCCGCCGACGCCGCGAAGGACGCCGACCTGGTGATCGTCAGCATCCCGCAGAAGAACACCCCCGACCTCGCGCCGGGCATCCTCGACGCCCGCAAGCCCGACGCCCCGGTGATCGAGACGAACAACTACTACCCCCAGCAGCGCGACGGCAAGATCGAGGCGATCGAGAACGGTACCCCCGAGAGCGTCTGGGTGTCGGAACTGCTCGGCGTCCCGGTGTACAAGGTGTTCAACGGTATCTACTGGAAGCACCTGCTGAACAAGGGCGTACCCGCGGGCACAGAGGGCCGCATCGCGCTGCCGATCGCCGGCGACGATCCGGCCGGCAAGGAGATCGTGTTCCGCGTGGTCGACGAACTCGGGTTCGACCCGGTCGACGCCGGACCGCTCGCCGAGTCGTGGCGGCAACAGCCGGGAACGCCGGTGTACGGCAAGGATTTCGGCGCCGCCGACACCCTCAAGGCGCTTGCCGATGCGTCGCCGGAACGCACCGCTGAGTGGCGCGCCTGACGCACTGACAGGGGCGGCACGCCACGGCGGGAATCAGCGACGCTTCGGACGTCCGGGCCCGCGTCGCGCACTCTTGCCGGGGATCTTCCCGGCCGCCTCGCGTGCCGCCCTCTTCGCCGCCGCCTTCTCCTTCGCCGACCGTTTGGGCGCCTCGTCGGTCCGCCCCCGCGACGACGTCGCCTTGCGGCCGCGCACGATGCCGATGAACTCATCGGCCAATTGAGTTGTGGGAGCAGGCCAGAGGAGTCCGACGGACCCGGTCGGGGCGTCGGTGACCGGCCGATACACCAGGTCCTTGCGGTGATGCAGGCGCGCCAGCGACTGCGGCACGAGCAGTACGCCGACGCCGGCCGCGACGAGTTCGACTGCGTCACCGGTGGTCTCGGGCCGATGATCCACCGCCGCACCCGGGCGTTCGGATACTGTCAACGGTTCGTCCAGCGGCCACAGCAACTGCTCGTCGGTCAGATCGGCCAGGGTCATCTCGTCGCCGGCGGTCAGGGCGTGGTCCTTCGGCACGACGACGACCGTCGTCTCCTCGTACAGGTCGATCGTGTGATGTTCCCGCGCATCGCCGGACCGCAGGGCATCGGGCAATCTGGTGATCGCCATGTCGACGCGCCGCTCCCCGACCGCCTCGGCACAGACCGCGACGTCGAGGGCGATGAGTTCCAGCGAGACGTCGGGACGCCGCTCGGCCCAGATCCTGACCCACTTGCTCGGCGTGACCCCCGGAACGTATGCCAGCCGGAAGACAGGGGCCTCGCCCGCTGCGTGAACGTCGAGTGTGGTCACGCCCAAAGGCTACCGCCCGATACCCTCGTCGAATGAGCTCGCAGTCGATGAAGCCGGCCACCGCCGCCAAGAAGCTGGACGTGTACCTGCCGGCCACTCCTGCGGAGTTCCAGCAGGGCCCGATCACCCGGGCCGAACTCGCCGCCCTCCAGACCGACCCGCCGGAATGGCTCCGCACGCTTCGCGCGGACGGCCCGCACCCCAAGAATCTGGTCGCGGCCAAACTGGGCATCTCGAACTCGGGTCTGGTTCGCGGGGGCATCACCGAGGCACTCACGACGGCGCAGATCGACGACCTCCTCGCCGAGATGCCGGATTGGCTGGCCGCCGAACGGGCCACCCAGATCGAGGTCCGTCGCGAGGAGCGGCGCGTCAAGTCGCTGCACGCCGACCGACGACGCGCCCGCGAAGAGGGTGACACGGAGCCCGAGGGCTGACGGCCGCGGGGGCGCCGGCGGAATCGCACGGGGGGCTGCGCCCCTGCACAGACCGCCGGGGATACGGCTAGCGTCTCATCGCTCATGTCCTCGACGAAGGAACGAACGATGCGTCGCCTTGTCCTGCTCGCCGCCCTGGTCGCGGCTCTCACGCTCACCGGTTGCGGTCAGATCGGGAAACCGGATCGCGCGGAGGTCCGCGAGGGCCTGATCACCGTCTATCTGGACAGCAAGAGCAAACCCGACCGGGCCAGTGCCGAGTTCATGGCGGATTGCATGCTCGACCGGGTGTACGACTCGGCCCACGACATCACCCTCCGCGCATGGGCCGACGGCACCGAAGACCAGGATGAGGTGTCCGACAACGTCGTCGTGTTCGAGGCCTCGCGTGCGTGCAATGGCGAACTCGCCGCACAGCGAGAAGCCGAAGAGAAGCGAAAAGCGGGCCCGATGCCCAGCGAGGCAGAGATCCGGTCCGGTCTCGCCAGGGTCTTTCGCGAACAGAGCAGTTCACTGACCGAAGCCGAGTCCGCGGCGATCGCCGACTGCGTGCTCGGTGAGGTCGAGGGTTCCGTCAGCGACGCCACTCTGCGTGCACTGGCCTCGGGTAGCAACCGGATGGGCGTCGACGACGCGAGCAAGATCCGAACGGCAACTCAACCGTGCTACGACAGAGTCGTCGACAACTGACCTCGACCTCGTGGCTCGTGCCGGATACCGACGGTTGCACGCACTTTGCGAGACTCGACGACATGGGCTGTTCAGGCGAGGGCGACGAAGAAGTATGGGTGAAGGGACGGACGAGCGGCGTCCGCGAGAGTCGTGGGACGGTGCACGTGACCGATCTCCGCGGGGTCGTCACGCACACCCTCGCAGACGAAGGCCCGAACGGACCCAATGGCATTGTGACGCAATACATCCTGTCCGCCGCGGAGAAACAGCTCTTTGACGGTTTGCGAAACGCTTTGGGCGAGAACGAGATGAGCCGGGACGCGACCCTGTTGGGCAGGATGATTCCGCTGGAGACATTCGGACCCGACGTCCTCGACATCAGCCGGAACAATCTGCGGCGGCGTTGGGCCACTTCGACGGACTGGCTCGACGATGTCATCGCCTACTCGCTGCGGCCGGGCAGGGCCGACGATCACGCACGCACCGCGGTTGCACGGGCCGCCGCACTGATCGGAGAACCGCTGGGGCAGTTGATCGACGCGGTCGCGGCCGGCGAGGTGGAGGCCGAACGCGACCCCGGGCGGTTCGCCCTTGCCGAAATGATTCGGACGATGTGGCCCGAGCACCCCGCGGTTCGTCGATCCCAGGCGACGCTCGACGAATACGCGCTGCGATGGTGGGTCCCGGTTTACCAGCACCTCCTCGACAGGTACGGCCTCCGATTGCTCCCCGGCCTCGACATCGAGCAATTCGCGTGGCCGCTGTTGGCCTTGGTCGACCATGAGGCGCGCACGCCGACGAACGGTGGCCGCTCGGCACTCGCGATCCGCGTGTTGGTGTCCGGGGGAACCGTCGACGCAGCCACCGGCTCTCGACTGACCCCCGACGAGGTCGCCGCGCGCGTTCCCCCTCGAACACAACTCTGACCACACGCCGACGACACGTCTGCCGTCGTCGCGGTCGGTGCCCTCACGATTCGTCGACCCGCAACTGCGCCACGTACTCCCGCAACACGCGCTGCGCGCGAGCCGGCGAATCCGTGTCGGCGAGGAGCAGGTGCATCGCCAGACCGTCGACGAGGGCGTGTACCGCGACCGCATGAGAGTCGAGATCGCGGCCGGCGCCGATCAGCCCGTGCTCGTCGAGGACGCCCAGCACCGTCCGACAGAGCGAACGCAAACCGTCGTGGGCCTCACGCGCAGCATCTGCGAGACCGGGATGTGCCACCGACTCGGTCACCATCGCGAGGTTGACGTGCATCTCGACGCGCCGCTCGTCGTCCAGCGGTAGGACCTCGGACAACACGGCCTCGGTCCAGCGCAGCGGGTTGCGAATTCGGTCGTGCCGACGGATGCGAACCGCCACCCGCTCGTAGATCAGCCGCATCGAGAACTCGAGCAGCTCCTCCTTGTCCGCGAAGACGTGGCGGAGCGAGCCGACCGAGATGTTCGCTTCCGCCGCCACCTCGCGGACCGATACTCCGGATGCGCCTTCGCGCAACACGATTCGCCACAGGGCCTCGGCTATCTCGGCGCGTCGCCCGTCCCGGTCGATCAACTTGGGCATTGACTCATGGTAGTACACCCGTGCTACGTTGGCGCCGGTTTTGATAGCACGGTTGTGTCAGCAAAGAACGGAGAACCGATGGCGACCCGACACGCGGCGCTGGACGTCCTGCGCGGCACCGCGATTCTGGGCACCCTCGCCACCAACATCTGGATCTTCACCAACGCGGAGGGGCTGATCGGCTACATCCAGGGCGCCTATCGGGCCACCGGCTCCTGGGCGGTGGCCGAGGACGTCCTGCAGCAGCTCGCCCAGGGCAAATTCCTCGGTCTGCTCACGATCATGTTCGGAATCGGGCTGGCCATCCAGCAGCGGTCGGCTGTTCGACGAGGCCGGACCTGGCCGGGACGGTACTACTGGCGAGCCGCGCTGCTGTTCGTCGACGGCGTGATCAACTACTTCCTCTTCACCGAGTTCGACGTCCTCATGGGTTACGCGGTCACCGGACTCATCGTCGCCTACCTGCTGTCGATGCGGCTGCGGCGCCAGTACGTCGCGATCGCGATCGCTGCGTCGACGCATCTGGCGCTGCTGGGCCTGGTGAGCTGGGCCCTTCTCGCCGCGCCCGCTACATCGGGTCCGGGTGCCGCGCTGTCCCCGAACCCCTACGCGAGTGGCAGTTTCGTCGACCTCGTCGCTTTTCGCGCCGAGAACTTCCTGATGTTCCGTGCCGAGGTCCTCTTCATCCTGCCGATGTCGATCGCGCTCTTCCTCATCGGCGCGGCCCTGCTGCGCGCCGGCGTCCTGGAACCGCGCGGCGCCCGGCTTCGGCGACGCCTGATGGCCGTCGGGCTGGGGATCGCCCTACCTCTCGACTTTGCCGTCGGACTGGCCGGTGGCGATGCCGGACTCGTCGTGGGGCGGTACGGGTTGGCGCCGGTCGTCGCACTGGGGTTGCTCGCATGGGTCGCCGGGTACTACGCCGACGGCCGCACTCCCGGGCGGTGCGGCCGCGCGCTGACACCGGTCGGTCGAATGGCGTTGTCCTGCTATGTGTTACAGAACGCGATCGCGGGTGCCGCCTGTTACGGCTGGGGCCTGGGGCTCGCGCACCATCTCGACGGCTCGACGCTGGTCCCCGCCACGGTGTCGCTGTACCTCGGCATCGCCGTGGTGCTCATGCTGTTCTCCCGCTTCTGGCTCAGCCGATTCGAGCGGGGCCCTCTCGAATGGCTGTGGCACCGAAGCTACGACCGCATCACCGCTTCCGCCGACCGGCGACTGTCACCCGAACGAGTGGACAACCCGCGGTGACGGCTGCTCGACCGCAGGTCAGCGAGCTGACCGGGATGGGTTAGCCATCCCCGCCGCGGGGTACCCGACGCGCACCATCATCCGACCGAGGAGTGAGTCGTGGACACCGCCATCTGGATCATCATCGCCGTCGTCGTCGTGATCGTCATTCTTGCGCTCGTGTTGCTGCTGCTTCGTCAGCGAAAGGCACGCCGACGGGTTCAAGCCGAGGAGATCAGGCAGAACGCCACGCAACAGGTCTCGACCGTCCGCCACCGCGAGGCCGTCGCCGAGGAGGCCGATGCCCGGGCACGGAAAGCGCAGGCCGAAGCCGATGCGAAGGCTGCAGAGGCCAAGCGGCTGCAGGAACAGGCACGCCACCACCAGGGACACGCGGCCGAGTCGCGGCACGAGGTCGAGAGCGAGTTCGCCCGTGCGGATCGTCTCGACCCCGATGTCCGACGGAACGCGGATGGACGGGACACCGAGGGACGGGGCGCCGACGGGCGTGGTGCGGACGGGCGGAACGACCCGAACGTCGCAGGCCGGCACGCCGGTCAGCCATCGAACAACCCGATCGATCCGCGTCACCGCCCGGACGCCGATCCCCGCGGACACCAGACGCCGCCGAACGCCCGCTGACGAGACCCTCTCGCAAGCGATGCCGGCCACACCGCCGGCGCGGTGTGACGGAGCCCGCTCCGAAAAGTGGTACTCGGTCCCGAGTGTTAGTGGGTACCATTTCTCTCGTCATCTGCGCCGGGACCTTCGGGGCCGGTCTTCCGCAGCACCAGAGGGGTCCACGCATGGCGTCGTTTCTGTTCAAGCTCGGAAGCTTCTGCTTTCGCCACAAATGGTCGGTGATCGCGGCCTGGCTGGCTGCGCTCATCGCGGTCACCGGACTGGTCGGTGCACTCCAGCCCAAGTTCGCGCAGGACTTCAGCCTTCCCGGCACCGACTCGGGGGTTGCCACCGAACAGGTCGAGCAGTACTTCCCACAGGTCATGGCCCAGCAGGAACAGGCGTCCACGAGCATCCTGGTCGCTGCCGAGGACGGGCTGCAGAACCACACCGCGCAGCTGAACGAACTCGCCGCGGCCCTCCGCGGACTCCCCGACGTCATCGAGCCGCAGACCGTCGTCAACCCGCTGACGGTTGCGGCCGCTGATCCAGCACTCGCTGCGCAGGCCGTCGGCGACAACGGTCGGGTCGGTCTCATCCAGGTTCGCCAGGACATCCCGATCCTCGACCTCACTGTCGAGAACAAGGAAGAACTCGTCTCGATCCTGGACGAGTTCTCCGTCGACGGCCTGCAGGTGGAGGCAACCGGGTCGCTGATGCAGGTGATGGAAGCCGGCGGCACGGCCGAACTGCTCGGTTTCGCCGTCGCCTTCGTCGTGATGATCGTGGCGTTCGGAGCCCTCATCGCCGCCTTCATACCTCTCGTCACCGCGATCGTCAGTGTCGGCATCACCATCCTGCTGCTCACGCTGTCGGCCGAGGCTCTGTCGATCAACGAGTCCGCCACCGCCATCGTCACGATGCTCGGCATCGCCGTCTCCATCGACTACGCGCTGTTCATCGTGTCCCGGTACCGCGCGGAACTCCTCCGCGGCGGCGCGCCATCAGACGCCATCGGCCGAGCCGTCGGCACAGCCGGGTCGGCGGTGGTTTTCGCCGGCCTCACCGTGATCGTCGCGGTGGTGGCCCTCATGGTGATCGGCATCCCGATCATCACTCAGATGGGCGCGGGTGCCGGCGTCGCCGTGTTCATCGCGGTGCTGGCTGCTCTGACCCTCATCCCAGCCATCCTCGGTGCGTTCGGGCGGTTCGCCTTCCTACCTCGAATCCCCTGGATCAAGCACGCCGCGGAATCCGAGGACGACACTCTGGGTGTCAAAGTCGGGCGCACCGTCGTCAAATGGCCCATCCCGTTCATCGTGATCGGCCTGCTGGCGCTTGCGGCCGCGGCCATCCCGGCCACCAAGCTGGAACTCGGTCTGTCGCTGTCCAGCGAAGCCGAAGCACCCGCGCAGGAACTGCTGAGCCGCGGTTTCGGTGAGGGCATCAACGGCCCACTACTCGTCGTCGTGCACGACGAGGACGGCGCGATCAACGCCGCGGCCGAGGAAACCGTCCGGCACATCGCAACTCTGAGTGATGTCGCCAACCCCGAGGGACTCACCTTCACCGGCAATCGGGCCGGCGACACCGCGCTCATCATGGTCACCCCGGAGAGCGCGCCGTCGTCAACCGCCACACACGACCTCATGGAGCAGATCCGCGCCTTCGCACCGACGGTCGAGAACCGTGGCGCCGAACTCCACGTCGGCGGTCAGACAGCCATCATGTCCGATCTCTCCCAGAAACTCGACGATGCACTCATCCCCTACCTGGTCGTGGTCGTCGGTCTCGCATTCCTGATCATGATCGGCGTCTTCCGGTCGCTCTGGGTCCCGCTCATCGGCACCCTCGGATTCGTCTTCTCGGTCCTGGCGACCTTCGGCGTCACCGTGGCGATCTTCCAGGAGGGCTGGCTGGGATTGATCACCCACACGCAGCCGATCATCTCCTTCCTGCCGATCTTCCTCATCGGCGTGGTGTTCGGGCTCGCGATGGACTACCAGGTGTTCCTGGTGACCCGAATGCGCGAGGAGTTCATGCACGGCTTGTCGGCCAAGGAGGCGATCGTCGCCGGTTACCGGCACGGAGCCCGGGTGGTCACGTCGGCGGCGATCATCATGATCAGCGTCTTCGCGGCGTTCATGCTCTCCCCGGAGACGACCGCCAAGATGATGGGTTTCGCGCTGGCCGCGGCAGTGTTCTTCGACGCCTTCGTGATCCGCATGCTGGTCGTACCCGCGGCGATCGCGTTGCTCGGCGACCGGGCCTGGGGCCTCCCGCGCTGGCTCGACCGCTTCGTGATCAACTTCGACATCGAGGGCGAAGCAGTCCGCCATCGTGGGCTCGAGGAACCGGACGACACCAGGTCCCCGGTCCCGGCGAGCTGAGAAGCCGCACAATCCTTCTGACAAGAAGTGAGCACACATGGGCAACTGCCTGACTGTGCACGCCGACTCCGACGCCCCGGAACCCGCGCCGGGGCGTCGGATGGGCCTGCGTGAACAGAACAAACTGCGCACCCGCAACGCCATCCGGCAGGCGGCGATCACCCTGATCGCCGAGCAGGGGTACGCCAAGACCACCGTCGAGCAGATCGCCGAGGCCGCCGGCGTCTCACACACGACGTTCTTCCGCTACTTCCCGTCGAAGGAACAGGTGGTCGTCGGAGACGAGCACCTGCATGCCGAGGCGCACGCGATCGTCGAGTCCATGCCGCCCGGGCTCAGCCACTTCGACCTCATCCGGCGCCTGATGACCGAGCTGCACCGCCTCACCATCGACGACCCCTGGGTCGGCAATCCACTTCGCATGCAACTGATCCGCACCGAGCCGTTGCTGCAGAAGACCTTCCAGGTCGAGTCCGAGCGCATGATCTCGGACATGACCCAGCTCATCGCCGACTACTTACGGATCGCGCCCGACGACTTCCGGCTCAAGGTGTTCCTCGACGCGGTGGCCGGGGTGACCTTCCACCTGGCCACCGAGTTCGACGACAACCGGGAGATACCCCAGCTCGAGACGACGCTGCGCGCGATCGATCTCCTCGAGCAGGGGTTGCCGGTCGGATGAACAGTGGTTGTCCGGCCATTCGCCCCGCGAACATTCCCTCTAGGATTCAGAGCGTGATCTCGGACAACGCTGCCCGACCGCGACCGATGCCGGGCCTTCGACACGGCTCCTCGCTGCGCTCGTCGCCGGCTCAGGCAGCAGGGGGACCGGTCCGCTGGACGCGGTTCGTCGTTTCATGGGTCAGTACAGTCGCGGCCATCGCGGCCACCGTCTCGCTCGCGGCATCGGCGCAGGCCGCGCCGGCCAAGCCGACCCCGGCGCCCTTCCCCGTGACCGACATCGCGCGGCTCTACGCCTCGGACATCTCGTCGTACCCGGGCGGCGTGTACCTGCAACCGGTGGAGACCTTCACCGCCCTGCGCCGCGACCACCCCGAGGTGATGGCCCGCAATCTCGAGACGGCGGTCGCGATCAACCAGTCGGCGGCCGGCAACCCGGGACTGCAGCGCCGAGCGCTCGCCGACGCACACGACGATCCGCTCTGGACGATGTCCGATGCCTTCGGCGACCGGCTCGGACGGGATTTCCGGAACGCCCTCGCCGCCGATCGCCTCCCGAAGACCACGGCCCTCTTCAGCGACTACCTCGCCCGCGCCGGTGGGCTCGCGAACGCGACGCTCATCGAGAAGTACGTGTTCGGGTACGAGCGGCCGTTCATCGTCGCACCCGAGCGGATCCGCAAGTACACGCGCGCCGGAGCCAGCGAGTACGACGCGCTGGGCAGCAACCCGTCGTTCCCGTCCGGCCACACCAGCCTGTTCTTCTGGCGGGGCACCCTGTTCGCATCGATGCTCCCGGAACTCGCGCCGCAGTTCCTCGCCCGTGCCTCGGAGGGTGGATATCACCGCATCGTGCTGGGCGTGCACTACCCGCTCGACGTGATCGGTGGAGCGATCGTCGGGCAGGCCGCCGCCGCCGATCGCTGGAACGACCCGCAGTTCCGCCGGCTCCTCGCCGCGTCTGCCACCGAGATCCGCAAGGAACTCGAATGGCGTTGCGGCGCAGCCCTCTCGGTGTGCATTGCGCGTGACACGCCCTACGCCACCGACGCCGCGGCCCAGACGATCTACGCCCAGCGCATGACCTACGGATTCGGACGCGTCTCGTCGCCGACACATCCGATGGTGGTGCCCCGACAGGCCGTCGAACTGATCGCCGGGGCGTACCCGCAACTCACCGACGAGCAGCGGCGTCAGGTCCTGGAACAGACCGCGTCGCCCGCGGGATACCCGCTCGACGACCAGCGTCCCGGCCGCGCCTCCTGGCAGCGCCTGGACCTCGTCCGTGCTTACACCGCCGACGTCACGGTCGGCCGCGACGGTCGGGTGACCGTCCACTGAGGACCGCCCTGACCTGCCGGTAACTGAATCGTTTGTCCCACTGCCCGTTGCGAACTCGTTCGTGACGGGCAGTGTCGTGCCATGTGGTCCTCTGTGTGTCCAGTTTCGCCGAACAGCTTGACACCGGCGTAAGGGTATGGCTACTTTTCGAGTGGCCCACATCACATCCGACGTGGACTCACCGCCGTGACCAGGGCGGACGGTGCCGGAATCGCGGACCCAGACACAGCGCTGGGTCGATGAACTCAATCCTTCTAAGCCCCGCCGGGGCGATGTCGCCGTGCCCTCACGCAGGGCGGTTCCGTCGTGCCCGGAGATCATCGGGAAAGGCAGTCGAAACATGCGTTGGTCGAATTCACGCAGGAGAGCCGGACGGTTGGCGGCAGTCGCCGTCGCCGCGGCGTGCATCTTCTCGGTCGTGTCGTGCAGCAGCGACGACGGCGGATCGTCGGACGGCTCCGCCGCGGATGCCAGCGGCACCAAGGCGTCGGGCGAGGCGATCAAGGTGGGGTTGTTCAACCCCACCAAGGGCCCCGCCACCCAGGGTGGCGTGACCACCGGCAAGGACGCCGCCCTGGACTACATCAACAACCAGATCGGCGGCATCGGGGGCCGGCCCGTCGAGATCGTCGACTGCGGAATCGACCAGACCGCACCGGAATCGACGGTGTCGTGCGCCAACCAGTTCGTCGAGGCCGGCGTGGTCGCCGCGATCGACGGCTACAATGCCGAATCCGCCTCCGCGGTGCCGATTCTCACCTCGGCCGGCATCCCGTTGGTCGGCCAGATCCCGTTCAACACCTCCACCGGCGCCTCGGCGGAGAACCGCGTGTACTTCGGTCCGCCACCCGCCGCGTTCCTCGTCGGTTTCATGCAGCAGCTCAAGGCCGCCAACAAGAATTCGTTGACGCTGGCGAATGCCGATCTCCCACAGGCACATCAGGTGTTCGACGGTTTGATGAAGCCACTCGGCGCCCAGCTCGGCATCGACGTCAAGTCGGTCTACTACCCGCCGACCGGCCCGAACTTCACCTCGCTGGCCACCACCCTGGCCGAGGGCAACCCCGCCGCGGCCGGCCTGATGACCTCACAGAACGACAACGTGTGCACCAAGCTCGCGCAGTCGCTGCGGTCGGTGAACTACGAGGGCACCATGTTCATGGCGGCCTGCACCGACTTCATCGACACCATGGGCGCGCAAGCGGTTGGCGCACAGACCTACTCACCGATCTGGCAGCCCCCGGCCATGGACTCCGCACCGGAGCCGGCCAAGGCGAATCTCGGGATCGCCCAGAAGTTCATCGACGAGCAGGGTGGCACCGGTGGTTTCTACGCCTACGGCACCTTCGCGACCCTTGCCGACTTCGCGATCACGCTCAACAACGCCAAGGTCACCGATTTCACCGGCCCGAACGTGCTCGGCGCGCTCAAGGCAGTCACGGACTACCAGTCCTTCATCGGCCCGAAGCTCAACTGCGGTAAGCCGACCACACCGAACTGCACCACCGAGATGCTGCTGTTCGACGTCGTCGCCGAGAAGAAGACCGAACCCGCCACCGGCGGCTTCATCACCCCGCTTCCGGCTGCGCTGCAGCGCATCCCGGGCGCTTACTGACACGGGTCGCTGGTGTGGCGGGGTGGTCACCCACCCCGCCACACCCGGCTCTGCTCCCCGATCCGAACGCTCCGCATCCTCACACGCGCGTGAGATCCGTACGCGCCGAACGAATGAGTACGCCACATGGGCCAGTTCCTCCAGTTCGTCTTCCTCGGACTATCCGCCGGTGCCATCTATTCGGTGCTCGCGTCGTCCCTCGTGGGCATCTATGCCGCCACCGGCATCATCAACTTCGCGCAGGGCGCCATCGGCCTCTACTCGGTCTATCTCGTCGCCGCACTGCGCACCGACGGCAGTCTCGTCCTGCCCATCGGCACACTGAAACTCGGGAGTGAGTCCGACCCCACCTCGATGGAGTTGGCACTGGTCCTCGGCGTGCTCAGCGCGGTCGTCTGGGCCCTGCTCGCACACGTACTCATCTTCCGGCCGCTTCGCTCGGCCCCGGTGCTCGCCCAGGTCGTCGCCTCGGTGGGACTCATGCTCTTCATCCAGGCGCTCGTCCATCTCCGCTTCGAGACCGAGAACCTCTTCGCCGAGGCCATCCTGCCGGAGGACACCGTCGACATCGCCGGCGCGGTCGTCAACGTCTCGGACCTGATCCTGGCCGGCGTCGCCATCGCCATCTCACTGGTGCTGTGGGCCTACTTCCGGCTCACCACCCTGGGCGTCGCCACCCGCGCGGGCTCCGAAGACGAACTCGCCGCCCGACTGTCGGGCTACTCCCCGGACCGCCTCGCGGCGATCGTGTGGGCACTCACCGGTGCGGCAACCGGTCTCATCGTCGTCCTCGCGTCCTACACCATCGGACTCACCGAGACCAGCTACACCTTCTTCGTCATCCCGGCCCTGGCCGTCGCCCTCGTCGGCCGGCTCACCTCATTCGGGATCGCCTGTGCCGCAGGTCTTGTCCTCGGCGCATTCCAATCCACCATCACGTGGCTCACCACCAAGGACTGGTGGCCGGAATGGGCGCAGGCCGGCCTCGGTGACGCCGTTCCGTTCGTCATCGTCGTCATCGCCCTCTTCCTGCTCGGCGGTCGTATCCCGTCGCGCGGTTCGCTCGGTGAGGTGCGCATGCCCGCGGTCCGGATCCCCCGCATCCGGCTGATCCCGACGGTCGTCTGCATCGCGGTGGTCGTCGTCGCGATCCTCCTCACATCCGGCAGCTGGCGGTTCGGCGTCGTCACCTCGGTGATCCTCAGCCTCATCGCACTGTCGCTGGTCCTGCTCACCGGTTACCTCGGCCAGATCTCGCTGGCCAGCATGGCCTTTGCCGGCGCGGCCGGGTTCGCCCTGTCGAAGCTGACGACCAACTGGGATGTGCCGTTCCCGTTCAGCATGATCTTCGCCGCCCTGATCGCGACCGGCCTCGGTGTCCTGGTGGGCGTGCCCGCACTCCGGATCCGCGGCGCCCAGCTGGCCGTCGTGACATTGGCTGCCGCCTTGGCCATCCAGAGCTTCGTCTTCAACAACCCGGCGATCACGTCCTTCGAGGGCAACCTCATCGCGGACCCGACGATCTTCGGCCTCGACCTCGGGGTCCGCGACGGCACCAACCTGGTCACGATCCGGTTCTCGCTGATGGTCCTGATCGTCGTCGCGATCGCGACTCTCGTGGTGTTGCGCTTCATGGGCGGCTCGACCGGCCGGGCCTTCCTGGCCGTCCGCTCCAACGAGCGCGCCGCGTCGTCGGTCGGGATCAACGTCGCCGCAACCAAATTGCTCGGCTTCGCACTGTCGGCGTTCCTGGCCGGCATCGGCGGTTGCCTCATCGGTTACAGCCGCGGACAGCTGTCGGCCGGCTCGTTCACGGTGATGATCGGGCTGGCGCTGCTCGCGATGACCTACGTCGGCGGCATCACGTCGTTCGCCGGTGCGGTCCTCGCCGGCATCATCGGACCGCTGGGCGTGGGTTACGTCTTCCTCAACCAAACCCTCGCTCTCGGTGAGTACTACGAGCTCTTCGCCGCCGGCAGCCTCCTGCTGATGGCGGTGCTGAATCCCGTCGGCGTCGCGGGGGCCATGTCGGAGCTCGGCGAGAAGCTACGCGCCCACCGGCACACACCGTCCCCCCGTCCGGAAGCGCCCGGCGCGGCACAGAACGCACAGGAGGGTGCACATGTCTGAGTCGACACTCGAGAAGCCGGCCACGTCGACGACACTCCTCGAGACGGGCGGGCTGTCGGTCCGGTACGGCGGCGTCAGCGCCAACTCCGACATCGACATCTCGGTCTCGGCGGGCGAGATCGTCGGACTGATCGGACCCAACGGCGCGGGCAAGACCACGTTCGTCGACGCGGTCACCGGATTCACCAAGGCCACCGGCACGGTGTCGTTGCGCGGGGAGAGACTGGACAAGGCGAGCCCCCATCGTCGACGCCGGGCCGGCATGGCCCGAACGTGGCAGGCGGGCGAACTGTTCACCGACCTCACCGTCGAGCAGAACCTGGCCGTGGCGGTCCAGCCGGTCGGCCTGCGTGCCATGCTCGCCGACGTCCTCAACGGTTCCCGTCCGCCCGCCGATGTCATCTCGTCGGCACTCGAACTCGTCGGCCTGGCCGATGCCGCCGACCAGTTCCCCGGCGAGCTGACCCTGGGACAGCAGAAACTTGTCGGTGTCGCGCGGGCGTTGGTCGGCGGGACGCAACTCGTCCTGCTGGACGAGCCGGCCGCCGGACTCGACACCCACGAGAGCCGCGACTTCGGGACCGAACTCCGCCGGATCGCGGCGACCGGTATCGGCATCCTGCTCATCGACCACGACATGTCGCTCGTCCTCGACGTGTGCGACCGCCTGTACGTGCTCGACTTCGGCCGGGTGATCGCCAGCGGGCCCCCGGCCGCCATCCAGGACGATCCGGCGGTCATCTCGGCCTACCTCGGCAGTCCCGAGGTGGACCCGGACGCCGCCCCGACCGGACCCGACCCGAAGGAAACGCGATGAGCGCGCACGCCGCCCCCGGCCAGGCGACACCGGACCCGACGACACCGGATTCGACGACCCCGGTGTTGACGATCGACGACGTCACCGTCGGTTACGGCGGGGTTCCCGCCGTCCGCGGTCTCAGCGCCGCCGTCCGTCCCGGCGAGATCCTCGCGCTGCTCGGTCCGAACGGGGCGGGCAAGACGACGAGTCTGCTCGCCGCGGTCGGTGCCCTCGGACTGATGTCGGGCACGGTGACCGCCCTCGGCGACCCCATCGACCGTCGCATCGAACGCAACGCGCGGCGCGGGATCACCCTGGTCCCCGACACCCGGGGCGTCTTCCACCGTCTGTCGGTGTCGGACAATCTCCGTCTCGCCAAGCGTCGTAACGGGCCCGACCTCGACACCGTCTACCAGTACTTCCCGAAGCTCAAGACGATGCGGGGCCGACGCTGCGGCAATCTCTCCGGCGGCGAACAGCAGATGCTCGCACTTGCCAAGGCGCTGCTGGCGGACCCGAAGGTCCTCCTCATCGACGAGCTGAGCCTGGGCCTGTCCCCGGTCGCGGTCCAGGACCTGCTGCCCCGGCTCCGGTCGATCGCCGACGAACACCAGATGGCTGTCGTCCTCGTCGAACAGCACATCGATCTCGCCCTCGGCATCGCCGACGCCGCCATCGTGCTCCATCACGGTCGGGTCGCGCTCTCGGCACCCGCGAGCGAACTCCGCAACCGGCGGGACATGGTCGAGGCGGCCTACTTCGGGCGCACCGTCGAGGACCGCGCCTCCTAGGGCCGCGCGGTCTGCAGGCGTACGGACGAGACGACGGAACCGGGACGACGTGGCCACCGGAGACACCGACGATCCGGTGGCCACGGACGCCGGCGTCGTACGACCGGCCCGCAACACCCGCAATCGGCCCACCGACGACGAGTTGCTCGACGCCGCATGCGCGGTCATCGCCGAGGTCGGTGCCGAGCGCACCACGATGACCGCCATCGCCGAACGCGGCGGCACCACCCGGGTCACCCTCTACGCACACTTCGGGTCCCGCGACGAGCTGGTCAACCGGGTGATGACCCGCGAGCTCGACACGTTCACCTCGTTCATGTTCGAGGTGTACGACGCGAGTGAGGACATGCCGTACGGTGCCCGCGCCCGCTACTCGGTGCAGGCCCTGTTCGACTACGCCCGACGCCACCCGGCAGGTCTGCGTGTCCTCATCGGCCACCGGGAGGGTGGCAGTGACCGCCGGTTGTACGCCGCGCTCGAACCCCGTATCGCCGCACGCCTACGCCAGAACTACGCCGAACGCGGCGCGCGGATCGCGGCCAGTGCCGACACCCTCGCGTCGCTCCTGCTGGGGATGAGCCTCGACGTCGCCCACCGCGCGCTGATCGTCGACGGCGCCGGCGTCGACGAGGCCTGCGACCTCGCGATCACCGCGACCCTCGCCGTGCTCCGCGACGTCCGCGCGGACCAGCTGCGCGCTCTCGACGAATCGCTCGGGCAGCGCTGAACCCGTGACAGGCGGTCGACACGGGCGCGCTCAGGACCCGGGGCGGTCACCCCAGCCAGCGGCCGGCCCGCCGGCTGTGGCCCGCCTTCGTCGCCGCGGGCAACCGGTCGTAGGCCCGGGCGAGGAAGTTCGACCGCGCATTGGCCTCGAAGACGTCCCGGTGGTCGCGAACGAACGTCCAGTACAGCCCGTCCCAGTCCGCGGCCCAGTCGCCGGGCGGTATGTCCGACATCTTCTTCAGATAGTTGCTGCCCGAGACGTAGGGCTTGGTGGTGATCGCCTCACCGGCCGCGAACTGACTCATCGCGTACACGTTGGGGACCATCACCCAGTCGTAGGCGTCGACGAACATCTCCATGAACCACTCGTAGATCTGCTCCGGGTCGATGCGGAGCAGGCACATCGCGTTGCCCAGGACCATCAATCTCTCGATGTGGTGGGCATACCCGTTGGCGAGAACCCGCCGGATGACGAGATCGACCGGCTCGAGTCCGGTCTCGGCGGTCCACCACCCGTCGGACAGCTTCCGATCGTGGCCCAGATGATTCCGGCTCCGGAGGGCACGCCCGCGGGTCTCGTACGACGCCCGCATGTACTCCCGCCAGCCGATCAGCTGCCGCACGAACCCTTCGACGCTGGCCAGCGGGACACGGTTACGTCCACCGGCCTCGAGCGCCCTTCTCAGCACCGTTCGCGGGCTCAGGAGCCCGGTGTTGAGTGCGGGCGTCAGCAATGAATGGAAGACGAACGGGTGCTCGGTGCTGATCGCATCCTCGTAGGGTCCGAACTCCGCGAACCGGTCGGCCAGGAACTGCTCGAGCATGGCCCGCGCCTCGTCGTGGGCGGTGGGCCAGGCGAAACCGTCGGCGCCGCCCGGGTTGTCGGGAAACTCGTCGGCCACCCAGGCGATCGCGGCGTCGACCTCGGGATGTCGCGCCGGCGGTGTCGGTTGCGGGACCTCACGGTTCTTCGGCAGTTTCTTCCGGTTCTCGGTGTCGAAACTCCACCGACCGCCAGCCGGTTTGCCGTCGTCGTCGACGAGGATGCCGAGCCGTCGTCGCTGCCAGGTGTAGAACTGCTGCATCCGCGGTCGCTTGCCGGCGAAGAACTCGTGGATCTGCGCACGGGTGGTGAGGAAGTTCGGACTCTCGACGATGTCGTCGGCCGCGAGTGGACACCCGGCGTGCTGGAAGGCCGCCAGCAGGTCGCCCGTCAGCCAGTCGTCGACGACGTCGTACAGGTGAACCGACGCCGGCGCCCGGCGGGACAGGTACTCCACGAGCTGATCGTGACTGGACTCCTCCGCGTCGGTCTCGAGCACGTCGACCTCGAAACCCCGGTCCCGCAGCCGGTCTGCGAACCTGCGCATGCTCGCCCGGTGCAGGACGAGTTTCTGCACGTGGAACCGGTACTGCCGGAACATCAGATCGTGTTCGACGAGGACGAAGCGGGTGCCGGGGTCCGCGTCGAGGTGCGACTCGAACAACTGATGCGGCAGCACCACGCGGACGACATCGCCGGACGGACCTGACATCGGCTCTCCTCTCGCCGCCGCTACACGCTCCCGACTTGGACGGCCCCCTCAAGGGCCGGACAAGTCGACCCCAAGTTCGCACCAAGCGCCCGGCGACATCCTGTCGTTCATCACCCGAACACCACGATGAGCCGCCGAGACCGGGCACCCGCCCACTCCAGACGATAGGAACCACGATGTCGCGCAGCACAGCCAGCTATTCGCACCCCTCCGACGATCGGATTGCCGAGTCCGGCGGCGACGTGCCGTCCGTGGACAGGCCCCTCTGGCAGCTGGGCCGGCGTGCCACGGTCATCGCGGCCTGCGTGGGCTTCGCCGCCCTCGCGGCCTGCAGTGTCAGCGTCGGCACGCAGTCGATCGAAGAGGCCTCCGACATCGACGTGGGCGAGTGCCTGCAGATCGGTGCCGAAGCCGGTGAAGGCAAGGTCGAGGCGACCAAGGCCGAGTGCGAAGGCACCGAGGGACTCACCTTCTACGCGGCCGACAAGGTCAGCACGTCGGCGGAGTGCGGCACCCCCAACACCTCCGCGCTCACCTTCGGTGAAGGCGACCAGAAGCTCTGCCTCACACCCAACTTCGCCGTCGACACCTGCTACCAGATCCCGATCGGCGGCGGCAAACTCGCCGACTACCGCGAGGTCGCGTGCGACGCCTCCCCCGCGGACAGCACCATCCTCGCCAAGACCGTCGGCCGCGGTGCAGATTCCCTCACCTGCACCGAGGACGAAACGAAATGGGCCTTCACACAGCCGCTGTCGGTCAGCTACTGCTTGACCGAGGACGTCACGGCCGCGAGCCGATTCGACGGCTGAGCGGCGGCCTGCGGGCCGGGCGCCGCGTCGACGAGGTCGTGGGTGACGCGGTAGTCCTCCCGCATCCGCGCCATGGCGACATCCCGCGCGCGGTAGGACTTCTCGACGCGTGCTCGTGCCCGCCGGGTGCCACCGACCCGCTGCGCCGAATCCGCCACCGCGAGAACCCGTCCGACCCGTCTCAGCACATGTTTGAACCGGCCGTCGGGGATTCCGAGCGCGTCGGCGTCGGCGTCACCGATGAACACCCGCTGCAGTCCGTGCATCGTCTTCGTGGCCAGCCGGCGTCGCAGGGCCTGCGGCCCCGGGAACACCGCGGCCAGTTCGGGCACCAGATAGTCGTCGGTCAACGCGACCACGAAATCCCGGTCGTCGGGACCCGGCCCCGGCGAGGTCAGCCGATAGAGCTCCTCGATCCGGACGTGGTCGGCCTCGCAGACCGGGTTGAGCTCGGGGCTCATCCCGACCACATGCCCCACGTACCGCCACAGGTGATAGATGTCGTCGAGCTCGCGGTCGGTGAACCGCACCCCCAACTTGTGCATCGCGTCGATCGCGATGTGCCCGAACTCGGCGATGGTGAACGCCATGTACGGCTGCGGGATCGGCACCCCCCACGCGGTCTCGTCCCAGTCTCCGCGCGTGAGCAGCATGGAACGGACATGCGCGTGGATCATCCGGACCCGCACCGTATACGCGAAACCGTCTCCGCCGCGGCGCATCCCACCGGGCGTCAGTACCTGCCCCAGCCACTCACCGACCTCCACCGACCGCACCGCCGGCTGGGACACGTAACGCCCGGTGACCGCGAGTGGCTTGCCCGCGATCGTGTTTCCCGCCCCGCGGACCAGCGATGCCGCGCCGAGCACGATGCCCAGCGGTGCGGTGTTGACGACCAGCGCGTCGGCCGCGCGATTCATCCGATCATGATCGACCCTGTCGGGCTCGTCATCGAGGAACCCGAACAGCGCGCGCAACGAGTCGGTCGCGTCGTCGACCGAGTCGATGCCGTTCTTCAGCGCCGCCCGCAGCACTGTCGTGGTCGGGCCGCCGGGTTGCCGGTCGGCGGCCACGGCGTCGGCGAGCGGGTCGGCGATCCACATCTGATCGAGCCAGTCACGGCCGGCCGTCCCGAACCGCTGCACGGCGAGGTCGGTGTTCACGAGGTCGGCGGGTGCGCTCCGTTCCATGGATCCATGAGAACACGAGCAATCCTCACTTACTATTCACTTTTGATGGCATCGTCGACGACTTCCAAAACCACCGCATCGCAACGGCGCAAGGCACCCAAGCAGCAGCGCAGTCGTGAGATGAGGCAGCGCCTCCTCACGTCGGCGCTCACACTCCTGGAGCGTCGTCCCGGCCGACGGCCCACCACTGCCGAACTCGCCGACCACGCGCACGTCAGCATCGGGACGGTGTACCGCTACTTCGCCGACATGGACGCGATCGTGGAAGAACTGCGCCTCGCCGCCGTTCACGACATCACCGCCACCCTCGCGAGCGGGATCGGCCGGGCGATGGATCAGCAACCGGAGACCGCGATGGTCACGGTGGTCGAGACCCTCGTGTCGTCGTTCGAGTCACATGCGCCGGTCCTGCGCGCCTCGCTCGAGATCGGCGAACACGGCTTCGGCGAGGCCTGGGCCGAGGTCGAGGGACCGCTCCTCCCGCTGGCGCGGATCCTGCCGTCGCGGATGAGGCCCGACCTCGACGATCGGGCGATCGACGAACTGGTGTTCCTCACCATGGGTGCGACCGCGAGCCTGTGCCTGCGCATCGCCCTGCAACGACCCCGCGACGCCGACCGGACCTCGCTCATCGCGATGGCGGCACGAATGTTGTTGGCGGCGTTCGACTCGCCGCCGTCGGCCAGTGCTGGTCGAGTAAGTGCCGGCTGAGTCGGCGACTCAGAGGCTGCGCTGTTCCGCGTACTCCGCCATCGCCGTTCGCTCCGCCTCGTGTCTGGGGTAGAAGAAGAACACCACCGCCGCACCCACCACCACGATGGCGGCCGCCGCGCCGTAGGCGTTCCTGTCGCCCTGTACGAACGCGTCGCGGGCCGCGGCGATGATCTGATCGGCGTACTGCGGATAGCGTTCGGCCAGGACCTCGGCACTCGAGAACGACTTCGTCAGCGCGGCTTCGGTCTGTTCGGTGACCTGATCGGCCTGCGGCGAACCGGAGATGGTGTCCTGCAACTGCTTCGCGTAACCCGCGGTGAGGATCGCGCCGAGGGTGGACTGCAGGATCGCGCCACCGAGGTCGCGTTGCAGATCGGACATGCTCGACGCCATGCCCGCGCGCTGCACCGGCACCGAACCGGTCAGCGACTGCGACGCCGGGGTACCGGCGAGACCGACGCCCACCCCGACGAGGACGTAGACGAGGCCGACATGCCAGAAGTGGGCGTCCTCATCCCAGGTGAGCATCGCGAGCACCAGGCCGACGACGATGAAGGCGTAACCGGACAGCAGCGTGAACCGCGAACCCATGCTCTGCACGAGTTTGGCCGAGCGCGGGGCCACGACGATCATGGCGGCCGCGGCTGGCAGGATCGTGGCGCCGGCCGCCAGCGTCGAGTAGCCGAGCACGTTCTGCATGTACTGCTGGCCGATGAACATCGCGCCCATGAGCGTGCCGAACACGATGAGCCCGCCCACCGCCGCGACCCAGAAGGTGCGTCGGGCTGCGATCCGCAGGTCGAAGAGCGGAACCCGCACGCGCAGCTGCCGCCAGACGAAACCCGCCCCTGCCAGCAGCGCGATCGCGGCCAGGATGTAGACCTGCAGTCGCTGATCGGAGTTCGGGGCGAAGTTGATCGCCAGCACCAGCGAGCCCACCATCACGATGGACACGACGCCGCCCAGGTTGTCGACGACCGCCGCCTGGTCGCCGTTATCATCGGGCACCAACCGCCACGCCGCGATCAACGCGACGACGGCGAGCGGCAGGGTCACCAGAAACACCGAGTGCCAGGCCAGGATCTCGAGGAGCGCCCCGGACAGGACCGGTCCCAGCGCCGAGATCGCACCGCCGAACGCCGACCACGCGGCGATTGCCCGGACCCGTTTCGGCCCCGACCACAGTGCGGTGATCACCGCGAGGGTGGTCGGGAAGGCCAGGCCCGCGGCGATGCCGCCCACCAGACGAGCACCGAACAGGACCTCGACGTTGGGCGCGAATCCGGCGACGAGCGACGCCGGGATCGACAGGCACATGCCGATGACCAGCATCCGCTTGCGCCCGTGCCGATCTCCCAGCGCGCCGAAGTAGAGCACCGACGCCGCCAGGCCCAGCGAGTAGCCGACCGCGACCAGGTTCAACTGCGTCGAACTCGCGTCGAGCGCCTTGCCGATGTCGGGTAGCGCGACATTCGCCACCGCGAGATTGATGTTGGCCACCCCGGCGACCAGGATCAGCGCGACCAGGATCGCCTTCGCCCGCTTCGGAGCCGTCCCCGCCTCGACCTCGGCCGTTGTCGACGTCATCGGGGAATCGTACGTGCGCGAGCGCCATCGGGCCGCGGATCGGGACGCTCCGGCACGAAATGGTCACGCCGGCGTCGACTTCTGGTGGGGTACGAGGAATCCGTATGACGTCGTGCCCGGTTTCCGGGCACAGCGTCATACGGCTCGGATCAGATCAGAGGCAGACGCTGATGGTCACCGGCCCGATGGGGATGCCGAAGCAGATCGCCACCGAACCGACGGCCTGCACCGGCTGCACCGGCGCGGCGGAAGCGGCCGGCGCGGTGGCCAGTCCGATCGCGCAGGCGGCACCGACAGCGGCCACCCCGACAGACGTACGACGCATGATCCCGGACATGTTCATGAGCAGCTCCCCTCGAGCTCGAGTCCCCCCGGACAACCCTGCGGATGGGGTCAACACGCAGGTGATGGTGACTCGAGATTCTACGCCCCGGCGTCGGCGTCGTCCCCATCCCGACGGGCCGAATCCGCGACGGGTGTCACAGGCTGATGCGGAGGCCGTCCCACTCGTGGTCGTGCATGAAACCCTCCGCCAGCCCGACCCGGTACTTGAGGCAACTACGCAGGATCCCGGCATAGGCGAACGGGAGCATCAGCGCGGGCTTCTGGTCGCCCGGACTGCTGACGACATCGGACGCGCCGCGGAAGTCGCGGACGAAGTCGCGCAGGGTCCGGTCCTTGCGCGACGACGGACGCCACCCGTAGAGCAGCATGCCCAGCCCGATCATCTTGTCCACGCCCGACCCGGGCGTGATCGGTCCGTGGTCGGGATCCCAGGTCCCGAGGAACGCGCGATCGACCCCGTCTTCGGGCGTGAACATCATGATCCCGCTTGTGGCGCGCGGATTGCACTCGATGCAGAACAGGTCGCCGCCACCGTTCCGGTCTTCGATGAAGTCGAAGCCGATCTGGCCGGTGAAGTTCACCCGGCGAACGAAATCGCTGACCCACCCGGCGATCCGCGGATGGTCCACGGACCGGAAGTTGAGGCACGAACTGCCGTCGATGGCGTAGTCGACCGGATAGGTGGCGTGGGCGTAGACGCGGCCCTCATGGCAGACCGAATACGTGCAGAAGTTGTTCCCCGACGCCCACTCCTGTGCGATCCACGGGTTCTGCCCATCGTGTTCGAGCCAGGTGAGCGGATCGTCGGGAGTCACCTTGTGAACCTTCTGCGAGCCCCGCGAATAGCAGTGTTTGAGCGCGAACGGCTTGGTGAAATCGAGCGATCCGACGTCCTCGGGTCCGGACACCCGCGCGAACTTGCGCGTCGGGATTCCGAGTTCGACGAGCAGCTCCTGGAAGTCGTACTTGTTGTGCAGGCGGTTCTCGGTGGTGAAATCGGAGAGGAACAGCCGACATTCGGGCGGGAACACCTCGGCGAGCATCGCGATGATGTCGGTCTCCTCGTGCACCGGGATCACCATGTCGACGTCGTTGTCGGCCACGATCCGGGCGAGGGCGAGACAGTATGCGAGCGGCTCGAACTTCGGCGGGGGCACGCGGTGAAAGTCGCTCACCGCGTTGGAGAATCGGCCGATCCCGACCGGGATGGAGTCGACGATGCTCACCCGGTGACCCGCCGCGGCCATGAGCCGCGCGAGTTCCAGGGTGAGGAACGATCTGCCGAATGTGATCAGTACATGGGTTTGTCCGGCGTTGTTCACCGAGCGAGTGTAGTGCCGACGGGCCCTGAGCACGGAAGCCGGACGGCCTGCGAAAAAAATGCGGTCAGGTCGGGAATATTCAGTACCGTCCTGTCGGTTCACCCTGTTAGTTTTTTGCACGATCGGCCGGTCCGTGTGCTTCGCTTCCGGTTGCGGAACAGCAGTTGCGGAGCAGCGCTGGTGCGGCCCGAGCCGATCGCGTGCGTACGCAGTCGGGGTGGTCGTCGGTCCGAGCCTGTCGAGGCTCATCCGGGCCGAGTTGGAGGAGGCATGCAGCTGTTCGTCATCGGCGTCATCGCCGCGTGCCTCGCCGCAGTCGCCTATGGGATGTCCACGGTCCTGCGCGCGCTCGGCGCCCGCCGCGTGGCCGAAGCCGCTGCCGACGAGGGTGAGGGCATCACCACCGAGAACGGCGCACCGACCCTCTCGTCCACGATGTCGACGCTGGTCGATCCGGCCTTCATCCTCGGCACGACGCTGGTCGTGCTCGGCTTCGCGGGTGGCGCCCTCGCTGCCCGGTTCCTACCGCTGTTCCTCTCGCAGACCATCGTGTCGGCCAACCTGGTCATCACCGCCCTGCTCGGCACGATCATCCTCAACATCGCCCTGCACACGCGCGAATGGGTCGCCATCTGGCTCGTCGTGATGTCGCTCTGCCTCCTCGGCGTTGCCTCGTCCCATCACACCGGCGGCGGGGAAGAGGTCGGATTCCACTGGGGTCTGTTCGTCGCGACGCTCGCCCTCTGCGCTCTTGCTCTGGTGGGCGTCTACAACCTCGGTCCGGCGGGCGCCATCGTCGGCGGCGCATCGGCGGGTCTGCTGTTCGGCATCATCGCCATCGCCGTGCGCATCCTCGACGGAGTCCAGCCGTTCGATCCCGTGGCGCTGCTGACCGATCCGGCCGCCTGGACCATCGCCGCCGCGGGCGCGGTGGGCTTCTACGTCCAGACCGTCGCCCTGCAGCTCGGCGCCGTGAACGGGGTGACCGCGGTGCTCGTGGTCGGCGAGACGGCCGGCCCGAGCCTGGTCGGGGTCGTCTTCCTCGACGACACGGCCAAACCCGGACTCGGCTGGCTGGCCATCCTCGGTTTCGTCGGCGCCGTCGTCGGTGCCGTACTGGTCGCCTGGTACGGCTCGGTCGACCCGGACCACCTCGGCGAGGCGCCGCCCATGAAGGGCGGGTGGCGCCGTGGCCGCGAAGAACCCGCCTCCGACGAGGAGCACGAAGCGTCCGCGGCAGACGCCGATCCCGACATCGCTGATGGCGATCTGTGGACCACCGACGACCCCGTCTTCGACAGCCGGGACTCCCGGCGCACCTGACGCTCCCACTCTCGTCATCGCAGGTGGTTGACACCCGCCCCGCTGATGGAGAGGGTGGGTTGATGACATCGACCAGCACGGGCTCCGCTGCCCGGCTCGCCTACGAAACCCTCGAACCCTTCCACATTCTGGCCTACTTCAACCCGGGACTGAAAGGCGCGCAGGCGGACACCGGGCTCGATCCCTACGCCTTCTACGTCGGTGCGCGCGGAGCGCCGTTCGGTCCGTGCGCGTCCTCGGTCGTCGCCTCCGCCTTCTACAACTTCAACCACGAACTCATCGCCAAGGGCTGGACGGCCGCCGTCGACGCCGGGCTCGACCGGGTCCACGAACGACGCAACCAGATGCTCGACGACTCGCTGCGAGAGATCCTGGGCGACTCCATCGACGACTCCCTCCTCGACGAACTCGCCTCCGCCTATTACGATCTGGCGGCCCGGCTCCCGCTCGGCGGACGCCCGCTCGCTGCCGCGTGGTCGACGGCCCCGCGACCGGACACCGCGCGCCTACGTCTGTGGCACGCCATCGCGATTCTCCGAGAGTGGCGCGGCGACAACCACATCGCCGCTCTCGCCCTCAACGGTCTGAACGGCTTCGACGCGGCCGTCTTCCACGAGTCGCAGCTTCCCGACCCCACGGTTCGTCGTCGCACCCTGGGCAAGCGCATCGTGCTGATGACCCGCGGCTGGTCCGAACAGGACTGGCAGGACAGCGTCGATCGCCTGGTCGACGCCGGGCTGGCCGAGCGCGTTGAGGACGGGCACCGTCTCACCGCTTCCGGCGCGGCGACCTACGACGACATCGAGGCCACCACCGATGCTGTCGGAGAAGCCATCTGGGCCGGCACCGACGACCTCCTCACTCGGACGAGACCGGTCGTGAAAGCCGTCATCGATGCCGGAATCCTGCCGGGAACGAGGACGAAGTGAGCGCGCCCGCCGGCGGCTTCGAGGACCTGCGGGCGATCGAGAGCCTCAAGTATCGCTACCTGCGATCTCTCGACACCAAGGACTGGACGGCGTTCGAGTCGACGCTCACCGAGGACGTCACCGGTAACTACGGTGAGAGTCTGGCCTTCTCGAATCGGAACGAGCTGGTCGGATACATGCGCGAGAACGTCGGTCCCGCAGTCATCACCGAACATCGTGTCGCACACCCGGAGATCGAGATCGACGGGGACACCGCACGCGGACGCTGGTACCTGCACGACCGGGTCATCGTCGCCGAGTTCTCCTTCATGCTCATCGGGGCGGCGTTCTACGACGACACCTACCGCCGCACCGCAGACGGATGGCGGATCAGCAGTACCGGTTATGACCGCACGTACGAGGCCACCGTCGGGCTCGCCGACGTGCCGAGCTTCGCACTGAAGGTCGGTCCCGCAGTGCAGGTCTGAGCCTGCCCATGCGCGCCCGCATCTTCGCCGACCGCCGCGAGGCGGGTCGGTTGCTGGGTGCGCGGGTCGTCGAAGTCCGGTACGGCGTCGGCATTCCGGAGGCCGGTACAACAGAACCTGTTGTCCTGGGACTCGCGCGCGGCGGGGTTCCGGTCGCCCGCGAGGTCGCCGACGCCATCGCGGCGTCGACAGGCAGGTGCGCGATGGACGTGCTGGTGGTGCGCAAGATCGGGGCGCCCGGCCACGAGGAGTTCGCCATGGGCGCGCTCACCGCGCACCACCTGGTGGTCAACGACGACATACCGCGTCGACTCGAAGTGTCCCGCAGCGAGTTCGACGAGGCCGCCGATCGACAGCGGCGCATCCTCGACGACCGCGAACGACGTTACCGCGGCGGACGTCCCGGCACCGAGCTCGGCGGCCGGACGGTCATCCTGGTCGACGACGGTCTCGCCACCGGGTCGAGCATGGCCGTCGCGGTCGACTCCGTCCGGTCCGCCGGCGCCACCCACGTGGTGGTGGCGGTACCCACGGCACCCTCCGATTCGATTCAGCGACTGCGGGATCGGGGCGCCGACGACGTGATCGTCCTCGTGACGCCGGAACCGTTCCGGGCCGTCGGCCTGTCCTACGGCGACTTCACTCAGGTGGACGACGACGAGGTGATCGCGGCCCTCAGCCGGCCGAGCGACTGAGCCGTCGAGGACCGCACCGGAAACCACCCGTCCGAGCGGCACCGGCGAGCTGTCGTCGACTGTCCGTTTCCTACGGGTGGTTTTCAGCCGGGCTTTCGCTGGTCTTTGAGGAGTAGCTCAGCAAGCTCGGCACGGTCACCCACATCCAGCTTGGTGTAGGCGCGGAACAGATGACCTTCGACGGTGCGGACCGAGACGGTGAGTCGCTGCGCGATGTCCTTGTTGGACAGGCCCGCCGCAGCGAGGTTGGCGATCTCCCGCTCGCGCGACGTCAACGGCAACGGTTGCGCGGCCGAGATCAGCGCCGGCGTCCGCAGGCCACCGCACTGCGACGCGAGTCGGTTCGCCACCGCGGCCGACGCCACGGTCGCGGACCGTCTGCCCGCCGCGTCGTGCAGGACACTGGCCTGCGCGGCCGCGTCCGCGGCGGACAGGCACACCCCGGAGTCCTCGAACGCCGTCGAGCACAGATCGAGTTCGACCGCATCACCGTCGCGGAGGGCCGCGGCGTGGCGCGCGTACAGATCCGAGAGCGGACCGTCGACGCGCTCGGCCAGTTCGGTGAGCCGGTCGGCGACGCCGCCGTCCCCGAACCGGGCGGCGGTGTGCAGGGCCTCGGCCTCCACCGCGAACTGACCGGCGGCACGGGCGGATGTGGCCGCGGAGTGCGCGAGTTCGACGGCGGGCGTGACGGTTCCGGCGGCCGCCGACTGCCAGGCCGCCGCGATGGCGAGCATGGGCCCGAAGACGGCCACATGCTTGCCGGAACGTTTCCGCGCCTTGGCCAGCGCGGCCGCGGCACGATCGGCCTGTCCCAGCGCACTCAGGGCCTGCACCAGGAAGATGTGGGCCGGGAAGTTCCACGACTCGGAGAACCGGCCACTGTCGAGGATGGCGAGGGTCTGCTCCATCCGCCGGGTCACCGAGGCGCACGATCCGCGGGCGAGTTCGACTGCGGCGACGAGTATTCCGGACATCGCCCAGCCCAGGTACTGCGCGGTCTGCGCGGCGGACACGAAACGCCCCGCGGCACCGTCCGCGTCGTCGAGTCGGCCGGTGAGGGTCAGCGCGAGGGTCTCGCCGAAACCGGTGGGGAACCGGAGCAATCCGTCCACCTCGACCTCGCGCGAGTGTTCGGCCAGCGCCCCGACCTCCGCTCCCCGACCGGCGACCGCACGGGCGAGGCTGCCACCGAAGACCGCCCACTCCACCGCCCACGGCAGCGCCCTGGATTCGGCGAGGACGGTGTCGGACAGCGTGATCGCCTCGTCGATCCGGTTCTCGAAGAGGGCGCACGCCGAGGCGATTCCGGTGACGATCGGCGTGAGTGCCGGGTGGGTGACCCGCTCGGTCAGCAACCGCAGGATCTCGTCGGCCCGATCAGCGTCGCCCAGAGCCCAGAACGTGTTGCCGATGATCGAATTGCCCCACAGCACGAGTCGACCCTCGTCGAGATCGTCGGGCGAGAAGCGGGACAGGATGTCCCGCGCCTCGTCCGGATGCCCCTGCCACATGACCGCCCGCGCGAGCAACTCGGCCTCCTCGAGTCCACCGCCCTCGTCGAGCGCCGCCCGCGCGAATCGTTCGCCGAGCGGCGTCTGCGCGAGGTTCAGGGCATCGCGTGCGGCGGTCCGTACCAGCGCGAGGTCGATCTCCACGTCGCTCTCGATCGCGAGATCGGCGAGCCGAATCCGCTCGGCCGGGGTGTTCGTGGGCCGTGACTGCAACGCCTCGACGAGCCGGCCGCGCAGCCGCCGCGACGACACGAGACCCAGGCGGCGCCGGATCACCTCACCGAACAGCGGATGGTGGAAGGCGACGTCGAGACGCCGCCCGTCGCGGGTGATGCGCACCAGCCCGGCGATCTCCGCCTCTTCGACGGCTTCTTCGCCGGCGAGCTCGGCGAGGACGTCGATGTCGAGGGGTTCGCACAGACTGAGGTATTTGAGGGCCCCGAGAACCGGCGCGTCGAGTTGCTCGATCCGCCCCTCGAGCAGCGATGCGAGCTCCGAGGTGATGGCGGCGCGTCCGCGTAGCTGCCACACGCCGTTGACCTGCCGCAGCGTGTCGGCCTGCCGCGCACCGTCGACGAGATGCCGTAGGAACAGGGCGTTCCCACCGGAGGCCTCCCACATGAGATCGGCCGAATGCTCCTCGAGCTGCCCGCCGAGCACCGACTCGATGAGGTCGACGCTCTGCTCTTTGGTGAACGGCGACAACGTGATCCGCGTGAGGTGATTGTCCTTCCACAGCGAGGTCACCGCATCCGGGACGGTCTCGCCGCTGCGGACCGTCGCGACGATGTGCACCGCACGGTCGATCGCGAGCTGATGCAGCAGTGTCGCCGACAGTTCGTCGAGCAGGTGGGCGTCGTCGACCCCGATCACGACATCGCCGTCGGCGAGGAGCGATTCACGGGCCGCCGCAAGGTAGGTGACCGGATCGCTCGACGTCGCCGGACCGACGAGATGCGCGAACACACCGAGCGGGATCGAGCGCGCGGACTCGGTGCCCGCCACCCAGCGCACCCCGGTCGGCAACTCGGCGGTGACGTGCCGGGCGAGGGTCGTCTTGCCCACGCCCGAGTCACCGGTCAGGACCACCCCACAGCCGGTCGTCTCACCCCTGAGGGCCGCCTGGATCGTGCGGAACTCCCGATCGCGCTCGACGAGCGGCCAATTCGTGGACATAACCGCGAATTTTAGTCTGCTGGGCCCTACAATGGGCCGCCCGGAAGCACCAATGTGGTCCGACCGGATGGCCCTGTCGACACGCGGCCAATCCCGGATTTGACATCGGCGGAAGAAAATCCGCGAACTACGCATCCCGGGCATTGGTCACGGCCACTGCCGCCGCCAGCAACACGATCGTGAAGCCCGCGAAGTAGGCCAACGAACCGTAGGCGTTCCAGTGGAACGTGTCGCTCCCGCCGGCGAGGAAGTTCCACCCGTTCAGGAACGGCAAGAACGACACGATGTGCTCGCCCACCCGCGGGAGCACCGACACGATGCGCTCGAGGGCCAGCATCCAGACGAGCACGATCGCCACCGCACCGGCCGAATGCCGCACCAACGCACCCACCGCGAGGCCGATCAGCGCGCACAGCATCGCGAAAACCGGCGTCCCCCAGAGATGCCGGACGGTCTCGGGTCCGGTCAGCGAGACTCCGACGCCGGCGAGCACCTGCGCCGCCACGACCGCGACGACGGACACGATGGCCACCACCGCGAACGAGAGTCCGCCGAACACGACCGCTTTCGCGAGGAGGACCTGTGGCCGACGCGGGATCGCCGCGAACGTCGGTCGGATCGTGCCGAAGCGATATTCGGTGGTGACGCCCAGGATCGCCATGATCGCGAGCACCGCGACCCCGAACTGGTTGACGCCGAGCAGGAAGTCGTCGGTCAGGGTGTCGGTCTCACCGGGACTGCCGTAGGAACCGCCGGCGATGGCGCCGAGCAGCACCGCGAAGCCCAGGCCCAGCACCACGACGACGCCGAGGCACCAGTACGGCGACCGGGTGCTGGCGAGTTTGATCCGTTCGGCGTTGATCGCGGCGATCACCGGTTCACTCCCCCGTGGTTCCCGACGGCCCGGTTGTGGGCGTCGGGGTCGTGGACGGCGCGGTTGTCGACGGCGGTGTAGTCGACGGCGTGCGCCGTCATCGACATGAAGACCTCTTCCAGTGACGCCGACTCGGCGGCGAGTTCGTGCAGGGTGATGCCCGCGGCGGCGGCGAGGTCGCCGACCCGATCGGTCGTGGTGTCCGGCACGCGCATCACCGGGCGCCCGTGGGCATCCGGGTCACCCGGCGCGGGATTCAGCCCCGCCGACGCGAGCGCGGCATGCAACTGTTCGAGCTGCGGGCCGCGCACCCGCACCGACTGCCGTGCCCGCCCGGTGAACTCCGCCACCGAACAGTCGGCGATCAGCCGGCCCCGCCCGATGACGACGAGATGGTCTGCGGTGAGCGACATCTCGGTGAGCAGATGGCTCGACACCAACACCGTCCGCCCCTCCGCGGCGAGCTTGCGCATGAACCCGCGGATCCACACGATGCCCTCCGGGTCGAGGCCGTTGACCGGCTCGTCGAACAGCAGTGTGTGCGGGTCGCCGATCAGGGCACCCGCCAGCCCGAGCCGCTGCGACATACCGAGCGAGAAGCCGCCGGCGCGCTTCTTGGCCACCGAGGTGAGCCCGACCGTCTCGAGCACCTCGTCGACGCGGGCGGCCGGGATCCGGTTGCTCGCCGCGAGCCACCGCAAGTGGGACCGCGCACTGCGATTGGGATGCACCCACCGGGCGTCGAGCAGCGCACCGACCTGCCGCAGCGGATGCTCGAGGTCCCGGTAGCGCTGCCCGTTGATCGTCGCCGTGCCCGATGTCGAACGGTCGAGTCCGAGCATCATCCGCATGGTCGTCGACTTACCCGCACCGTTGGGGCCCAGGAAACCGGTGACCCGTCCCGGCCCCACCTCGAAGGTGAGGTCGTCGACCGCGCGTTGACCGCCGAAGTCCTTCGTCAGATTCGCTACCTGCAACACGACTCGACCATAGCCGCCGAACCCCGAGCGGCCCGGTCTGTCATTCGGACGGCCTGCCGCGGGACCGCGGGTCAGTCCCGGTCGCGCCCGGGTGAGGACGCGTGCGCCCAGAAACGCTTGGGGATCCGGCCCGCACGCGCGGCCAGGCGGCCCGCGGTCACCGCGTGCCGCATCGCCGTCGCCATCAGTTCAGGGTTCTCCGCCCGGGTCACGGCGGTGGCCAGAAGCACGCCGTCGCAACCGAGTTCCATCGCCAGGGCCGCGTCGCTCGCCGTGCCGATGCCCGCGTCGAGAATGACCGGCAGCGGGTCGTCGAAGCGGGTGTGGCAGTCGTCGACGATCATCTCGATGTTGTGCGGGTTGAGGATTCCGAGTCCGGTCCCGATGGGCGATCCGAGGGGCATCACCGCCGCCACCCCGAGATCGGCGAGTCGCGCGGCCAGGACCGGATCGTCGTTGGTGTAGGCCAGCACGACGAAACCGTCGGCCACCAGTGCGGCCGCGGCGTCGACGAGTTCGATGGCGTCGGGCATCAGGGTGCGTTCGTCGGCGACCACCTCGAGCTTCACCCAGTCGGTCTCGAACGCCTCGCGCGCCAGCTGGGCGGTCAGGACCGCCTCGGCGGTGGTGTGACAGCCCGCGGTGTTGGGCAGGACGGCGATGTCGAGCCGGCGCAGCAGATCGAAGACCCCGGTGCCCGAGGCCGCGTCGACGCGCCGAACCGCGACGGTGGTCAGCTCGGTCCCCGACGCGACCAGCGCGCGTTCCAGGGTCGCGAGATTCGACGCGCCGCCGGTACCGGTGATGAGTCGCGACGAGAAGTCGCGACCGGCGATGCGCAGATGGTCCGCATCCGGGATCGTCTCGTCGCCGGACTTCTGCTCGGTCCGCGAGGCGTCGGGCTTCAGATCGGCGAGGTCAGCCACCCTGCACCGCCGTGACGATCTCGACGACGGCACCGTCGGTCATCGTGTGCCGGTCCCAGCGGCCGCGCGGGACGACCGCGCCGTCCACCGCGACCGCGATCCCCCGGTCCGGCAACCCCAGCCCGGTGACGACGTCGCGCACCGACGTGTCGGCGCCGACGTCGACGCTCTTGCCGTTGACGGTGATGCTGGCGGTGATACTCATTCCTCTGCTCCTTCCAGAATCGACAACACGCGGGCGGCGGTGCCCGGGGCGAGGACGATCCCGTTGCGCCCGTGCCCGGTCGCCACGACCGTTCGTGTGTCCACACGGGTGACGATCGGCAATCCGTCCGCGGTGCACGGCCGCAGACCGGCCCCCGCTTCGGTCAGTTCGTAGGTCCGCAGCCCGGGGAAGACCTCGATCGCGTCGGCGAGCAGATCCGCGACCCCGCCGGCCTGCGGCGCGCGGTCGGCCGTCCCCTCGGCCTCGTACTGGGTGGCGCCGACGACGACTCCGTCCTCGCGCGGCACCAGGTACACGGCCCGCCCGTGGAGGCGTGCCCGGACGACGTGACCGGGCGGCGGCACCGACCAGCGCGTGCGGTGCAGGCGGAGGATCTCCCCCTTCGCCGCATGCAGGTCCACACCCGGCCAGAGGGCCGCGGTGCCCAGTCCAGCGGCGAGCAGGATCTGGGTGTCGGAACCGAGGTCGTCGAGGTCGGCCAGGGATTCGACGCGCGCGGAGACCAACTCGGCACCCGCCGACGTCGCGGCGGCGCGCAACGCCTCGAGCAGCCGCCGGTTGTCGACGGACCACTCGCCGACCGCGCGGTAGCCACCGACCAGTCGAGAGCTCAGCGACGGTTCCAGGGTCCGGATGTCGCGGCCGGTCACCGACTGCAGCGCGGCATCGGTGGCGGGCTGCCCGGCCCAGACGAAATCGGCGAGATGCCGCAGGTATTCGATGTCGGTGGCCGAGGCCGCGACGAACAGCGAGTCGGTGGCGGTGACGACACCCGGGTCGTCGAGCCGCTTCACGAGCGCCGGCCACAGCCGGACCGATTCGACCGACAGGGCCAGGGACGCGTCCTCGCCGGGATGACCCTCGCCGAGTGAACCGAGCATGCCGCCGGCGACCCAGGACGCGCGCTCGTCGGTGCCGGCGTCGAGGACGCGAACCCGCCATCCGGCGTCGGCCGCGGTGAGCGCACAGGTCAGCCCGATGACACCGCCCCCGACGACCGTCAGGGCGCGGTGGGCAGGGCGCTGCGGTGGGGAATCCACGCTGGGAATCACCTTCCTTCGCCGGAATGACCCGGATCAGGTTCGACGGTCAGCGGAATCTGTCCGCACTCTCAGCCCGGCCGATCCGGACTCCCGTGTGTTCGTGCGATCCACCCTACGCCGGGGCGTCGGGGGTCCGGTTAGCCTGGTCGGCGTGACGACCCCGAACCGCACCAGCTCCGCGTCGACGGACCCCGGCTCCGCGACGGACCGTCGCCGGCGGCTCTCCACGGCCCGCCTGTACCTGTGCACCGACGCCCGGCGCGAACGCGGTGATCTGCTCGACTTCGTCGACGCGGCGCTCGCGGGCGGCGTCGACATCGTGCAGCTGCGCGACAAGAACTCGCCGGGTGAGCGCGAATTCGGGACCCTGGAGGCGGGCGAGGAACTCGAGATCCTCGCGGGCATGCGGACGGTCGCCGACGCGCACGGTGCCCTGCTGGCGGTCAACGACCGCGCCGACATCGCGGCGCTCTCCGGGGCCGATGTCCTGCACGTCGGACAGGGCGACCTGTCGCCGTCGGCGGCCCGCCGGATCGTCGGACCGGACGTCGTCATCGGCGCCTCGACCCACGACCCCGAGCAGGCTGCCGCCGCGATCGCCGACGACGACGTCGACTACTTCTGCGTCGGTCCGTGCTGGACCACCCCCACCAAACCGGGCCGCGCCGCCGCCGGCCTCGACCTCGTGTCCTCAACGGCCGCAACACAATCAGCCAAGCCGTGGTTCGCCATCGGCGGGGTCGACGCCGGCCGCGTCGGGGAGGTCACCGCGCTCGGGGCGCGGCGCATCGTCGTCGTGCGGGCCATCACCGCGGCCGACGACCCGGCCGCCGCAGCCGGCGACCTCGCCGCGATGCTCTAGCGGTTCCCTGGCGGAAACACGTTTGCCCGGTCGGTGTCGCGGGTCTATGGTGGACCGATCATGTTGTGCATCACGAGCGTTCTCGTAACCCGCCGCAGCGGGGTCTGAATCTGACCGACCCCCCGCTGCGGGTCGGTTGCGCTCTCCAGTCGGTCATCCGTTCTTCGACCGAAATCGGTTTTCGAGATGCACCCTCTTCATCTACCTCGTCGATCCTGTTCGTGGACCGAGCGCGACGACCGGCACGGCGGCGACCACTTCGCCGCACGTTTCGGCCGCCCGCTTCCCCCTGGGATGCACGAGGAGGCCGCCGGGATGACCTGGCCGGAATTCACCGACGAGTACTCCCGTGGCGGCACGATCCGGCTGGGCTCCTTCTCTGCCGTCCCGTACTCGGGCGACCTGGTCGAGTGCCGCGCGACGCTCGCGATCGCCGACCGCATCATGTCCCGCAGCGCCGTCGCCGCCGGCCCCGTCGGTGCGATGACCTCGATCCTCTACGACGTCGGCGCCCCGGTTCAGATCGTCCGGCTGCACCAGCGGGTCGTCGACGGCATGGTCACGACGTTCCTGCTGTGCGAGCACGACGGCCGGCAGGCCTGGGCCGTCGGTGAGGGCGCGAGCAGCGACGAGGCGAACGTCCACGCGCTGGTCGCCGGGGCGAACCGACTGCTGGAGTCCGACCGCGCCGGGGTGTGACCCCGGGCTCCTCAGGGAGCGGTGATCAGCTCTGGGGATCCAACATCGCGATCCGGTCGCGGAGGACGGGCCACGCGAGTCCGAACGCGGGGTGCAGCGGTAGTTGATCGACGCGCTTCTCGTCGACCCATCGCAGTTCCGTGGATTCGAAGTTGGCGACCGTGCGGACCGGCGAGTCCGTCTCGGCGATGACCGTCGTGTAGGTCCATCCGCCGGGCGCCTCGAGGGTGACGACCGCTGCGACGACGCGCAGATCGTCGGCGGTGATCCCGGCTTCTTCCTCGGCCTCGCGGATCGCGGTGTCGATGGCACCCTCGTGCGAGTCGCGGGCCCCGCCGGGCAGCGCCCACGTGCCGCCCTGATGCGACCACGCGGCGCGGTGTTGGAGAAGCACCCCGGTCGATCCGTCCGGCAGCGGTGCCCGCAGCAGCAGACCTGCCGCACCGTGGATACCCCAATATCGAGAACCATCGGGATCGATCACCCAGCCGTCGCCGTCGCCGCGCACCACGCCTCCTCGCAACCCGGTCGCCCCGACCGGGTGCCTCCACCGTAAGTGAGATGCGCAACACCTGCCAGGGAGACCGCGAAGCCCTCTCATCGCGGCTCGGAACCACGAGGTGCCGTCGGCGAGCACCCGGCACGCGCGAACCGCCGAGGTCGGCGGCGCGGCGCCGGTCGACTCGGGAGGAACCCGGCACGATGACATAGGGTGAAACACGCACGACCCGGTGAACGATGACCCAGATGACACAACCCCTGACGTTGATCGCCCGGTCACGCGAATCCGGAACGGGGAACCGGTGACCGTAGGACCGCACCGGAGACGATCCAGCGTTCGAGAAGGGATCAGGTAGGTGACCGGCGACGCGTCCTCCGTGCGGACGGCGCTGACGCGTGGCGGTCGCACGATCCGTCCGGCACAGGCCTCACCCCCGATTCGCCAGGTGCTCGCCGACCGACGCGAACTCGTCGCCACCGCCCGGGAACGCGCCCAGTCCCCGTTCCAGACCCTGCGCCACTTCGCCGTCACGACCCCGGGCAAGCTGATCATCATCTGCGGAATCCTGGCGCTCGGCTGTCTGAGCACCGGCCTGTACGCATCAACGGTGCTGGAAGACCGCACCCAGACTCTGCAGCGCCTCATCGATCGGACCGAACCGCTCGCCGAGGCCGCGCAGGTTCTCTACAGCTCGCTGTCGATCGCCGACGCGTCGGCGAACGCGGCGTTCATCTCCGGCGGACTGGAGACCCCCGATCTGCGGCAGCGCTACTCCGACGCGCTGGCGACGGCGTCGTCGTCGCTGATCCTGGCCACCGGCACCTCCAGCGAACCCGGTTCCGGCATGGTGTCGGACCGGGCCGAGCAGGCGGTCAGCGCCGATCTCGAGACCCTGTCCACCTCGATCCCGGTCTACAGCGGACTCATCGAGACGGCGCGGACGAACAACCGGCTCGGCAACCCGGTGGGATCGGCGTATCTCGGCCAGGCGTCGTCGATGATGCAGGACCAGATCCTCCCGGCCGCCCAGCGCCTCTACGAACGGCGATCGATGGCCATCGCCGACCCCCAGCAGACCCTCACCCGTCCACCCTGGACCGTGTACGCGCCGCTGCTGTTCCTGCTCGCCGCGCTGATCCTGACGTCGCGCTATCTCGCTCGGCGGACCCGGCGGCGGTTCAACATCGGCATCGTGGCGGCCATCTTCGCCCTCAGCGTCGGAACCCTGTGGTTGCTCGCCTCCGGTCTGATGTCGGTGGCCGCCACCAGCGACGCCCGCACCGAGGGCGCCGACCCGCTCCGCGACCTGACCGCCGCCCGGATCCTGACCCAGCAGGCGCGGTCGGCCGAGACGCTCTCGCTCATCCGCCGCGGTGATCAGGGCGGTCTCGAGCGCAGCTTCTCCGCGGCGACCAGCGAGATCGGCAACATCGTCGACGACGTCCGCGAGGGCACCGAAGACGGCGACAGCGCGGTCACCGGCGAACAACTGGACACGGTCACGGCGGCGCTGACCGAGTGGCGCCGCACCGACGCCGCGGTTCGCCGCTACATCCAGACCGGCAACTTCGGTCTCGCGCGCCTGCACACCGTCGGCGACGGACCGGACAGTTCGGCGCGCGCCTACACCGCGGTGGACACCGCGCTGGTCGATGCGATCACGACTGCGCGGAACTCCTTCCGGGACGACATCAACACCGCGCAACGGGTCCTCGGGTTCACCGGCACCGGCATCCTGCTGCTCACCGTCTTCGCCGGAGTCGCGGTCGTGGGCGGTCTCATACCGCGCATCCGGGAGTACCGATGATGACCGTCTCCTCGCCTCGCCGCCTGCTGACCGTCGTGGTCCTGCTCGCGCTCACCGGCCTCGTCGCCACCGGGTGCGTGCGTTTCCCCGCACCTGAATCACCCCCGCCGACGGCGACCGCCGGGCAACCGATGCTGCCCGGCGTCCAGGTCGACGTGCCCGTCGAACCGCCGCCGAGTTCCGAGGCCTGCAACGCGACCCTGACCCTGCGGCCGCCCGCCCAGATGCCGCCGCCGCGTCAGATGCCGATCAATTCGACGATGGCCGGCATCCTCGAGCGGGGCCGGCTCATCGTCGGGCTCGACATCGGGTCCAACCTGTTCAGCTTCCGCGACCCGATCACCGGCGACATCCAGGGCTTCGACGTCGACATCGCGCACGAGATCGCCGGCGCCATCTTCGGCGACGACCGCCGCGTCGAGTTCCAGGTGTTGAGTTCCGCCCAGCGGATCGACGCCCTGCGGGACATGACGGTCGATCTGGTGATCAAGACGATGAGCATCACCTGCGACCGGTTGCGCGACATCAGTTTCTCGGCTCCCTATTACGTCGCGTCCCAGCGCATCCTGTCGTTCCGGAACTCCAACGTGACCGGTCCGGCGCAGCTCGCCGACAAGCGGGTCTGCGCCGCGCGCGGGACCACCTCGATCGGTCGTATCCAGGCCATCCAGCCCCGAGCCACGATCGTCAGCACGACGACCTGGGCCGATTGCCTGGTCCTGATGCAGCAGGGTCAGATCGACGCGGCGACCACCGACGACGCGATCCTCGCCGGTCTCGCCGCACAGGATCCGTGGTTGCGGGTCGTCGGTCCCAGCCTCGGCGAGGAGTTCTACGGCGTCGGGATTCCCAAGGGCCAGGACGATATGATCCGGTTCGTCAACGGCGTGCTCGAGCGCATCCGGGTGACCGGCCGATGGCAGGAGATCCGGGACCGGTGGCTGTCCATCCTCGACAGTGGGTACGGCGCTCCCCAGCCGTATTACCGGGACTGATGCCCATGGACGACGCGGCCCGGAACGGGCACGACACAGACGACGTCACCCACGGCGACCGGGGCGACGACCTCGGCACCCAGCGGGTCTCGCTCGACGCCCTGCTCGGCGACGACGACGCCGACCTCGACGGTCCCGGCCCGGGCGGTGGCCGTCCCGGTGGTGAGGACGCCGAGACGACCGCGAAGGTGGTCGACGTCGGCACCCAGCGGGCCGACCTGGCGGCGCTGACCGAGGGCCCCGACGACATGGCCGACACCACCGACCCCCGGCCCGGCCGACGCACCGACCCGGATGTCGGAACCCAGGCCGTCGCACCGGTGTTCACCGTCGGGGTCGACCCCGACGACCGGACCGACCGCGTCGAACGGCAGCGTCCGGCCGTGCCCCATCCCGAACCCGACTCCGGTCCGCTCGGCCGGCGTCTGGTTCCGCGGCGTCGGCCTCCGGTGCACGAGCGACGGATCGGCAGCGGCCTGGTCGAGATGCCGAAGATCACCGACATCGAGCCCGAGGACGCCGTCATCGACGACCCGGTGATCGCCGACAGCAAGCGGTTCTGCTGGCGCTGCGGCAAACCCGTCGGTCGAGCCGAGGGCGAGGGCGCCGGTCCCCCGACCGGCGACTGTGGCAACTGCGGCGCCCGGTACTCCTTCGTCCCGGGACTGGCTCCCGGAACATTGGTCGCCGACCAGTACGAGATCGCCGGCGCCATCGCCCACGGCGGCCTCGGCTGGATCTACCTGGCCATCGACCGCAACGTGAGCGACCGGCCCGTCGTCCTCAAAGGCCTGCTGAATTCCTCGGATTCGGAGGCGCAGCGCGTCGCGGTCGCGGAACGGCAGTTCCTGGCCTCGGTCAACCATCCCGGGATCGTCAAGATCTACAACTTCGTCGAGCACGTCGGCGACGATGACCGCTTCGGATACATCGTGATGGAGTACATCGGCGGCCAGACGCTCAAACAGATCACCGCGGGCGATCCGGACAACTCCCTGCTGTCGGTGGAGCAGGGCCTGGCCTACATCCTGGAAGTGCTTCTCGCCGTGGGCTATCTGCACTCGGTCGGCCTGGTCTACAACGACGTGAAACCCGAGAACATCATGGTCGGCAGCGACGAGGTGAAGCTGATCGACCTCGGCGCCGTCTCGCCGATCAACGGCTACGGGCACCTCTACGGCACGCCCGGGTTCCAGGCACCGGAGATCGTCAAGACCGGACCGCAGATCGCGACCGACATCTACAGCATCGGACGCACTCTCGCGGTCCTGACCGTGCCGATGGAGATGCGGAACGGACGCTACGTCGACGGTCTGCCCGCCGCGTCGAAAACGCCTGTCTTCCGCAACAATCCGTCGTACTACCGCCTCCTGCAACGCGCCACCGCCCCCGACCCGGCCGATCGGTTCGTCTCCGCGGAGGAGATGAGCACTCAGGTGCTGAATGTGTTGCGCGAGACGGTCGCCGTGCACACGGGGGTCCCGCGGCCCGCGCTGTCCACGGTCTTCACCCCGCAGCGCTCGACGTTCGGCACGGACCTGATGCTCGCGCCGGTCGATGGCTTCTTCGACCCCGATCAGGCGGCGTTCTACGATCCGGTCGACATCGCCAACGCCCTGCCCGTCCCGCTGGTCAACCCCCTCGACCCGGCGGCGAGTCTGCTCACCTCGGCGGCGCTGTCGGACCCGCGACAGACCCTTGATTCCATCAACACCGCCCGGGCAGAGGGTTTCGCCTCGCTCTTCGGCGGCCGGCCGGTCAAGAACGCCCACCCGTCACGGGAGATCGATCTCGCCGAGGCCCGCGCGCATCTGCAGCTCGACGACGTCGACACCGCGCTCGCCCTTCTCCAGGAAGTCCGCGCCCACCACGGTGATTCGTGGCGGGTCGAGTGGTACATGGGCATCTGCGCGTTGATGAACGACGAACCCGAACTGGCCTACGAGCGCTTCGACGAGGTGCTCGGCGCGATGCCGGGCGAGGTCGCGCCCAAGCTCGCCGTCGCCGGCACCGCCGAACTCATCGGCCGCTGGCTGGCCGACGAGAAAGGCCCGGCGAAGTCCGCGGAGAAGATCGCCAAACTGTATGACGTTGCGCAACATCACTATCACGATCTGTGGTTGACCGATCACAGCATCGTGACCGCCGCGTTCGGTCTGGCCCGGCTCGCCGTGGCGGCCGGTGACATCGACGCCGCGATCCAGCCGCTCGACGAGGTCCCGGCCACCAGCCGCCACTTCAACACCGCGCGTGCGACGGCGATCATCGCGCTCGTGCACGGCCGACCCACCTCGCAGGTGACCCGCGAGCAGATCGTCGAGGCCGCACGCCGTCTCGAGCAGATCCCGGACACCGAACCACGCAAGGCCCGGATGCTACTCATCGTGCTGGGCACCGCGCTGGGCTGGATCCACGACAATCCCGACGACGCCAAGCAGGACAACGAACCCTCGACGCTGCTCGGTTTCCCGTTCACCGAGTACGGCATCCGCACCGGCACCGAACGTTCGCTGCGCCAGCTGGCCCGCCTGACCCGCACCAACCGGGACCACCGGTTCATGCTCGTCGACCTCGCCAACTACGTCCGGCCGAATACGTTGTTCTAGGGCTGTCCGAAGAACGTCCCTGTTGCGTTGCGTACCAGCGGGTCGTCGCCGAGGAGCTCCGCGAGGTGGGCCTCGACCGGTGATGGACGGGTGCTGCGACGCACGCGCAGTGGCGGTCGGACGTCGATGACGTGGCTGGTTTTCAGCCATGAGCGGCGCGCTTGATCGCCGGGCCCCCTGCTCCCTGCGGAGCTTGCGGAAGGCGCGTCAGCCCGGTTCCCTGAGGAGCGCCCGGAGCTTGCGGAGGGCGCGTCACGAAGGGTCGGGCGCGTCTGACCGCCGGGCCGCGGTGGTGGTCCGTGGATCTCGTCGCGCACGGTGTTCAGGTGTTCTGCGAACCGCCGCGGTATGTCGGGTCCGCGGTTCAGGCGACCGGGATTGGGTGGGGCGCCGGGTTCGGCGTTCAATCGCCAGACGCAGCGGCCTTCATCAGGTCCCGAGCGCTCGATGTGCGTGGTGTACTGGCCGGGATTGTCGCCGACCATCCGGTTGTGTCGCGGGCAAGCCGGCGCGAGATCGTCGATGTCGGTGAGACCGCCCTTGGCCCAGTCTCGTTCGGCGTGATGAAGCTCGATGTGGGTGGCGGGCTGATCGCAGCCGGGTGCCGAGCACACTTCCCCGTAGGGGCGGGCGAAGGAGACGAGTCGTTGTTCGCGGGTGGCGAGGCGTTTGCCGCGCCCGAAGTGCAGCGGGACGGTGGTGGCGTCTTTGAAGATCGCCAACCATGGCTGGACGTCACCGGCCATCGCGATCAGGTCCCGGATGGGCACCAGGGTGCCGGTGGCGGTGGTCGCGAGTCCGGCACCCCGGATCAGGTCGGAGAGGTCGGCTTTGACGATCAGTTGCACGGGTAGCCCGCGGTGCGAGGTACCGAGTGCGCCGTCGGCGAAGCCGGCGGCCAGTGCGGCGTCGAGTGCATCATGATTCGTCTGGGCGAGAGTGCGACCGTCGCGGTCGACTGCCGCGGCCAGGGCGTCAGGGTCGGCGGTGGCGGCCGGGCCTTGGGGTGAGGCGGGGTCGTCGGGGTTGTTGAGTCCGGGTTTGCCCCAGACGGCGAACATCATGGTGAGTCGGGCGTGGAGTGCGGGTGTCAGGGTGCCGGAGATCTTGGCGGTGCCGTCGGCGCGTTGGCGTCCGATCCACAGGCCGCGGCGTCGTTTCTGGTCGGTGTCGTCGGACAGTGTGCCGTCGGGGTCGAGGTGGGCAACCAGCCGCGAGCCGAGCTGGGTGATCTCGGCAGGCGTGTGGGCTTCGGCGATCTCGGCCATCTGTCGCTCGGCGGCGACCTTGATGTCGTGTTCGACAGCATGCGGGATCTGGTCGAGGACATCCATGGCGGCCTGGACGTGCCCGGTTCCCACGGCACCTTTGGCGAAAGCCTCTGCCAGCGTGGGGTGTTAAGGTTCGAGACGGTCGCCGTTGAGACAAGTCAGCGCGGCGGTGGCGTTCAGCTGCTTGCGTCGACGCAGCGGGTTGGAGATCCGCAGTCGGTGGGTCATGAACTGCATGAGAGTGCGGCAGCCGGTCTTGCGGGGCAGATCACGAGCCTCGATTTCGGCGATTTGCCGGTCGCCGGCGTAAGTGGTTCGCGCGATCGCGCGTTCGGTCGCGGCGGCGACTTCCATCAGTTCTTCGTCGGTGCACTGAGACAAGTCGACGGTCTGCAGTTCGTCGAGGGTCGCGTGCAGCTCGGCCACCAACTCGACGGCGCGCGGTTGCGCCGTGATTGACTCGTCAGACATTGTCACCCCCGGGGACGATTGCGCGAATACATGTTCGAGTGTAGCCGCTATAGGTCTGGCGCGCAATGCGTTTCGTCGTCCTGTCGCTTCGCGAACATTGTCGGTGGTACGTGATAAGGCGTCGTATCGCGTGCGGTGGTTCACAGCGCAGCCTGCGGTCTGACAAGGCGAATTTCCGACGCATGTTCGGGTTTGTGGCTTAATTGCTTCATCGTGCTGACGTCATCCGCGCAGACGGAAAGGCACGACAGACCTCAGCCCGTCCGAAGTGGTCCGCGAGTGAGTTGCCGAGCACGTTGGTCGCAGCGCGAAGGAGTTCCGCACATACCTGCGCGCGATCGCTGTCGACAAGGATCCGACACGGGTCGCTACGCGTTTAGCAAGACGCAAGCAACGAAGCCCCGCGAAGCAGCACGCCGCATGCTCCGAGCGTCGCGCTGAGGCCCGCGCAGCAGCACGAGCAGCGGAGGAAACTAAACTACCAAGGCTCGTTACTGAACAGAGGCCCCTCGGGTGCGTCTCGAGGGGCGTCCTCTTCGGCGTTGATGTCGTTGCCGCCCATTCCGATTTCGTCCCAGATACCCTCGTACCCCGGCACGATCGTCGTACGAATGGGCATTCCAGAATTAAGAAAGTGCCGGTTGAGAACAACGAGTCCGTACATTTGAATTCCGTCAGAGAGATGATGGAACTCACTCGAACCTATCAGCAGCTTGTCTCCGACCGAGGCGCGTGAACTGCATGACTCCACGAACTTCGCATCGGCAACACCACCACGATGCGCCCACACATGCCTTATTTGCTGGGCCAACAACACCGAATCACGCACAACCCTCGGAACTTGCCCGTCGAGCAGAACCGGTTTCAACAGAGCTTCGAACTGCCCAACACCCTTCTTTTGGTCGGCACCTATAGTTCGAATGAATTCTGCAAGTATGGCATTGGCGCGATCCTCACCGCTCCCCAGAATGACGTCAACAGGTAGTTTCACCCTACTCAATCTCTCGTGGGCAAGTAGCGAGGGTTCGTACAGTATCGACGTTATGAATATATCTTCGATTAATCGCTCAAGCGCACCCCATAGTCCCAGGAGGGTATGGGCGTGGAGGACCGGATAGTCAGCATCTATTTCCCGATGAGCGTCCCTCGACTTCACTAGTAGAGCATCTCGTAGCACCTGGTCGCGCCCCCGCTCCACCTCGAGCCTGAAGCCTCTGAGTATGTCACCCAATTCGATGCGGAAATCGATGCTGTTGAGTCCGCCATAGGTCAAGTGGACCAGGTTCAGTGCATCCTGGTAGTACTCAATCCAGGTTCGGAATGGCAGGTCGAGGTGACCTGCGGGCCTCTTTTTGGCGTCTACCATCTGCAAACTATCCCAGGCCAGCTCGACACCCTCAGAGTCGGCCGCGCAACTGCGAGTCGGATTAGTTCGTCTAGACGACGTTCCTCTCCCATTTCTTCAAGGTGAACGCGTCCCGGAACGGAGTATGAGTGTCCATGGCCGTGAGAAAGTCCCCATTGGTGGCCAGGTCGAGGTCCCCGCTGGTGGCCAGATAAAAGTCCCCACCC